>CAADHA010000049.1 GCA_900696685.1 uncultured Planctomycetota bacterium
CCCGAATGCCCCGAGCAGTTCCGCGAGAAACTCAAGTGGTTCGTCGGCCGCGACCAGATGGACATCGAAGGCCTGGGCGAGAAACTCGTCGATCAACTCATCGACTCCGGACTCGTGCATCACTTCGCCGATGTCTTCCTGCTGCCAGGCAAACGCGAGGAATTGCTGGCGCTGGAGCGCATGGGGGAGAAGTCGGTGGACAATCTTGTTGCAGGTATCGAAGAGGCGAAGAAGCGCGGCCTGGCGCGCGTCCTCGCCGGACTGGGCATCCGCCACATTGGCGTCTCGGCCGCCAAGACGATCGCGAAACACTTTCCCGACGCCGAGGCGCTGCTTGATGCGTCGGTGGAAGAACTGATGGAACTGCCTGACTTCGGCGAGGTGACCGCGCCCGTGCTGCACGACTATCTGCACTCCAGGCAGGGGCGCGATGCATTCGCGCGCCTTGCCAGGGCGGGCGTCGATCTCGCCAGTCCCCTCTATCGCAAGTGCGAAGCGGCAAGCGGCTCACCCTTGGCCGGCAAAACGATCGTCCTCACCGGCACGCTGCAGTCCTTCACGCGCCCTGAACTGACCGAGAAACTCGAATCCCTCGGCGCCAAGGTGTCCGGATCAGTCTCGAAGAAGACCGACCTCGTCATCGCCGGCGAAAGCGCAGGTTCCAAACTCGACAAGGCCCGCGAACTGGGCATCGAAGTCTGGAACGAGGCGCGGCTCGTCAGTGCGCTCGGGTGATCAACCAGCCCGAAGCGCAAGCAAGGTCGCATCGACGAAGTCGAGGCGCACGCCCGCGCCTCGTCCGGCCAACTGCGCGTCGCTTCGCTCGGCGTCCTCGCGTACGCGGCGGGCTCGCGCGGTTCATTCACCCGATCATTGACAAGCCGAGGTAGATGAAATGCCCTGCCACGACGAAGGAGACGAGGAGCACGAAGATCGCCGCGAGGCAGCGCTCGAAGCGCCGCCTCAGCATCCGCCGCGCCTGCCTCGCTCGCCGCGGACTTGCCGCCGCCGGCTGCACCGAGATGAACGCCTCGTCATACAGCCCCTCCATCTCCGCGTAACTCAGCGGCGGGCGGCGCCGGAAATCGCACCCGCAGTTCGGGCACCACGGCTCGCCCTGCCGGAAGACGCCCTCCTGCACGCCGCGCCCGTCAAACCCGCAGCGCACGCACATGCGGCGGTGGATCGACGTCGATTGAATGGTGCGAATCGCGGTCATACGTCGAGTATAACCCACGATCCAATCCCGTGTCGGCCGCGCCTCGCTGGTACGATTGAAAATGGCAGAATCGATCCGATCGAGTGCCGAACACAGCGACCGGGAGAGGTGGGCGGCCCATCTGCGCCGCCTCGCCGAGTCCGGATTAGCGGGCGTTGATCCGCGGCGCGAGTGGCGCGAGGCTCTTGCCCGGCCGCATTGGATCGGCGGGCCGCTGCTCACGGCGATGTGGGTTCGCCGCCACGGCTCGCTCCCCGGCGACTTCTCCCAAGCACACGCGCGCGAGTCGCTCCGCCTGGCGCGCGATGACGCCGCCCTGTGGTGGGTGCTGGTCGAGGCATCGGCAGGGCCGGTCGAGCGCTGGATCGATGTGCGCGCCGAGGGTTCGCTCTTTCGCCAGGATGCCTGCCGCGCCATCGAGGTGTGGACGGAGACGGAACTCTCCGCCCTGCACGCGCTGTGGCATCTCGCGCGGCGCGCGGCCGGCGACACGGCCGCGGCGCTGAGCGCGCGGATCGCCAGCGCCGTCGCCTGGCACATTCAGCACACCCAGCCCGACAACGCGACGAATCATCCGTGGGCGGCGCACGTGTTCCTCCTGCACGGCACGCCGGAGTCGCGCCACTTCGCCGAGACTCTCGTGAGCAACTGCATCGTGCTCAACGGCCGCCCCGATCCGCTCAGCGCCTGGATCCTCCTTGATGCGGCGGAGGCGCTTGAGACAATGTAGCGTGCGGATTCCGGTTCGGCGGTGAGCCGCGACCCGAAGACTCTGCGCCGGGCAGCGCGACCGTGCGACAAGGGCAAAACAAACGGGACAGGTACATTTAGATTTGCTGAAAAACCACACGTAACTCTTTGATAATAAAGGATATAAAATGTACCTGTCCCGTTTGTTTTGCCTTGGAGTCTTCGAGCCTTGGGGGTTTGCCTCCGGTTCTCGCCGCGTTCCCAGCGATCTCTGCGGTAAAAGTGCTACTCGCGCGGGCAAGACGCCCATGCACCGCACTTGGCGCATGTCGCCGAGCCTCAAAGCACCCTACCCCTCCTCGCGCAGCGAGCGGGTGATGGCCATCTCGTGCAGGCGCACCGAGGCGCGGTCGAGCGACTCCTTGGCCTCGTGGAAGGCGTCGGCATCGACGGAGTGCGGGTCGCGCTCGCTTGCATCGACGAGGGACTGGAGGTGCGCGATCTGCTCATCAAGTTCGCGGCGGTAGTCGGCGGGAATCTCATCGCCCACACGCTTCATCGCATCCGCGATCCACTTGAGATCAAGCGCGGCATTCACGCGCAGGTCGATGATGCGGTGCATGGCCATGTCGCGGCGAGCGTGCGTGATCGACTCGCGCTCGATGCGGTCCACTTCGTCGGGCGTGAGGCCGTGAGTGGCGACGATCTGCACGGCCGCGCGCTTGCCGCTGCGCTTCTCGACGGCGGTCACGTCGAGGATGCCGTTGACATCGACGTGGAAGGTGACTTCCAGCTGCGGGATTCCTGCAGGCATGGGCGGAATGCCGCGCAGGTGAAACTCGCCGAGCGAGCGGCAGTCCTGCACAAGTTCGCGCTCGCCCTGGAGGATGTGAATCTTGATCGAGGTCTGCCCGTCGGCGCTGGTGCTGAAGCGTTCGCTGGCCGAGCAGGGGACCGTGCTGTTGCGCATGATGAGTTTGGCGACGGCGCCTCCCATCGTTTCGATGCCCAGGCTCAGCGGAATGACGTCAAGCAGAAGCGCCTGGGTGTGGGAGCCGGCGAGGATGCCCGCCTGCACCGCCGCGCCGAGCGCGACGACCCGGTCGGGGTCGATGGCGGTGTAGGGGCGGGTCTGAAAGAACTCGCCGACGCGCTGCCGCACAAGGGGGATGCGCGTTGAGCCGCCGACCATGACGACGCGATCGATCTGCTTCGCATCGAGTTTCGCATCGCGCAGGGCGCGGCCGCAGGCGTTGATGGTGCGCTCCACCCATGGCGCGATCATGGCCTCGAACTCGCCTCGCTCGATGCGGCGCTGATAGCGCCGGCCTTCGCCGAGGTCAATCTCGATGCTCGCCGCGTCCTCATCGCTGAGCCGGATCTTCGTCGCCTCGGCAAAGCGGCGCAGGGCCTGCTGAGTGCTCGGCGGAAACTGGAGCGAGACGCCGAACTGTCCGCGGATCTCGCGCTGGACGAGTTCGACGATCAGGCGATCGACGTCGTCGCCGCCGAGGTGCGTGTCGCCGGCGGTGGAGCGGACCTGGTAGAAGGCGCTGTCCATCGCCTCCGCGCCGGATCCCTCGTCCGAAGGGATGATCTGGAGGATCGAGATGTCAAAAGTGCCTCCGCCGAGGTCGTAGACGGCGATCGTCTCCGGCTCGCCCGAGCGGCCGATGCCGTAGGCGAGGGCGGCGGCCGTCGGCTCGTTGATGATGCGGACCACGTCGAGGCCGGCAAAGCGGCCCGCGTCGCGCGTCGCCTGGCGCTGGGCGTCGTCGAAGTAGGCGGGTACGGTGATGACGGCTTTGTTCACCACACATCCCAGCGCACGCTCCGCGATCTCGCGCAATCGCTTGAGGATCGCCGCGCTGATCTCCTGCGGGCTGAGCAGGCGATCGTGAATGCGGATGCGAGCCGCCGAACCCTCGCCCGCGACGACCTCATAACTGAGATACTCCACGTCGCCGCGCACCTGCTCGATGGTCTGGCCCATGAGGCGCTTGACGCTGTGGACGGTCTCGCGCGGGAACTCGACGATATGGTCGCGCGCCGCGCGGCCGACGGTCATCGCTCCGTCAGGACCGATTCGCACGGCGGAGGGCAGGAGCGCCGCCCCGGTTTCATCGGTCAGGATGCGCGGACCGCGCTCATCGCAGAAGGCCACGAGGCTGTTCGTCGTGCCGAGGTCAATTCCGACAATCGGCTCGGAGTGTGCTGAGTCAGCCATCGAGCAATCGTAGGGGCGGGGAGTTCAGCGCATCAGGGCGAGTTCGTGGAGGCGGCGGCGGATGAGTTCGGCGAGCGGGGGAAGATCGCCCTGCGGCCCGTCGAAGCGTGCGGCCGATTCCGTGCCCGAGTCGCGCACCCACAGGAGAAGTGCCACACCCGTCTCGGGCGGAGGCTCATGCAGCCATTGCGTGGGCGCGGTTGACCGGCCCTGCGGCGCCGCGGCAATCGCCTGTCGCGACAGGCTCAGCAACTCCGCCACCTGGGTGGTGGAAAGTTGCCTCGCCCGGCCGGGGTAGGCGTTGACTGCTCCCTGCCGGCCCCGGCCCGCGCGGAGGGAGCCGTCGGCGTGCAGCACGAAGTGCCTCGCCTCGTCGGGTGTGCTCGATCCGCGCGCGGGCAGGACGGCTGCGTCGAGGCTGAAGTCGTCCGGCACGCCCTGGTGAAGGCCGGGAGACACGCAGCCCGATATGGCAAGCAGCGCCGTTGCCGCGAGCGCGAGCAGGGAGGCCAGTGTGAATCGGATGTTGGCCGGTCGATCGCTCATGTCAGAATGTGCCCCGCGTGCGTCATTGCCCGAACCGGTTGGTCGGCGGCGCACCGAAGACGTCATTGCCGAAGTTACGGTCGAGCAGGAATCCGAAGCCATAGGAGGTGCGAAAGCCGTTGCGCAGGACGGCCAGGGGCGCGGCGTACCAGGTCGTGCCGACCTTGATCAGGTCATCGGGCTTGAGGTAGACGTCCGGCTCCGCGCCCTCGCTGATGGCGCGGTAGTTGAGCATGACGATCGCTTCCTGGTTGTCGCTGAGGATGCGGTGAATCTCGACGCGCTCGGGAATGGCGAGCGGTCCGAGGCCGCCCGCGGCCGCGATGGCGCGCTTGAGCGTAAGGCGGCCGTTGGTCGGGAGCGCCAGCGTTCCGCCGCGTGCGATTTCGCCGTCAAGATGCACCAGCCCCTGCTTGGGCGGAGGAATCATGATGATGTCGTTGGGGCGGATCACGATGTTGTACGACGCCATGCCGTCCATCAGAGGCTCGACGGGAATCTCGATGACGCGCTGCGTGACGAGTTGCTCGAACTCCTGCAGGCGATCCTGTTTCGCCGCCCGCTCGGCGAGCGCCCGGGCCTCAGGGGATCGAGCGATCTGGACCCATCGGCCGTCGAGGTAGGCCCAGTCGCCCTCGCCCAGGCCGGCGGCGCCGGTCGGCGGCTCGACGTCAATCGGAGGTTGACCGCTCGTGCTCGGCCGCGCGGGCCGCGCGCGATGTGTTTCAGCATCCTCGCGCCCGGTTCCGATGACGCCTGGGCGACCTCGGTTTCCTTCGATCGCCTCGTCGATGAGGTCGAGGATGTCCTCGTCTGTCCGGCGGGGTGGGGGCTGGGGAGGCTGGACTTCAATGGGCGGCCTGACGTCGCCTTCCCCCCGCTCAGGGCTTCCATGTCCCAGTTCGACTTCGCGGCGCAAGGGCACCTGGCGCACGATGCGGATCTTCTTGACCGTGTCGGGAATTCCCCCCGCCGTGGCGATGGCGTCGAGGAGGCGGAAGTTCGGCTCGGGGATGTAGAAGGCGTTGGACGTGCCCAGAGATCCAATCACGTTGTAGGAAGATCGCTGCTTGGTTTCCGCCACGACGCTCACGACCGGGTTGCGCACAAAGTCGGGATCAAGCAGGTCGGCGATGTTGTTGCGGATCTCCGCCTCCGTGAGTTCCGCGACCTTGACCGCTCCGATCTGCGGGATGGTGATATAGCCGCGCTCATCGACCCGGCGCTGGATGACGTACGGCTGGCCGGGCGCGATGAACTCGAAGATATCGATGGTCAGCAGATCACTCGGGCCGACCTTGTAAATCACAGGTTCGGCGATGAGGTCGGCGGGCTGAACCTCCGTTGCCTGGATGGTGTCATCCTGGTCCGCCTCGATGACTGCGATGCGGTCGAGTATGGGCACGCGGATCGCCGTCTCCTCGAAGCGCCCGGTGACCGAAGGGTCGAGGAAGGAGTCCCATTCGCACCCTGCCAGCGCAAGGAGCGATCCAGCACCGGCCGCGGCGGCGAGCCGTCGCAGAATATTGTTGGACCGAAGCCGCCCGCGCTGGAACATCTGTGGCGCGCAGACGAAACTGCTGGCGGGTCGAGCCGGAAGAGTGGAATCCGGGATCATCGTGTCAGACTCCGTTCGTGCCTGTGGGTGGGACCTCGATGTCCGCCCGAAGTGGAAACGCCGTGCCCTCTCTCGGCGGAAGATGGCGAGGACGGCATCTTATCCGTCGCGGATGACTCGTGCAGGCCCTCGCCTCTGCCGATTGACTCTGGCGGGGCCATGTTCGTATCGACGCAGGTGCGGCGACAGCCGCACACTTTCCTTCCGGCACGGTGGCGGGCCCGGCCGTGCGTACACTCTGGGTGCTCATGAGCAGCGTCAGTCTGTCCAGCATGATCCTCACCGCCGAGGCGCCCGAGGCGCGGCGGCGCAAACCGGCCTGGATTCGCGCCCGGCTTCCGGGGGGCGAGAAGTACCATGATCTGCGCCGCCTCATCGAGGATCACAGCCTGCACACCGTCTGCGAAGAGGCTCGCTGCCCCAACATGGGCGAGTGCTGGGCCGACGGCGTGGCCACCATCATGATCCTCGGCGACGTCTGCACGCGGTCCTGCGGATTCTGCCACGTCAAAACCGGCCGGCCGCCCGTCCTTGATCTCGACGAGCCGGCCCGCGTGGCTGAGACCATCCGCATCATGGACCTGCGCCACGTCGTCATCACCAGCGTCAACCGCGATGAACTGCCCGACGGCGGGGCGAATGTCTGGGCCGAGACGATCCGCCGCGCGCACGCCGCCTGTCCGGACACGAGCGTCGAAGTGCTCATTCCCGATTTCTGCGGCAAGTGGGAGGCGCTTCAGACCGTCATCGACGCCTCGCCCGAAGTGCTCGGCCACAACATGGAGACGGTCCGCCGCCTGTACCGCGTCGTGCGGCCGCAGGCCAAGTACGACCGATCCATCGAACTCCTTCACCGCAGCAAGGTGGCGGGGCTGATCAGCAAGACCGGCATCATGGTCGGCATCGGCGAGACGGATGATGAGGTGCTCGAACTGATGGACGACGTGATCGCCGGCTCGGGCTGCGACATCCTCACCATCGGCCAGTATCTCCAGCCGACGCGCAACCACCTGCCCGTCGAGCGCTGGGTCGAGCCGGAGCGGTTCGAGTTCTTCCGCAAGGAGGGGCTGCGGCGCGGCTTCAAGGTCGTGGAGAGCGGACCCATGGTGCGGTCCAGTTACCACGCCGACAGACAGGCCGGCCAGATCGTCAAGCCCGGCACGCGCCGGCTGAATCTCGACGACGACCGGCCGTGACGACCTGTACCTCAGGGAAACGACACTGTTTCGCCCATGCTCACAGTTGACCACGGCGCTCCGCCTGCGATGCTTGCGGCATGAACCATCGACAACGTCTGCTCTCGATTGCGGTGATGTGCGTTGCAGCGGGGTGCCAGGGGCGCGGCGACCGTGCCGTGACGCCCGCGCCGAAGTACGTCATTGAAGAGCCTGCGGCGGTTGACGTTCACGGCCTGCGCCTCTTCAACGGCATGAGCGGAGCGGCGATGTCGTGGGATGACCTCGTCGCGGCCGCGAGCGAAGCCGACGTCGTCCTCATCGGCGAGGTCCACGGACATGCCGTCGGGCTTTCGGCTGCGGCGGAGTTGTTCGAGCAGGTCGCGGCCCGCGCGCCGACCGCCGCACTGAGCCTCGAGTTCTTTGAGCGAGACGAGCAGGTGGCGCTGGACGATTACCTCACGGGGGTGTTCAAGGAGGAGAAGGACTTCCTCTCTGCCTCCGGCCGGCGCAGGGGCAACTACCCCGCCGGCCACCGTGCGATGGTCGAAACGGCGAAGGCGCGAGGGCTTCCCGTTATCGCCTCCAACGCCCCGCGCCGCTACGTCACCAGGGCGCGAGTCGACGGATTTGACTCGTTGCGTCCGCTCAGCGAGGAACAGCGCCGTCTCTTCGTCATCCCCGAGTCGCTCACCGAGGGCCGCTACCGCGAGAAGTTCTTCGAGATGATGGAGGAGCACGCGGATCCCGAGGCGCCGCCGGTTGACGGCGAAGGGTATTTCCGCTCGCAGTGCATGTGGGACGCGACGATGGCGGACTCGATTCTGTGCACCGTCGCTGAAGGCCGTCGCCCGGTCGTCCACGTCGTCGGCCAGTTTCACAGCGACTACTCAGGGGGAACGGTTTCGCGCATCGCGGCCCAGCGCAGCGATGTGCTCGTCTGGACGATCTCGATGGTGACGGAGTGGTCGGACGCGCTGCGCGAGGAAGACCAGGGCCGCGCAGACTGCGTGATCTACGTCGGGCCGTCTGAGAAGTGAGACGGGGTCGGGTCTGCGGTCGCTCCGTTCAGGACGATTCTTCCATCGATCTGAAGATCGACTCGAGTGACTCTGTGACACCCAGAATGCCCGCCCACCGTCTGAGGTATCCGAGATCCAGTTCGCTCGCTCGGGCTCGCGCGACCTGCTGCGCATCGCGCAGTTGCTGTGGCGAAGAGGTGTGTTGCGACCATTCAAGTTTGGAGAGTATGACGTCTTCGGGGCTGGCGAGGGTGACGGGAGGTTCTTCAGAGGAGCACACTGGCTGCGGGGTGCGCCTGTCGAATTCCTCGACGCTGAACTCCCGCGCCTTGCGCAGGATCAGGTCGGCTTTGAGGCCGCTTTCCGGATCGATGATGTTGAACATGCCGCGGGTGGCCAGCGCTTCGCGCGCCGCGTCCTCGCTGAAATACCAGTCCGCCTCAGCACAGAGTTCCAGAAAGCGAGTCAGAGCGCGTCGGCCGCAATTGATGACCACGTCGATATCGCGAGTCGCCCTGGGCTCGCCGTAAAACGCGCTCGCGATCGATCCCGTGACCATGTACTCAATGCCTGCCGTTTCCAACAGCCGGGTCACTCGCGACAGAAAGGCGTGGGGGCCGTTCACGTCTCGATTTCCACGCCGGGATAGACCTGCCTGAAGAGATCGTCGCCCCAGTAGATTCGGTTTCGTGCGAGGCGGACCTGCTCCGGCGTGTACTCGGGATGGCGCGCCCGAACGCCGGCCTCGACGATCATCCGCAACTGCTCGATGAGTTCGAAGGTCAGTTTCGCGCGCCCCTCCGGGCCGAGCCGTTCAAGCGCCTCTCGCTCGATCCGCGCCGCTTCGAGGGACGTGTCCGCCGGCGCCATTGAACACCGGACATCACGCTTCCGGGGAATCAAGTTCTCGGTGGATTCCGGCATCGTTGAGTCGCCCGAATGATATCGCGATCATCCGAATTCGATCCCCTGCGCCAGCGGCAGGTCTTCGCCCCAGTTGATCGTGCAGGTCTGGCGGCGCATGTAGGCTTTCCACGCGTCCGAGCCGGACTCGCGGCCGCCGCCGGTGTCCTTCTCGCCGCCGAAGGCCCCGCCGATCTCGGCGCCGCTGGTGCCGATGTTCACGTTGGCGATGCCGCAGTCTGAACCGGCGTGGCTCAGGAAGCGCTCGGCTGTTCGAAGAGAGTCCGTGAAGATTGCGCTGCTCAGTCCCTGTTCGACCGCGTTCTGCTGCGCGATTGCGTTGTCGAGATCGTCGAACTCGATCACGTAGAGAATGGGAGCGAAGGTCTCCTCGTGAACGATGGGCATCGAAGCAGTTGCGCGGATGATTGTCGGCTCGACGAAGTGTCCCGGGCGCTCGAGGCGCTTGCCTCCGAAGAGGACTTCGCCGCCCTGCCGTTTCGCCGTTTCGATCGCCTTCATCATCGACTCGACGGCGCCGGCGTGGATCATCGGCCCCATGAGCGTCCTGGGATCGAGCGGGTCGCCGATGCGAGGCAGAATCGTCTCGTACGCGCGGCACAGCCTCGATACGACCTCCTCTGCCACGCCGCGCTGCACGAAGAGGCGGCGCGTCGTGGTGCAGCGCTGGCCCGTGGTGCCGACGGCCCCGAAGACCACGGCCCGGACCGCGAGATCAAGATCAGCATCGTTGCAGACGATCAGCGCGTTGTTGCCGCCGAGTTCAAGCAGACAGCGCCCCAGCCTCGAAGCCACCACCTGCCCGACGTGCCGGCCCATGCGGCACGAGCCTGTCGCAGAGATCAGCGGCAGCCGCCGATCGCGGATCATCGCCTCCCCAACCTGCTCGTCCGTGCCGATCACCAGTTCGAAGACGCCTTCGAGGTCGTGCTGCCGCATGACCGATACGACGGTCTCGTGCACGGCGATGGCGGTGAGGGGAGTGAGCAGCGAGGGTTTCCAGACCATCGTGTCGCCGCACACTGCCGCGATCATCGCATTCCACGCCCACACCGCCGCGGGGAAGTTGAACGGGGTGATGATCCCGACGACCCCCAGCGGATGCCATTGCTCATACATGCGGTGCCGCGGCCGCTCGGAGTGCGTCGTCATGCCGTAGAGTTGCCGCGACAGGCCGACGGCGAAGTCGCAGATGTCGATGCACTCCTGGATCTCGCCGATGCCTTCCGCCCTGATCTTGCCCGTTTCGAGGGAGATGAGTTCGCCCAGCACATCGCGCCTCTCGCGCAGGGCGAGGCCGATAAGCCGGACGATCTCCCCGCGTTTGGGGGCGGGGACCAGACGCCACCACGACCGGAAGCGCTCCGCAGCGTTTGAGACGGCAGCCTCATAGGCGACGCGGTCCTCCAGCCGGACCGAAGCGATCGCCTGACCCGAGGCAGGGTTCCCGGAGACGACCCAGCCGCTGTCGCTGCCCCCGGCAGGATCGACAAGGGGGTGGCGGTCAAGCGAGAGGGCTTTGAGGATCGCCGAGGTATTCATGGCGTAGTTTTAGCCCCAACCGGCTCACCCTTCCGCCCGTTCGGCCGGGCTTGCCTTGGGCGTGGAGGGTGCAATCATTATCCGAACAACCGCCGTACGCGGTTGCCCCGCCGGCCCAGGAGACCGGCGGCATTCCTTGGATCCAATCCCGAACAGAACGAGGAGAACGACATGGATCGGAAACTATGGACGGGCGTGCTGGCGGTCAGTGCGCTGACTCTGGTGGCGGCCCGGCCGCTGCTCTCTCTGGTTCAGCCGCCCGAGGATCCTCCCGCCGCTGCCGACGGGGACGAAATGGGCGAGTGGATGGAGATGAATCAGAAAGGTGTTCATCACGAACACCTCAAACAGTTCGTGGGCAACTTCACCACCGTCTCGAAGTTCTGGATGGCTCCGGACACCGAGCCGATGGAGTCCACGGGCAAGGCCGTCAACCGGATGGTCCTCGATGATCGCTACCTCGAATCGCACTTCGACGGCGAGGCGATGGGCGCCAAGTTCGCGGGCCAGGGCCTCACGGGCTACGACGCGATGGCCGGCAAGTACGTCTCCCTCTGGGTGGACACCTGGTCGACCGGCTTCACGATCGCCGAGGGCCAGTGCGACAAGGAGGGAAAGGTCCTCACCCTCAAGGGCGAGATGGGCATGGGCGACATGAAGGTGGCCTATCGCGAAGTCCTCACCATCCTCGACGCCAACTCCTACAAGTTCGAGTGGTTTGACTCCTCGATGGGCGAGGAGCGCAAGAGCATGGAGATCGTCTACACGCGCGTGAAGTGATCGAACTGCACATGCTGCCGACACGTCCGAAGCCCATGTTCAATGAACATGGGCTTCGGCATTCATGCAGGATCGCGCGTGCCGCGATCAGCCGCGCAGTTCGTCGGAGTGCTTGACGCCGAGGCTCTCGTAGATGCGCCGCGTCGCCGCCGAGCGGTTGAGTGTGTAGAAGTGCAGGCCGCGCACCTTGCGATCAAGCAGGTCGCGGCACTGTTCAGTTGCCCAGTGGGCGCCGACGCTCGCCACCGCCTGCGCATCCTCTCCAGCCCGTCGCAGCGCCCGAAGCAGCGGCGCCGGAAGACGCGCGCCGCTTAACGCCGCCATCCGCTTCACGCCCGCAATTGACTGGATCGGCATGATCCCTGCAACCACCGGCGCCCGCATCCCCGCCAGTTCGCATCGCTCCACGAAGTCGTAGAAGTCCCGGTTGTCGAAGAACAGTTGTGTGATGACCACGTCCGCGCCCGCATCGACCTTTCGCTTGAGGTGGTCGAGGTCGGCGAGCTTGTCGGTGGTTTCGGGATGCCCTTCGGGATACCCGGCCACGCCGATGCCCAGGAAGGGAAAGCGCCTGCGGATGAATGCGACGAGATCGGCCGCGCACCGGAACTCGCCCGGTCCCGGCTCGAAGCGTGCGGCGCCCGGCGGGGGGTCCCCCCGAAGCGCCAGGACATTCTCGATCCCGGCGTCCACGTAGGTCGCGAGAATCTCCTCGATCTCCACGCGGCTCGATCCGGCGCAGGTGAGATGCGGCACAGTGGTCAGCGACGTCTCCCGCCTGAGCCGCAGCACGAGGTCGCGCGTGCGTTCGCGCGTCGAGCCGCCGGCGCCGTAGGTGACGCTCACGAACGAAGGGCCGAGAGGCTCGAGCCCGGTGACTGTCTCATAAAGGCTTTCGGCCGCTTCGTCGCTCTTTGGAGGAAAGAACTCGAAGGAGATGCTCGGCCTGTGGTTGGCCAGGATGCTCTCAAAACGCATGAAGTCCCTCGCCGCCGCGTTGCATATGACTCCAGCACCTGCCGCCTTGCAGTGTAATCGTGCGCCCCCGAAGGTCAACCGCAGATCGCTGCCGGCGTCTCCCACATCCGAACGCCGGGCTTCGCCGCGCAAGGAAGCAGCCTCATCCCGTCCGGGATGAGGCTGCCTGGATGTGAGTCATCCGCTGGTTGGCGGATGGTCGATCAGCCCGGTTACGGAATCTGCACAACGTTGCTCGTCGAGCACGGGCTGCCGTCCGCGACGACCATCTGGAGGTACTTGCGGCAGGCAGGCGTGCCTGCGTTGGCGCTGACCTGCCCGGAGCCGTTCGGGCCGGTGTTGCCCGTGAAGACGACCTGAAGTCCGCTGCTGCTCAGGCCCGTCTGAGTGCCGGCGCAGACGCCGCCGGGGATGACGAAGCTGCCCGTGTTGGACGAGAACAGGATGCCCATCGGCCGGCTCGGGGTCGCGTTGGCCCAGGAGACCGTCACGCGGCCGGGGCAGGAGCCGCTGATGCGAAGGGCCGGTCCGCCGCCGGAGCACTGGCCGATCTCGAAGAGCATGCGCTGGGCCACGTTGTCAGCGCTGTTCCCGAAACGTGTCGAGTTGAAGGCCCGGGACGCATCGGGAATGCCTGCGCAGCGGGAGGTCGAAAGGTCTACCGAGGAGTTTTCCACGTAGATCTCGATCAGCAGGTTGCCCTGATTCGGATCGTAGCAGAACGGTCTGCTGAACGGGACGATCATCGAGAAATCTTCGGTTCCGCTCGAGTTGAGCAGGCGTGAGAAGCCCGGCTGATTAAAGACCTCCGTGAGTGCGCCGCGCGGATTGTCGGGCAGATTCGATGAAAGCCCGCCCGGGCTGCGATCGGTGTAGCCCATGCTGATCTTCAGCTGGGTGTAGATCACCGTCTGCCCGTTGTTGGCCGTGTTCGGGGCGAAGCCGAGGGAACGAATCTCGATCGGAGCCGAGCCGAACTGTGCCGCTGCGTACACCTGGTGGTAGGTGCAGACGTGATTCCCGAGTGGGATGAAGTTGTAGGCCGCATGAGCCTGGTTCGGGAAGACCTGGCCAGAAGCAAGACCCGACATGCCCAGGGCGAGTCCCGCCGCCGCCAAACGACTGATCCTGATGCTGGTATTCATCTGGTAACCCTCCAACGACTGAGCCACGAAAATCGGACGCGGGAACCACTCTCGCGTCCGCTTTTGGTATTGTACCGTGCGGACCGCCGCAGCGGGGAGAATCCCCGGAGCTTTCTGGCAGAATCAGGAATCGGCTTGTGCGCCCGCGCCGCGCGGTCAGGCGGCGCACAGAAGGTGAGGCGACGCCACCTGATACGGTTCGTGCACGCTTGTGCGAAGTGTGTGCTGGCCCTCCGACCCAAATGGCCGCTTGAAGGCCTGGCGCCGTCGCAGTTGCCTAGAGAGTGTACGAGAACCGGGGGTGCCGCGGTCAGGCGAC
>CAADHA010000050.1 GCA_900696685.1 uncultured Planctomycetota bacterium
AGCGGGTTCACATCGCCGCGCACGAAGGTGCGCGTGCAGTCGCCCCAGTAGCGGCCGGCGGTGTGCATGGGGAACACATCGATGATGATCGGCTCCTCGACGCGCAGCGGCCCCGTCCCGCGATGATGGCAGTCGGACCCGACGCGGCCCGGCGCGACGATGCAATCATTCGGACTCGCGCACGACCTCTCCAGAAGATAGATTGCGATCAGGGCGCGGAGGCGCTCGGAGGTCAGCGGTTCGCCCTCGTGGTGCAGCACGCCGTCGCGGACCTTGGCGGCCGCGATGGTGTCATACGCGTAACGGATCGCCGCCTCGGTGTGCTGCTGGGACAAGCGGAGTTGCTGCACTTCCCAGTCATCCTTCATGCGGCGATCAACGCGGCCGAGGTCGGCGTCAAATCGCACGGTGATGCCCCGCCTTTCGAGGACATGGACGAAGAGCAGGGGCAGCATGTAGTCGCCGCGGATTGACTCGATCTCCTCGCGAGCAAGTAGCTCGGCCGCAGCCTGGGCGAAGGCGGTGTCGCGGTCGCTGCTCAGCCCGCCGTCGGGGGCGAGGTCTTCAGGGCACCAGATGTGCCTGGCGCGGCCGGCCTTGCGGGCGCGCGGCAGTTCGATGTTGCGGACGATCATGTGCGTGCGGCCTTCGCCGAGGTCGAGAAACACGGTCATGTCGCCGCAGAGGAAGCGGATGCGGTGGTAGACGCCGGGGAAGCGGTCGGGATAGCCGGCGAGGAGGAAGGGAGAGGACATGGGGGGGCCTTTCGTTGAGCCGTGCCGAGGAGACCATCCGAAGGCGATGTGTAGGATAAGCATGGATCGTGGCGGCCGCAGCGAACAGAACCTGGCGCTCTGGGAAGACCGTGTGTCATGTAGAGGGCGCCCGGCCGGTGAGGTAGCATGATTTCTCGATTTCCCGCTTGAAATCGCCGCCGGGAGACGCACAATATCATCGAGGGCGCACTCGCGCCGGCCGGAGCAATCTCACCGATCGTGGCATAACGAGAGTTGGACATGATGAGGTGGTTCGAAGCACTGAAGGCACGGAAGGCCGCGAGGGAGAATCCCGAGCCGGTGTTTCGCGCGCACAGCGACATGACCACGGACGAGCAGATCCGCCAGGTCGTGCGATGGGGCGAGACGGTGCTCGAACAGGGCCACAAGGTGCTCACGCTCGATCTGACCGACGCGGTGAGCGTGGACAGCGGGCTGGTTGCGGGCATCATCCTGCTCAGCCGCCGCGCCCGGCCGATGCGGGCGACACTCAAACTTGTCGGATACAGCGAGCAGTTGGAAGCGCTCATGAAGATCTACAAGGTATGGACGCCGCTGGCGCAGTCAGGCGTGATCCTCCAGCCCAAGGAGTACATGCAGGAGGCGGAAGCGCCGGCCCTCTCGCCTCGCGCGGTGGTGGAGGAAGAGGCGGCTGCAGTGCCGGCGTCCGAACGCGTGCGCCCGCGGCCGGCGTAGTTGCGGCGACGCTCAGACAAGGTCGGTGCGCCACCACGCACGAGAGCGTTTCACTTTGAGTCCGGCGCGATCCCGTCGAGGATCTCGCGCGCCAGGTCGCGGTCCGCGCCGGGGCCCAGACGGTCGATTGCTTCGTTCAGGAGGGGCCTGGCCTCGCCGGGCCGGTTGAGGTAGCGCGCCAGGGCCACGCCCATGAGCAGGCGCACGCGGCCGTTGGCGTCGGCGGTCGGGTAGTGGCTCATGAGCGACGCGAAGGCCGCAAGTGCTCTCGCATACTCCTGCTGAGCGAAGAGGTGTGTCGCCAGATCAAGTTGCGCCGCCTCGCCGAGGACGAACTCAGGCCAGCGTTCGACTGCTCGAGCATACTCGCGCGCCGCGGCGGGCAGATCAGGCTTGGCAATGAGATCGGCGACCCGCTGCCGCACGGCAAGGCGCGATTCCGCCTCTTCATCGATCGGCGCGCCCTCTGCTTGGGCCGCTCCGCGCCCGCGAGGCCTCTCTTCCTTGAAGGCGTCCTTGCGGCCCGATCCGCCGCGCCGGCCGGCCCATGGGTCGTAGCCGCGATCGGTGATCGAACGGAACTGCCGCCTGCGGTTCCACTGGTTGACGAGGCTGAGGAGGTCGTAGGGGTCGCGCGGCACGAGTCGCGTCCACAGCAGCGTCATTCCCACGAGGAAGCCGAAGCCGTTGCCCGCGAGATGCGCGAAGTAGGCCACGCCCCCCGCGCCCGAGAGCGCGCCCCAGATGTCGCGCGCCAGCGCAAAGCCGATGAACCACGCGCTGGGAATCTCGATGATGCTCACGAGAATGAGAATCCAGATTACGCGGATCCGCGTGAGTGGGAAGAGCGCAAGGAACAGCCCGGTGACGGCCGAGACCGAACCACTGGCGCCGAGAACGGGCGCCGCGGAGGTGGCGGCATGCGCGAGGCCCGCCGCCACCCCTCCGCCGAGGTAGAAGCAGGCATAGGCAAAATGCCCGAGTTTGTCCTCGATCGCGTTCCCGAAAACCCACAGAAATAGCATGTTGAAGGCGAGATGGAGCACGCCGGTCGGATCATGGAGAAACTGGTAGGTGATGAACTGCCACACCCGGGGGCGGAGCGGGTCGAGATAGCAGTGTTCGGCGGTCCACTGCTGGACCGGGCCGGAAGCCACGACGGCAAGGGCGATCGCCACGTTCAGACCGATCAGCGTTCCGTTGACCAGTGGCGTGCGTCGGGTCGGTCGATCGGTGCTGAGGGGGATCATGCGGAAGGGCCGGTCTCGCAGGGGAATCGGGGCGGGAGTGCCATGGGCGGTGCGGCGCCGGCCGCGGAAATCACCCTGTTCCGGCGCACTCGTCTCCATGCATCTTGCTGACGCCGACAGGGGCTGATAGTATCCGATTGTGACTGAAGTTACCCATCGGCGCAACGCCTTTTGCACGGTGCCGGACCCGACGAGCCATCGCAGACAGGAGCAGCCATGAGCCCCGATACATCCACGGCATCGAGAGGTCTTGAAGGAGTCATCGCGGCCGAATCACGGATGTCCTTCGTGGACGGCGTCAACGGCGTACTCGAGTACGTCGGCATCCCCATCGCCGCACTCGCGGAGAATTCCACCTTCGAGGAGACGGTCTTTCTCCTCTGGAACGGCCGGCTGCCGAAGCGACCTGAACTCGACTCCTTCGTGCGCGAGATTCGCGCGGAGTACGCGCTGCCGCAGTCGCTCATCGGCATCGTCACTTCCTTCCCGAAGACCGCCGAGCCGATGCACGTGCTGCGCACCGCGGTGAGCGCCCTGTCGCTCTGGGACCCGAAGCCCGATGCGATCGAGCCGGAGAGCGTGCGGGCCAAAGGAATCAGCATGATGGCGAAGATGCCCGCGATCCTGACCACCTTCGATCGCTACCGCAAAGGCCTCGCACGGACGAATCCGGATTCGACACTTTCGTTTGCCGGCAACCTCCTGTTCATGCTCAATGGTCAGAGGCCGACGGAGACGATGGAGCGGGCGCTGGACGTGTGCCTGATTCTGCACACGGACCACGGCCTGAACGCCTCGACATTCACGGCGAGGGTCATCGCCTCCACGCTCAGCGACGTCTACTCGGCGATCAGCGGCGCGATCGGGGCGCTGCGCGGCCCGCTGCACGGCGGGGCCAACGAAGGCGTCATGCACATGCTCAACGAGATCGGATCGCTCGACAACGTCGAACCCTTCATCCGCGGCCGGCTCGAGAAGCACGAGAAGGTGATGGGCTTCGGGCACCGCGTGTACAAGACGCGCGACCCGCGCGCCATGTTTCTCAAGGGTTTCGCCAGGAAACTCGCCGAGCAGACGGGGAACAGCAAGCTCTACGAGATGAGCCGAAGGATCGAAGACCTCATGGACAAGGAAGTCGGCAGCCGGGGCATCTACCCGAACGTGGACTTCTACAGCGCCACGACGTACCACTGCATCGGCCTGCAACTCGACCTCTTCACGCCCATGTTCGCCATCTCCCGCATCGGCGGCTGGCTCGGCCACGTCATCGAGCAGCAGCACGGCAATCGCCTCATTCGCCCCAAGGCCGACTACATCGGCCCGCACGATCAGCCGTATGTGCCGATTGATCAGAGGTGATTGCGGAGCGACATCAGGGGATCAAGGCATCAAGGGATGAGCGACTAGCCCAGGCACTCCTGTGTCGGGAGCGAACTCGTCGCTCCTTCTACGCCGCCTTCTACGCCGCGTTCTGCACTGCCTTGCGCACCTCTTCGTAGTTCGGCTCGACGCCGGGGTTGGCGCCTTCCCAGGCGTAGGCGATCCTGCCCTTGCGGTCGATGACGAACGCGGCGCGCTTGGAGACGTTCTTGAGTCCGATGAGGTCGTCCATGAGAACGCCGTACGCCTTCGCCGCGTCGCGGTTGAAGTCGCTCAGCAGAGGGAAGGGAAGCTTGTTGTCCTCGGCGAACTTCTTGTTCACGAAGGGGCTGTCCACGCTGACGCCGTAGACCTTGACGCCGAGTGTGCTCCACTTGCTCCAGTCGTCGCGCATCGTGCACATTTCCTTCGTGCAGACGCCGCTGAAGGCGAGGGGGAAGAAGAGCAGGAGAATCTTCTGCTTGCCGATCTCATCGCCGAGGTCGAGCCACTGCTTGGGTTCGGGGGAGAGTTTGACGGCTGCCGCCTTGTCGCCGACTTTGAGTGCCATGATGGTGCTCCGTGTTGGGGGACTCGTGAAGGAGAACGGTAGGGGAGAGAAAGCGCAAAGGCATCAGTGAATCAGGCACCCGGGGTTCGAAGGAGTGCGCAAACAGTTGCATCTCGCGCCGCGAGGCCGATTGCGCCTTCGCCTCCGTTGCAGAGGCGCGAGGAGGCGTCCAGGAGAATGCCCGGGCACGGAAGTGCCCGGGCATTGGGAGATTGACCCGTTTCGTGATCGCGTGGCGCTATTGCCCCCGGACGACGTTGCTCGTGCGGCAGGTCGGAAGATCGAGCAATTGGAAGTACCCGCCGCAGACGCCCGGCCCTGTGTTGGCGTTGATGGTGCGGCGGCCGTTGGCGCCGGCGCCTCCCTGGAAGCCGACCTGGAGTTGGTTTGTGCCCAGGCCCAGCGGCGTGCCGGCGCAGGGGTTGCCCGGCGGGATCGGGAAGTTGCCGGTGTTGCGGGCGAAGAGCAGTGCGACCTGGCCCCCCGGCGTCGCGTTGGACCACGAGACGCGGATCGGCCCGCCGCCGGGACACGTCGCGTCCACGTCGAGCGTCAGCGGAGGCGAACCGCTCCTCACTTCGAGATAGAACAACTCGCTGTGGGACCACCCGTCGCGCAGCGGGTCGCGGCCGACGAGCGCAAACTGGAGCAGGTAATAGCCCGGCGGCGTGCCGCCGTCCACGTGCAGGTCGTAGGTCACTTCGGTCGGATCACTGGTTCCCCAGTCGTAGCCGTCGTATGGTCCGTCAGCACGCACGAAATAGGTGTCGTGATTGCCGCGGAATGCCATCCATGCGGGATCGTCGTGATAGGACAGCGTTCCGCCCTGCGTGACTTCCTGTTCATCGAAACCGATGATCTGGAATGCGTAGTTCTCTTCGCCGTTCGTGGCCCGCATCGACATGCCGACGCTCTGGCCGGCCTGCACGGTGTAGTACTTGAGCGGTCCCTGGTCGGGCACGCCCTGCCTTTCAACCGGATCGACGATCCCCGCGAAGTTGAAGAGTTCCATGCGGTTATTCACGATCGTCGAGTGGCAGAAGAAGCAGTTGCCGTCGACGCCGCGGCCGAACTCGGGATAGCCGTCCGCCGGAGCGGCAAAGGCGAGGATCATCGTCACGCAGGCGACGATCAGTCCGATAGGGTATTGGTGGCTGCGCATCTCTCTTTCCCTCCTATGACGGTGTGACAGGCGCGCCCGGGACGCGATGCCCGGACCATCGCCGACACAAGGATACATCAGTAATGTCATCCGGGCGCGACAATCCGGCTGACAGCCGCGCAGGACGGGCAAAATGCCGGCCGTTCAGGGCTCCGAGGCGGATGTTGCGGGTCCGAGAGCCTCGGACCCGGCCGCGTGATCGATGCAGAGCGGGCAGGACTGTGCGTCGAGAGTGGCGCCGGCGTGAGCGTGTGTTTCGCCCGGCCAGGCCCGCCAGAGGAAGACCGCACCGACGATCACCGCGATCGCCCCTGCCGCGCGATGGCCGTGCCGTCGCCAGGGGATGGGGATCAGCCGGACGGCAAGGACGACGCCCGTAAGTGCCGGAAGCGTGCCGAGGCCGAATGCGATCATGCCCAGCGCGGCGGTGAGCGGATGCCCCGTCGCCGCGACGGCCGCAAGCATCAGGTAGACCAGGCCGCACGGGAGGAACCCCATCATCGCGCCGAGCAGGAAGCGCGAGGCTGGCGTCGCCTGGGCCGCGAGCGCGCGAAGGAAGCCAACGAGGCGTGCGAGGGGACGCGGGGCAAGCGACGAATCGAAGACGCCGACGCATCGTGACGCCGGCCGGAGGAGAAGGATGATCGCAAGGATGACAGCGGCCGCGCCCGCAGCCATCCCAAGACGGTCCTGGAGTCGCGCCAGCCACAGGGCGTTGCGGATTTGCGCGCCAAGAAGTCCGGCCAGGGCGCCGAGCATGGCGTACGTGCTGATGCGGCCGGCGTGGTACCAGAGGAGGTCCCTCGCGGCGCGAGAGAGGTGCCCCGCGCGAGACGAGCAATCCCGCCCTTCGATCGTCAGGTCTGCCTTCTGCGGCAGGGCCGCGATCGCAGTCAGGATCGGACCGCACATGCCGATGCAATGCAGGCTGCCCGCCAGGCCCGCGACGAAAAAACCGAGATAAGTCAGCACGAGCGTCATGCCGGGCGCGCCTCTGCAACGGCGGCTGCAACTCCGCCGACATCGACGCCGCGCGAAACCGCCAGCGGCGAACGGGCGCGGTTCTGAGACCGGCCGCAGGTCGAGCGATCGAGAGAGCGATCGATGGGGCGCGCCGCGACGACGATCGTTACCGCGCTCGACACGACCATCGCCACCGCGGCGAAGACGGGCGTCAGCAGCCCCATCGCCGCGAGCGTCAGTCCGATCGAGTTGTATCCGAACGACCAGGTGAGCGAGAGGGCGATGCGGCGTCGGGCGGCCCGCGCTGCATGCAGCAGAACGACAAGCCGGTGCAGGTCGCCCTCGAGGAGGCTCACCTGCCCGCTCGCGTGCGCGAGGTCGCTCCCGCCCGCGACAGTCAGGCCGAGGTCCGCCTCGGCGAGGGCGAGGGCGTCGTTGATCCCATCGCCCACGAACGCGACAGGTCGTCGCGTCGCTGCACGCTCCGTCCGGATCGCTTCGCGCTTGGACTGCGGCGTCATCCCGCTCCTCACCATGACGCCAAGCGTTTCGGCGAGGCGCACGGCTCGCGGCGAGGTGTCTCCCGTGAGCACACCGGCGCGCAGACCCATCGACCGCAGATATTCGATCACGCCCTCCGCCTCCGGTCGGATCGACTCCGCCAGGGCGAACCACGCCACAACCTCGCCGCTGCGCGTCAGCACCACCGGCAGAAGGCTGGGCGAATCGGCGATGCCCGGCGGCGCGGAGGAGGACTGCTCCGCGCCCGGACAGCCGATGAACCAGCGGTGTCCGCCGATTGTTCCGCTCACCCCCAGCCCGCTGACGGGTGAAGTGGATGAGACCGCCGGAAGCGCCGCGTCGTCGACGCCCGCCCAGGCCCGTGCGATGGGATGGCGCGAGGCGCGCTCCAGAGCCGCGGCGATCGAATGCACATCGATCCGCGGATCGAGATTGATCGTGCGCTCGACGCGGAAGTCGCCGGTGGTGAGCGTGCCGGTCTTGTCGAAGAGAACCGTGCGGACGGAGGCGGCGAGTTCGAGCGCCCGCGCGCTGCGGACGACGATGCCGCGCAGCGCCAGCGAGGCGGCGATGCGCGAGATGACCAGCGGGGCTGTCAGCCCCAGAGCGCAGGGGCAGGCGATCAGCGCCACCGCCAGCGCCCTCATGAGGCCTTCCATCGGCGAGTCATGACTGAGCCACTGCTGCGCGAAGACCGCCAGCGCGAGCAGAAGCGTGCCGGGTACGAACACGGCCGCGACGCGATCGGCGAGGCGCTGAACGTGAGCAGGCTGCGAGCGCAGCGCGTGCAGTTGCCCGACGATCGACTCGATGCGCCGGTGCGAAGCGGCACAGCGGATGCGGACACGGAGGAACCCTTCGACGACATGCGAGCCGGCCCAGACCGCGTCGCCGACCGCGCACCGCTGCCCTTCCGCCTCTCCCGTGAGCAGCGACGCGTCGAGCGTCGCCTCGCCCTCGACGATCTCTCCGTCCACGGGCACGGCCTGCCCCGCGCGGATGCGCACCACGTCGCCGATGGCCGCCTCTGACACGGGCACAAGGCGCTCGCCCTCGGGCGTCTCGACCGAAGCGTGATCGGGGAGGTTGAGCAGGCGCCCCTCGGCGCTGCGCACCGCGGCCGTTTTCATTTTTGCCTCGAGGTATTGCCCGATCGTCACGAGCAGGAGGATCATGGACGCCGAATCGAAGTACAGCGGCCCCTGTCCGCGAACGACGGAGATGGCGCTGACCGCGTAGGCCGCCAGCGCGCCGATCGTGATGAGCACGCCCGCTGCGGGGCGACCGCGCCGCAGGTCATCCCATGCGCCGTGCGCCATCTGCGACCAGAGGGTGAGCATCACGCCCGACGCCAGCAGGAGCAGCAGCCAGCGGAAGAGGCCGTCGAGCGCGGCGTCGCCGGACGAGGGCTGGGCCGCCGGCACCAGTGTTTCAGCGCCATAAAAGCAGAAGGAGAAGACCATGAGGTTCATGCTGAAGAAGACGCCCAGGCCGATGCGCAGCATCGCGGAGTTGATCGTCTGCTCATCCTGCTGCGTTCTCAGCAGCGAGTGAACCATTCGGCAGCCGGCGCAGCAGAAAGCCACGTCGTCCGGCCGCACCGTACGACTGTGCAGGGGCGCCGCCGGTACGGGCAGCCCGCAGTGGGCGCACGATCGCGCGCCGGCGCACGTCGCTCCCGAGTTGTCCGGCGATGCGGGCATCACGCGCTCGATTCAGCGGTCCTCAGTTCCCGCTGTCGGTGAGCAGCAGGAAACGCACGAGGTACCACACCGCGGCCGAGAAGAAGGTGATCCACATCACGGTGAGGAACCACGGGAAGTGATAGCCCTCGTACGTGTGCGAGGCGTGGCGCCGGAAGATCCTCATGCCCGCCCTCCCCGCGCATCGATCTCGTCCTGCATCTCGAGCATGCGGTACTTCGCGCGCTCAACATCCTTGTACTCGCCGCGATTGAACGACCAGATGAAGATGCACAGAAAGCCCAGCGCCACGGCGAGGTAGGAGACGACGGGCACAATGGCGAACTGCGCCCCGCCGCCCTCCGCCCACGCCAGCGTGAACTCAATGACCTTGAAGATGAAGCCCCCGCCGGCCATGATCGTCATCATCCAGAGGAAGATCCACACCCACAGCGGATTGCGGTTGGAGCGCGGGCGGGGACGGGAGGTCGGCAGGAAATCGGGGTGATCGGTGCGCATCAGTAGGGATCCTCCTCCTCGGCGCCGTACGGATCCGCCTCGCCTTCGGCGGGCGCTTCCTCGGCCACGTACGGTGGATACCACGACTCATCGAAGGGCAGTCGCGGCAGCCTCTCGTACTTCGTCGGCGCGAACTGCGTGTGCCACGACCCGAGCCACTGCATGTAGGTCACGAGGCTCAGCCCCTTCCTGTTCGGGATCCTGCCCTCGCCGTCTTCGAAGAACCAGGGATAGGGCGGCATGACGGAATACGGCGAGGTGTGCCTCGGGTTCCAGAAGTGCGCCAGGTGCCAGTCGTTGGAGTGGCGGCCGGAACTTCGGATCAGGTCCGGCCCGACGCGCCGCGTGCCGAAAAGATGCGGGTAGTTCATCGCGTTGTGGTATTCGTCCGCGTGCGATTCGAGGCGCGTGTCGGACGCCCAGCGGCTGATGTCGTTGCCGACCTCCGTCCCGTCGTTGGGATCAACGCGGCGGATCTGCTGCGTGTGGCAGTGCCAGCACGCCTCGGCGATGTAGGCGCGGCGGCCGGTTTCGAGAGCGTCCTTGAACGCCTCGGCCGTCGGCTCGCGCGTTCCGAACGCCTTCTCGAACGCATCGGGATAATCGCGCGCCAGTTCGCCGAACTGGTAGGGAATGTTGGTTGCGAGCTTATCCATCGTCACCACGTCGATGCCCTGGTACTGCGCCAGCGGCAACGCGCCCATGATCACGAACGCGAGGGCGAAGAACCCGATGCCCGCCACCACGAAGATGAAATTGAAGCGTTCCACTTACGCCCTTCCTCCCGCTCCCGCGCCGGCCGACTCGGGGAACTGGCCCACATACTCGCGGTCGGAGTGGTCCTGCCGCGACGCCAGCGACATCGCCATGTTCAGCGCCATGCACACGAAGCCGACGAGGATCATCCATCCGCTGATCATCCGCAGGAACCAGCCGATCTCGGAGTAGCGGATCGATTCCTCCCACGGCCGAAGGCTGTCCCACACGAGACCCTGCACGACGCCGATGACGGTCAGGTCGGTGAACATGAGGGCAATTCCGCCGGTCCAGAGCCAGAAGTGCCAGAGGTTGAGCCGGCGCGACCACCAGTCGCGGCCGGTGAGTTTCGGCCAGAGGTGCTCGATGACCCCCGCGATCCAGAAGGAGAAGACGCCGAACATGACCAGGTGCGAGTGGCCCACGACCCAGTCGGTGAAGTGGATGACCTTCTGCATCGTCAGCGTCGTCTGGAACGCACATTGAAGGCAGGTGATGAAGTAGCACGTCATGCCGACCATGAACCAGCGGAGAGCGATGGACTCCTTGAGCCGGCCCCATTCGCCGCGCATCGTCAGGATGAAGTTGATGACCACGGTCGTCACGACGATTTCGACGGCAATGGTCGAGATCACTGCGCCGTACTGCGCGAACATCGGAATCGGCGACCAGAGGAAGTGATGCACGCCGTTGAGCGGGTAGAAGAACGCCAGGCCCCAGAAGCCCACGAGGCTGATCGCGTGGGAGTAGATCGGCTTGCGCGTGATGACGGGGACGAAGAAGTACATCAATCCCCAGCCCATCGGCGTCACGAAGAGACCCACAAGATCGTGGATGAACAGCCCCACGAGCGCCGCCCCGCCCGTGCCCGGCACAAGCAACTGGGGCAGGTAGTTGCCCATGACATACACCAGCGGCGTCCACACGAACGCCGCGGTGAAGTACCACAGCGTCACGTACATCGCCTTCTCGCGCGAGCGGATGATCGACCAGCAGAAGTTCACGACCGCCAGCCCGACGCCCACCACCACGAGATGGTCCGCCCAGAAGGGCGTCTCGCCCCACTCGATCGCCTGCGCCTGGCCGGAGAGAAGGCCGTACACGATCGCCGCGACGATGGCGTTCCACGCGACGAAGATCACCTTCGAGAGCGCGTGGCTGAGGACCGGCTCGCCCGTCAGGCGCGGGATCACCCAGTGCATCATCCCGATGAAGGCGTTGGTCAGGAAGCCGTACGCCATGAGGTTGGTGTGCACCATGCGCACCCGGCCGGGGCTGAGCCACTCCACGCCCTCGCTCGGATACAGCCGGATGAAGACGAAGGAGTAGAGAAGCCCGGCGACGATGCCGACGCCGATCCACGACACCGCGGCGACGAAGTGAAGAAGGCACGACGTCGTGTCCACGAGCACGCGCGTCTCGCCTCGGCTTGTCACGACGACGGGCCTGATGAGTGATGTCGCAACCTGAGTCATGCTTCGTCCCTGTTCATGCTTCTACGCCCACGATGAGGCTCTGCGAATCGTGGGGTGCGTTCCCGACGCGCTGCACCCGCACTCTGCCTGTCCCCACTTCAATCTCCCTCGCTCCGCCTGGGCCAGATCGCCGCCGCGCGATCCCCGATCGGCTTGCTCTGCTCGCGCAGCCAGAGCGTATACGCGACGAGGTCCCACGCCCGCTCATCGCAGTAGGACTCGAAGCGCTCGGGCGCCTGCGCCGCCCATCCCTGGGCCGTCGCGTCGGTCGGGAGCGTGTCGATGAATGGCTCGATGAGCCGCTGCTCCTGCTCGACGAGGAGGTTGAAGACCGTGTCCTTGCGATCCAGCGTGACGAGCCCGAGCGTGCTCGACTGGTACGAGGGCATCGGAGTGACGCCCGTGCGGAAGGTGCGGTAGATGTCCATCGGCGTCGCGCCTCCCTTGGGCGCGCCAAGGTGGTAGTTGTAGGCGCGGACGGGCTGGTCCCAGTCGTCCTTGAGCGCATGCGAACTCGGCCCGTCGCCGCGCCCCGTCATCCCGTGGCAATTGTGACAGCCCATCGCCACGTAGGCGTATCGCCCGCGCCAGACCCGCTCGTCCGTGAGCAGGTCGATGGGTTCCGAGGCCGGCAGCGGCACCCGCTCGCGCACTTCCGCCGCCCGCGTCCAGCGCGGCGAGTACAACTTGATGAACTTGATTACGGCGCTCCGCTCCCGCTCGGGCATGAACTCGAACGACGGCATCGAACTGCCCTTGAGCCCCTGCCGGATCGTGCGGGGGAGATCCTCGTCAAGGGGCAGTTGCCCGTTGGGCGTCGAGCGGAACTTGAAGTCGCCGAACCGGACGCTCTCGATCGTGGAGCCGTCGGAGGCCTCGCGGCGCTCGACCACGGAGGTGAAGTCGCGAGGCCGGATCGTGAGTCGCTCGGCGGCCGGGCCTCTTCCGTCGCCCCTGATGCCGTGGCATCCCACGCAGTTGCGCGAGTAAACCGCGAAGCCGAGCCTGAGTTCAGGCGATGCCAGCACGGCGGCGCGGATGTCGGCGGGCAGTTCCTCCATCGTGGCGATCGTCTCCGTCGGCCTCGTGTCGCGCGAGCAGCCCGCGAGGGAGACCGCGAAAACCCCCGCGATGAGGTGCGCGATGATCGGTCGGCCTGGCATCCGCAGTCTGTTCATGTCATCCACCGCATCAAAGAGTCCACGTGCAATCGAGGCGACTCCCATCCGACTACGCGCCAGAGGCCGGACCGGGAGGGGGATGCGGCTGCGCCCAGGCCGCCAGTTCACGCGACGGATCGAAGCGGCCCCACGCGGAGAAGAGAAAGTACGCCAGCGCGAAGACGATGTGCGTGGACAGTCCAACGTACCACGGCGTCTGCTCCGCGATCCAGTTGCCGCCGAAGAGCGCCGGCTGAAGAAGCGGAAGCAGGACCAGGAAGTTCACCGCCCACAGTACGGCGCCGAATGCGAGGCACGCGATGGCGCGTGCTGCCGTGCCCGCGCTCTTCAACAACCCCTGCAGAACAAACTGAAGAGGGATGCCCAGGAGCGCCCCCGTCGCCAGGTACAGGAATGATCCCGCGAAGAGCAGCAGGCTGCGGCTCGCGCCCGGTTCCAGCCGCAGCGCCTCTTCGCCCATGCCGAAGGTGAGGTAGACCTGGATGATGCGCAGTGGATGCTGATCGGGCAACATGAGCGTGGCGCCCAGGACGTTCCACAGGAGGCTCATGGCGGCGGCGATGCCCCCGAGCGTGATGCCGGCCATCACGTGGTACATCGTGTAAAAGCCGCGAGGCCGCCAGTCCTTCGACTTCCCGATATTCAGTTGATCGCGCAGGCGGCTGGCCTCGGAGACGTGATACTCCAGCTGCTCAACGAGATCATCGCGCTCGGACATGAACGAGAGTCTCCTGTGCGGCCACGGCAGGCAACGCCTGCGATACGAGGAACCACCGGGAATCGCCGCGGCATGATTGCCTCCGTCAGGGAACTTTTCAAGCCTGCGAAACCTGGGGACTTTGCACGATTTCCCCGCTTCCGCGCCGCCTGACAAGACGTTGAGGCCCGTCGTAGAAGCCGAAGCGCAGCGGCACTTCATCGATCCCGCGACGCTCGGAAGCGAGGTCGATCATCATCTCGCACGCCTGGATGCAGTCGCCGCACTTGAGGCAGTGGTTGTTCGCCGGAGCGTCGCTCACGCTCACCCCCCCGCGAGCCGGGATCGCTTCGGCGAGGTCCATCGGGTTCAGGTCCACGGGACACACCTTGATGCACGCGTTGCAGTGCAGGCAGGCGTCGGTGTCGCCTGCGCCGCGCTCCGTCGCTTCGCGGAAGAAGATGCCGAACGACTGACTTGGCGCCACAAACGAGTAGTACAGCCCGACGGGGCAGGCGCGGATGCAAAAGCCCCAACGCCACCACCAGCCCAGCGCGGCGAGCGAAGCAACGCCCGTGAGCGTAAGGCCCCACGCCCAGGCCAGCGCGACCGGCGAATCGAAGGCGAGATACGTGGCCGGACTCGTCCACCAGAACATGCACGAGACTGTGAGCAGAGTGCTGTGGCCGACTGGACCGGCCGCATCGCGCCATCGCTTCCAGCGCGCCTGCCGCTTGTCGGGCTTGAGATTGGCCACGTCCGCGAGGCGATTGAGAAAACCGACCGGGCACCCCCACCCGCAGAACATGCGCCCGCAGGCGAAGTTGATGACAAACGTGACGAGGTAGAGCGCCGCGATCCCGATGATGACTGCGGCGAGGCCCTCCTTCAACGTCGCCTCGCGGTAGAGCATGCGGTGATCGCCTTCGTAGAGATCGACGCGCGCCAGCCCTGACAGAGGCACGACCAGGAGAATGCCGATCGTGATGGCCTGCGTGAGGTTGCGGAGCCAGACATACCGGTGGCCGCGCGATTCGACGCGGGGCAGGACTTTCAGTCGAACGGTTGTGGCCACAAATATTCCATCCCCTTCGACGGACGTCCTGGCGCCCGGGCGCGTTCCATTCGCCGCGGCTTGCCGCGCCCTGCCGTGCCTGCAGGTTCGGCCGAACCAACAACAATAGAAGGCCTCCCGAATGATGCCCGGGCGGTTGGAGAAGTGCGGCACAATCAGGGAGTCTGCCCTGAAATTCGATCAGGAGGGCACTTTTTGTCATCTGGGCGGGCGAATCGAGCGAAAAAGTCGCTTATTGAGGATGCTTTTATCTTGTTTCAGCGGTATACTCTGTCTGGCTGCGGCGACCCGATCGGAGGCCTCATGATCTCAACCACTGCCGAGTACGCCCTGCGCATGATGATCGCCCTTGCAGAAGCGGATGGGCAGCCGCTCACGAGCGAGCAACTCGCCCACCGCACCGATGTCTCAGCCGATTACGCCGTCAAAATCCTCCAGCAACTCGGGCGAGCGCGATTCGTCCGCGCCCAGCGCGGCCGAGGCGGCGGGTTCCGACTCGCATGCGACCCACATGAAGCCACGCTCCTGGACCTTGTCCGCGTCATCGACCCGCTTGATCGCATCATGGGCTGCCCCCTGGGGCGCGTCGAGCACGAGGGCCGACTCTGCGCCCTGCATGCAAGCCTCGATCGCGCCATGGGCGTTCTGCATGACGAACTGCGATCCCTTTCGCTTGCGGACCTCATGGAAGGGCCCGGCCAGCCGATGTGCGCCAACGGCACCCCCACGCCTCTGACGGTCCAGAGCACAGCGCGCAACGGGTCAGATCGATCGAACTGAGGCCGGTCGGATGCATGTCGCCATCGTCTATGACAGCCGCACTGGGACGACCCGGCGCGTCGCCGAGGCGATGGCAGAGGTCGTTCGCGCGGCGGGTCACGCCTGCACTGTTCAGCCCGTGCAGCAGGCCGACCCGACACAGGTCGGCCGCGCTGATGCTCTGTGCGTCGGATCGTGGACGCAGGGACTCTTCTTCTTCCTCCAGCATCCCACGCGTGCGACCATGGCGTTTCTCGATCGTCTCGGGCCTCTGACCGGCAAGCCGGCCGCCGTCTTCTGCACCTACAAGACCTCACCCGGATCGCTCCTCGTCACGCTCGCCGATCGCCTTCGCCGGCGCGGCGCGAGCGTTACGGGCGAGTTCCGCTCGCGCGGACCGGCACTGCCGAGCGACTTTGAACAGTGGGTCGCGAGCCTCGCGACCGCCGAGACACTCGCTCACTGATCCGGGATGGGCCGGACGTCTTCTCTGCACTGCTCCCTTCCCGGGCGCCGGCTGGTGCAATCGTCATGGCGCCGGATCGAGATGCTCCCGATAGAAACTGACGACCTGAGCGTCGATCTCGGGGTGCGAGTCGCGCAGCGTGTTGTGCCCGCCTCCCTCGAGGATCACGAGCCGGGCGTGCCTCGGCGCTGCCGCGGCAAGACGTCGGCTGTGGACCGCAGGGACGATCCCGTCCCCCGAGCCGTGAAGCAGGAGCATCGGCCGGTCGATGCGCGCGATCGCGTCGATCGGCCGGGCATGATCGCGGATGCAGACGGCCGCGGTCCACGCGGCGAGGAAGATGGGTCGTTCACCTCCGAGCGCCGTCGCCGCCGCATCGCGCCAACTGGCGAACGCCGACTCGAAGACCGAAGCGCGGATTTCCGCGCGGTCCGCCATGACGTTCAGTGCGATCGCCGCGCCCAGGGACTGGCCGTAGAGGCCGATGCGCTCCGGATCGACATCATCGCGCGCGAGAATGTGATCGAGGGCCGCGTGCGTGTCGGCGATGAGGTCCTCGCGCCGCGTGGCCGAGCCTTCGCTCTGCCCGTAGCCGCGGAAGTCGAAGATGAAGACGTTGTAGCCCGAGGGCGGCAGGTGCTCAGAAAAGTAGACGTGGCTTACGATGTTGCCGGCGTTGCCGTGGACGTGGAGGATGGTCGCGTGCTCGCGCCGCTGTTCAGCCGTGGCTGCGCCGCGCGCGGGGATGAACCAGCCGTGCAGTCTCGTGCCGTCGGCGGAGGTGAAATCGACGGCCTCGGCGCCCGGCGGCGCCTGCGAGAGCGGCGTGTCCCCGCGCTGCGGGTAGTAGAAGAGTCGCTCCATACAGCCCGTGCTCCAGAAAAAGAAGCCGA
>CAADHA010000051.1 GCA_900696685.1 uncultured Planctomycetota bacterium
CCGAGCGTCATCGAACACAACCGCAGGAAGATCGGGCGCAAGTAGATCAACCGGCTACCCCGCTCGCTTCTCAATCCGATCAAGCGCGATCGTCGCGGCGTGGGCGAGATCAACGGCCGTGTCGGAGTTGTCGCGCAGGGCGGTGAGCGCAGTGGCGGCGGGAGCGAAGCGGTGCTCGCCGAGCGCCTCCACGATTTTCAGCAGGGCCTTGTGATCCGTCTCGCGCGGCAGATGCGCCAGCAGCACTTCGAGCGTCTCCGGCTCATGTTCTGCCCGCCTGCTCAGATCGGCAATCGCGATCCGCCGCGCCATCGGCTGCGGGAGTTTGAGGCGATTGGCCAGGCCCTTGATCGACGGCTGGTCCGCCATCTCATCGGCCGCCGGACTTTACGGGGCGCAGGGGCGTGAGCGGGCGCTGACCCGGAGCGGACGGCGGCGCCCGGACCTCTTCCGCCGTCTCGATCATCTCCGGCTGCTCGGGCGCGGCCGGCGTCTCACGCACGGCTGAACCCGCCACGAGCGGCCGCAGCGCAATCGCGGAGGACGCTGCCTGCGGGTGAGGCGGCGCGGCGGGTGGGGCAGTCGACTCGGTCGATTCGCGCGGCCGGATTACGCCCGCCGACCACCGGCGCACGGAAGTCACCGTCCAGCCTCCCAGCGTGCCCTGGAGGCGCAACTCCACGACGGGCCGGTTGTCTATCGTGTGCGGCACGGTGATGTCCACCCACGCGTCCCGGCCGCGGATGCGGATCGAGCGCACGTCGTAGACCGGCCCGTCCTGAGGCAACTCCTGCCAGGGCTGTGCGCCGTCGCGCCCGCTGACCACCTTCTGCCACGTCGATTCGGCAGCCTCGACGGGCAGGCGCACACCGTAGGGCCGGCTCGGCGGCGGAAACTCGCGGATGACGTAATCGAGCGAGGCGCTGATGAGTCTCGGAGTGGGCGGGGCGTCGATGGCGCTGATGGCGATGTCGCTGCCCGAGTCGGGCGGAATGTTGACGTAGGACGCGCAGCCGCCCAGAGCGGAAGCGAGTACGAGTGAGGCGCGTGCGAGACGGTGCATGGCGTAATCCCCCCTTCGGCAAATCGTCCAGGCGCAACGGCATGAGGCGCATCCCTATACTATTCAACAGCGGCCCCACGGGGCGGAGATCGCGGCGCCTGGCCCGCGCGGAGCGGGGCGCGCGTGAGCGCGGAGTTGAGCGCACCCCACGATTCGCAAAGCCTCATCGTGGGCGTGGGAGCACGTGTCATGCGTCGAATCGTTGTGGGCATCAGCGGCGCGAGCGGGGCGATCTACGCACAGGGCGTGATCCGTGCGCTGGTGGAGTCGGGCGTCGAAGTGCATCTCGTCGTCACGACCTGGGGCCGGCGCCTGCTGCGCGATGAACTCGGCATGGAGCAGGTCAATCTCGAAGCCCTCGCCGGCCGCGGCGATCACGGCATCATCCTCTACAACAACAATGACGTCGGCGCCGCGATCGCCTCGGGATCGTTTCTCCACGACGGCATGATCATCGTGCCCGCCTCGAGCAACGCGCTGGCCAGCGTCGCCAACGGTCTGGGCGACAACCTGCTCTACCGCGCGGCGGCCGTCACGCTCAAGGAGCGGCGCAGACTGGTCCTCTGCCACCGCGAGATGCCCCTCTCGCACATCGACATCGAAAACATGCACCGCCTGAGCCTCGCGGGCGCGATCATCGCGCCGGCGAATCCCGGCTGGTACTTCCTGCCGCGGACGACGCAGGATATGGCCGACTTCGTGGTGGCGCGCCTGCTCGACCTGCTGGGAGTCGAGCACGCCCTCAGTCGCCGCTGGGGGGAGAAGACTGCGGAATGAACGATCGCGCGATGCGCCTGCTCCCCCACCCCTACATCACGTAACCCAGCCTCGTCATCACGGCGCCGGCCTGTCTGCGAATGAGATCGATGTCTGCCGTCTTCATGACGCCTTTCCAGTCGGGCGTCTCGAAGGCCATGCGGAGGTTGTCGATCGCCGAGCAGTTCTGGATGCCCAGGAGGCGGCGGACGCGGTTTTCGAGCATCGTGCGCGGCTTGGGGAAGAGGCGGATGGGATAGGTGTTCCACGTCAGGCCGAGGCTCTTTCCAAGTGCCTCGATGGTTCCGGGATAATCCTCGCGCATGTCCTCGAACCTGATGACATGGACGCCGGGGCGGTCGAGCCAGCCCGCCACGTGCCGCGCCCAGTTCGCAGCCGGCCCTTCGCCTCCGTCCATCGGGGTGCGGAGGAACCGGGCGATCTCGCGCGGCGAGTCGGGAAACTTGAGCGGCCGCAGCGCCATGAACGACGCCATGACCGGCCGCACGTCGCGCACCACGTACACCACGTCGGACGCGTCGATGATCTCGCGCGCGAGATCGCGGTTGGCCTCACCGACCTGGTCGAGATCGATCGAGCAGTGCGTCTTGATGATGATCCGCTTGGCGCTTGCCGCGAGCAGGTCGCGAGCCTTCTGGGGCCGCAGGACGAATGGATGGCGCGGATCGAGGCGGTCGAGGTTGAGGTAGAGATCGTGCACGGGCTGGTTGAAGGCCTGGCGGCGGTAGGTCTCGATGAAGAAGTGCCGCAGGCCGTCGATGGTGAGGTGCGTGCCCGAGCGCGGGAAGGAAGCGACGACGATGGGACGGGCTTTGGACTCGATCATTCCGGCCGCCCCCGCTGGACCTTGCGCCTGGAGAGGCGGCGCTTCTGCGCGGCGATGCGCACGGAGCGCGGCGCGATGGCGGCGAGGCTCGTCAGCAGCGCGACGCGGCGCGGAAAACGGATGACGCGGTCTCCTCGTGCCACGCGGCGAGCGATGAGCGCGGCTGCCCGCCGCGCGCCGGGCGAAACCAGCGCGGAGTCCGGCCCATCGACCATCGGCGTGGCGACGTAGCCGGGCATCACGACCGTGCAGCGCACGCCCCGGGGCGCGAGGTCCATGTCGAGCGAATCGAGGTAGAAGGACAGCCAGGCCTTGCTCGCCCCGTAGGCGGCGGCGCAGGGAAGGGGCACGCGCCCGGCGAGGGAAGAGATTCCGACGATCCGCCCCCGCCCCTGGCGGAGCATCACGGCGACGGCGGGCACGATCGTGTTCGTCGCGCCGAGGATGTTCACCTCGATAATTGAGCGCGTAGCTCGGGCGTCCCAGCCTTCCTCGGGCGCATGCTGGCCGGCGCCGGCGTTGACGTAGACGAAATCCAGCCCGCCCTGCTCAATGGCGAAGCGGTTGATGAGATTCTCCATCTCGGCGGCGCTGGTGACATCGGCCTCGAAGGGCGTGATGCCGGGGTGCTGCGACGCGAGGTCGTCAAGCAGCACCCGCCGCCGCGCGACCGCCGCGACCGTGTGCCCCTGCTGCGCGTAGTGCTCGGCGAGCGCGCGGCCGATGCCGCTCGAAGCCCCGGTAATCAGGATGCGAAGCGGCTGAGGCACGATGGAGGATCGCAGGCGGGTCGCAATGGCGAGTCGCCGCAATCGTAGCCGAACCGGCTTGAAGGTGATTGCGCCTGCACCGAAGTGCCGGCGCGATTGAACGCTCTTTCAGGCGAATTGTTCGATCAGGCTACCCGCCTTCTCGCGGGTGGGAACGGGGCGCTCGCACGGCGGAACGCGAGACTGAATCCCCATCTGCGCGGCCCCGACTGCGTGCAGGACGTATGGCAAGTGAAGGCGCAGCCGAAACAACCTATGTGGAGTAATACCAAGCAGTTGCGCAAGAAGGCAGAGCAAACAAAAGGGACAGGTACATTTTATGTTGCGTATTGATAAGTAGTTACGACAGAAATTCAGCAGAGAATAAATGTACCTGTCCCTTTTGTTTTCACGGTGGGACGAAGTCGCGGTCGCGGGCTGTTACGATTGGGTCATGGCCTCTACGCCCGCCGAATCGTCCGAAGGCGCGAGACCACCCGTCCCGGTTGCAACCGGATCGCGCGTGGTGCTGTGCGACGCCGGGCGCGAGTCGGAGGCGAGGCTGGCGGCGATCCTCGAGCACCTGCACAGCCTGGTCCTCTACGAGATCGGCGGCGGCCGGATGTTTATCTCCTCCAACGTCGCGGCCCTGCTGGGTTACAGCCCCGAAGAGATCACCGCCGACCGCGCCTTCTTCCGCAGCCTGATCCACTCGGGCGATGCGCCCGCCGCCCTCGCACAGGGACGCCGCTGGCGCGCAGATGGGTCCGTGGGAACGCTGACGCTTCGCTACCGTGTGCGCCGGCGCGACGGGTCGTGGGTGTGGATCGAGGACCGCATGACGCAGGTCGCGCCGCCCGGCGGACGTGCGTACCTGACCGGAGCGCTCGCCGACATCACCGCCGCGCGCGAGGCGGAGGAGCAGGCGCGTCGCGGAGAGGAGCGCAGCAGCGCCCTCATCGCCGCGCTCCCCGACGCCGTGTTCCTGCTCGACCGCGAAGGGCGCTATCTCGACTATCACGCACCGGCCGACGTGCCGCTCTATGCACCGCCGGAAGAGTTCCTCGGCCGGCGCATGCGCGACGTCTTCCGCGACTTCAACGGCGACGTGCACCAGCGCCACCTCGACCGGACCTTGGCCACGGGCCAGTTGCAGTTGTACGAGTACGAAGCCGGCACGCCCGACAACCGGCGCTTCTACGAGGTCCGCATGGTGCCCTGCGGCTCGGAGCGCGTCCTCTCCATCGTCCGCAACATCACTGTCCGCAAGCAGGCCGAGCAGGCCTATTTCAGACTCCTCGACCGGCAGCGCCTTGCGGTAAGCGAACTCGACCATCGCCTTCGCAACAACCTTGCCTCGCTGATCTCGCTCATCGACGTGACGGCGGGGGAAGAGAAGCATTCGGTCGAGTCCTACGCGTCGGTGCTCCGGTCGCGCGTGCAGGCGATGGCGGCGGCGCACCTGCTCCTTTCGCGTGCCCAGTGGAGTGCGGCGAGGCTGAGCGATTTGATCCGCGCCGTCGTGCCGCCCGATCTCGCGTCGCGCGTTGAAAGCGACGGACCGGAGGTGCGCATCGACGCGCGGCAGGTCTCCGCGCTGGCGATGGTCCTCCAGGAACTGCTCTTCAACAGCATCAAGTACGGCTCGCTGGGCGCCGCGGACGGGCGCGTCTTCATCGAGTGGCAACTCCGCGGCGTCGAAGCACCGGGCTCTGACATGAATCTCGAACTGCGCTGGCGCGAGCAGGGCGGACCTCATCCCGATCGATCGCCGCGCCTCGGGGCCGGCACGAGCCTGGTCACGGGCCTGGTGGCGACGGAATTCAAGGGCCGCATCGACCTCTCCTACCCGGCCGCCGGGGCAGACCATCGCCTCAGCCTGGTCCTCTCCCGCGTCTGAGAGGCAGGGGCGAGGCGGCGCGGGACGCGTCACCCTCGGGATTCGAGGTTATCAGAATCTCCCCACCCTCATCAAGCGGCTCGGGATGCGGGGGATTCGCCTCAATTAGCGATCAGAAGCCTGATTGCCTCAATGAGCCTGGAATACTGCGATGGACTGCTTGATTGATTCGTCGTTGGCCCTATTCTCTGTGTGCGCCGGCGCATGTCGCACCGGCCAAATGTGTTGGTCATTCAAACCAGGAAAGAGGAGAGAAACCCATGAGACTCGCTATCGTGTCCGCCGCTGTCCTTGCCGCTTGCGCCGGGACGACCTTCGCGCAGTGCAACATCGATCAGAACCAGCCCAACGCATTCGTCTACATGGCTGCGTTTTCGCAGCGTGACCTGGCCCAGTCCTTCCAGCACCAGGTCTCCAACAGCATCTGTGGCGCCGGCATCTTCCTTCAGCCCGGCATCGGCGGGACCGACAACGTGACCATCGAACTCTGGACGACGCTGCCCAACGGCGGCGGCCAGATGCTGGCCACCGGCTCGGCACAGGGCACCCAGGGAACCTGGTGCGACGTGTCCTGGACGCCCGTCGCCATCCAGGCCAACACCACCTACTACCTCCATTTCACCGGCAACCAGACGCTGGGCATCTCCGGCGACGTGAACAACCCCTATCCCTTCGGACAGGTCTATGCCAACCCCGGCTTCGGCTCGTTCCCGGCTTTTGACTACACGTTCCGCACCTACAGCGGCGCGGCCGGCACGACGCTTCGCATCAGCGGCCGGTGCCCCGGCCAGGTGACCGCGGCGTGGTCGAACGCGACTCCCAGCCGGCCCATGGGCATCGTTCTTGCCGCCGGCACCGGGAACTTCGTGATCCCCGGCGGCGTCTGCGGCGGAACGCAACTCGGTCTGAACAACGTCGGCATCCAGCTCGTCTTCACGGGCAACACCGGCCCCAACGGCTCCGGCCAGGTCAGCGCCAACGCCGGCACCGCCGCCTGCCGTAAGTACCTCCAGATGGTCGTCGCCGACGGCAGTCCGTGCTCGACCAGCAACGTCGTGCAGATTCCGTAACGGCCTGCGACGCACACCTATTGTTTCATCCCGAAGCCCAGGCAGTCTCCTGCCTGGGCTTTTGCATGGCCCTGAAGCGGCCGTCGGCGCGGCGTAGCATGTCCTCTCCCATCGCCGCTCACCGGAAAGAATCTCACCCATGCCGCGATCACGTTCACGCCGCAGACCTTCCCGCCGCGCTGCGGCAACACGCCCGGCGCGCAAGCGTCTCATCACCGCCGAAGACCTGCTCAAGTTCCGCTGGCTCTCCGATCCGCAGATTTCGCCCGACGGCCGGCACGTCGTCTTCGTTAACAAGACGGTCGGCGAGAAGAACGCCTACGCGCAGAACCTGTGGATCGTCAGCGATGCGGGCGGCAAGTGGTCCGAGCCGCGCCAGTTCACCAGCGGCAACCGTGATCGACATCCGCGCTGGTCGCCCGATGGTTCGACGATCGCCTTCATCAGCGGCCGCAACAAGGACCGGCCGCAGATCGCGCTCATCAGCGCGGCAGGCGGCGAGGCGCGCGACCTGACGCGCTTCCCCGAGGGTGCGGTGCGCGACTTCAAGTGGTCGCCCGACGGCCGGACCATCGCCGCCGCCTTCCGCGAGCAGGATCCCGACTGGACGAGCGAGGCGAAGAAGAAACGTGAGGAGGCGGGCCTCTCCGACTCGCCGCGCGTCATCGATGAATCATGGTACCGTTACGACGGCGACGGCTACTTCAACGCGCAGCGCTTCCGCCTGCACATCATCGACGCGGCCACGGGCGAAGCGCGCGCCATCGAGACGCACGACGGCACCGGCTTCTTCTCCTACGACTTCTCGCCCGACTCGACGCAACTGGCCGTGACGCGCAACCGCGACCGCCTCGCGGCGGCAAGGCCGTGGAAGGACGAGATCGTCCGCGTCAGTCTCGCCACGCGCCGCATCACACCCGTGCGCAACCTGCCCGAGGGGCCCAAGGGCAGCGTGGCCTGGTCGCCGGACGGAACGCTTCTCGCCTACGCCGGCCGCATCGGCATGGACGATTCCTACAGCACGGAGAACCTGGAACTGTTCATCTGCGATCCGGTGAAGGGCGAGGCGAAGAGCCTGACGGGAGAGGAGGACTACTGCCTCATGGCCGTGTCGATCGGCGACACCTCCGAGGCGGAGTTCGCGCCCAGACTGCGCTGGTCGCCCGACAGCCGGCGCATCTATGTGCAGATCGGCTGGCATGGTGAGACTCACATCGCCTCGGTCGCGCGCCGCGGCGGGAAGATCGCCTTTCACACCAGCGGCGTCGCATCCCACCTGCTCGGCAACCTCAGCACCGACGGCAAGCGCATGGCCATCGTCCGCAACACGACCACGACGCTCGATGAGATCGGCGTGGCGGCCGTCAATGCGGGGCACTTCAAACTGACTCAACTCACCGACCTGAACGGACCCCTGCTCGATCAGATCAGACTCGCCGGAATCGGTGAACACTGGATCAGCACACCGGACGGCACGAAGGTGCATACGTGGGTGATGATGCCGCCCGATGCGCGCGCCGGCCGGAGGTATCCCGCGATCCTTGAGGTTCACGGCGGGCCGCACGGGCAGTACGGCGTTGGTTTCTTCCACGAGTTTCAGATGCTCGCCGCCCAGGGCTACGTCGTGGTCTTCTCCAACCCGCGAGGAAGCAAGGGCTACGGCCGCGACCACACCGCCGCCATCCGCGGCAGTTGGGGCGGCGCCGACTGGGTTGACATCCAGGCCGTCCACAAGTTCATGAAAACACACCGCCGCATCGACCGCAAGCGAATCGGCATCATGGGCGGCAGTTACGGCGGGTACATGACCAATTGGGCCATCGGACACACCGACGAGTTCCGCGCCGCCATCACCGACCGCTGCGTCTCCAACCTCGTGAGCATGTTCGGCAACAGCGACTACATGGAGTTGCCCGATCGCTACTGGGAGGGCAACGCCTGGGACCGTCCCGAGGCGCGGTGGAACTCCAGCCCGATCAAATATTTCAAGGGCGTCAAGACGCCCACGCTCATCATCCACAGCGAGGGCGATCTGCGCTGCAACATCGAACAGGCCGAGCAGGTCTTCACGGCCCTGAAGGTGCAGAACGTCCCGGCCCGCTTCGTGCGCTACCCGCGCGCCACGAGCCACGGCCTGAGCCGCGGCGGCCCGCCCGACATGCGCCTCCATCGCCTGCACCAGATCAGCGAGTGGTGGAAGAAGTGGATGAAGAGGTGAAAGCCCCCCTCCCCCGGTTGCGCGGGGAACGGACGAGGTCCGGGCGGCTCGGGAATGTCGCATGACGGCGCTCCACCGCGCGCGGTTTTCGCATCGCTGCTGAGCCGGTCCTCAGAGCCTCGACCCCCTGCCCCCCCTCAGAACTTCAGTTCCGCTCCGAAGAACAGGCCCGCGAGGCGGCCGTCGAAGCGGTAGGGCTGTTCCGCGTCTTCTGCGTCCAGGTCGATGTCGGTGTGCCTGTATCCGAAGACCAGCGCGAAGTGATCGACGATGGTGTAGTGGATGCCGAATGCCAGGTCGAAGACGGCAAGGTCGGCGTCGCTCGAGCCGCCCAGCGCGTAGGTGATGAGGAGGTCCACGTCCCAGCGGTGGCGGCCGGCGAAGTCGGGTCCGATGCCGATGCCGACCCGAGCGCCGCCGCCGATCGCAGCCGCCCATTCGTCGAAGCGCACGGTCGGCCCGCCCGTGACGGCGAGGCGGTGATCCACGTTCACGCCGCGCACCGCGGCGAGAAGATGCACGCGCGTGTCGATGTGATGCCCGGACTCGCGGCCGCGGGGATGGACGCGCTCGTAGATGTTGCCGAAGAAGTCATACCCGCCCGCGGCTGAGAGGCCGGTAACGCCGAAGTCGGAGGCGAGGCCCGTGCCGGCGGCGAAGGCCGTCCCATTCACGCTGAACGGTTCGGAGGCCGACGTGGCGGATTCTGTCGCGAAGTCAAAAGCGCTGAGATGGACGAGCCAGCGCTCCTCGATGAAGAGGGCGAGATCGCCGGCGAAGGTCGGCTCGTTGTCGTCGAGATCGAGCAGACCCTGGATCTCGAGATCGCCGGCGCCCGCGGCGGGGCCGAAGCGCGTGTCGCCGCTGGCGGAGGGATACCACACGCCGACCGTGGCGCGGAGGCGCCAGCGCGCCTCATCGGCGAGTGCGGCCAGGGAGGCTTGGCCCGCGCTTGCTTCGGCGACGCGCGACGGCGGCGCCGCCCGGGTCTGGGCGTGTGCCTGCGGCGCAGACACAAGAGTTGCGATGTTCGCCGCCGCACACGTCACGAGCGCCGCCCGCACTGATGTTGACATGCCGCCCTCCCGCCATACGGATGAAATGAATCGACAAGAGTAGAGTCAGCAGCCGCCCGCGGCCATGTGCACCTCCTGGCGGTCGCTGACGCAGTCGGTCTGATGCAGTGTGAAGGATCGGGCATGTCGGACGAGCATCCGGACATATCGAGCGCATCGAGCGCATCAAGCGGCTCACTCGAACTCGCGCCCGGCCTGCGCGTGCATGCGTCGGAGGTGTCGTTCACGGCCAGCCGGTCGGGCGGTCCCGGCGGACAGAACGTCAACAAGGTGAGTACGCGCATGGAATTGCGCCTGCCTGTGCGCGTGCTGGAGGGGCCGGGCCGTCTCCCGGCCGCGGTGATGGCTCGGCTGCGCCTGCTCGCGGGCGGCCGGATCACGAAGGAGGACGAGATGATCCTGACTTCGGGCCGGTTCCGTTCGCAGGCGCGCAACCGTCAGGCGTGCCTCGATGTGCTGCGGGAGTTGATCGTGCGGGCGCGCGTGTCGCCGAAGGCGCGCCGGCCGACGAAGCCGGGCCGGTCCGCCGTCCAGCGCCGCCTGCGCGAGAAGAAGTCTCGCAGCGAGATCAAGCGCGGGCGCCGGGGGCCGGCGCGAGAGGAATGAGAGGGGACATCAAGGGACCTGGTTGGCCGCGACCCCGAGTCTCTGCGCAGGGGAGCCCGCCCGTGGAGCGGCTACGATCCATCGTCCATGTCCGATGCATCCTACAAGGCGGCGTGCCACGTCAGCAATCTGCACGACACCGATGCGGCAGCACACGAGGTGCTCACGCACGTTGCGGCGAAGATGGCGGGTCAGACCGATCTCGCCGTCGTCTTCGTCAGCGCCCACCATGTCCGGCGAATCGACCTCGTCACGTCGAGCGTCTATGACCTCCTCGCGCCGAAGGCCGTCGTCGGCTGCTCGGCCGTGAGCGTCGTGGGCAACGAGCGCGAACTTGAGGATCAGCCCGGCCTGGTCGTGCTGGCGCTCTCGCTCCCGGGCGTGGAACTGCACTCGTTCAGCGACAGCGACCTCGACTGGCCGCGCTCACAGGACAAACCCGAGCGTCTGATCGCGGCGATGAAGGCCGACCGGGCCGACCTGCGAGGCGTGCTGCTCCTGGCCGACCCGTTTACGCCGATCATGGGGTTGCTTCCCGCGCTCTCCGAGGTGCTGCGCCGCTCGCCCGACGAGCCGGCCTCGCCGTTGTTCGGCGGCATCGCGTCCGCCGGGCGCCAGGCGGGGGACAACCGCCTTCTCCGCAACGACGAGATCCGCAACGGCGGGGTGATCGGGTTGAGTTTCCTCGGGCCCGTGCGGATCGAAACGCTCGTGAGCCAGGGCTGCCGCCCCATCGGCCGGCCTCTGGTCATCACCGGCGCGCGACGGAACGTGATCGAGTCCCTCGGCGGCAAGCCCGCCATGGCCGCCCTCCAGGAAGTCGCCGTCGAACTCTCCGATGAGGAGCGCGAACTCATTCAGAAGGGCCTCTTCGTCGGCCGGGCCGTGAGCGAATACCGCGAGCACTTCGGCCGAGGCGACTTCCTCGTCCGCAACGTGATCGGCGTGGATGAGCGGCACGGAATGCTCGCGGTCAGCGACCTCGTGCGCGTGGGGCAGACGGTGCAGTTTCACGTGCGCGATGCGCAGACGGCACACGAAGACCTGGAAATGCTTCTGACTGCCCAGCAGTTTGACGATCCGCCGCTGGCGGGCCTGCTCTTCACCTGCAACGGGCGCGGGACACACCTGTTCTCCGACGCGGACCACGATGCGACGACGATCCGCCGTGCGATGCCCGGCCTGCCCATCGCGGGCTTCTCGGCCGCGGGCGAAATCGGTCCGGTCGGCAACTCGGCTTTCCTCCACGGCCACACGGCGAGCATCGCGCTGATTCGCGGAGTGTGATGGCTCGATACGGCGCATCGCGAGCGCCTCACTGAGGCGACGAGCCAAGTGTCGATCAACTGAGCCGGGGCAGCGCTGTCTCCGGCGCTCAGTTCGGCCGAGCGATGAGGAGGTAGGCCCAGTTGAGTGCGAGAAGGATGCCGGCGGCGATCCAGAGTCGGCGTTCGAGCGATGGCGCAAGAGGAGGCGCGCCGCGTCGCCGGCGGAGCATGAGCCACGCGCCTCCAGGGGGCACGGCGATCCAACCCAACATGACCAGCGGATTGAGGCGCACCGCTTCGAGGATGCGCCCGGTCAGAAGTGCCAGCGTGGCGCGCGTCCCGCCGCAGGTCGCGCAGGGCAGGTCGGTCACTCGGCGAAACAGGCAGAGCCGGGAAGGCTCGGTTGATGCGTCGGCGAGCGCTGCCTGGAGGAGCAGCGCGCCGCCCCAGAGCGCGAGGACCAGCATGGCAATCGCCGCGCTCCAGCGGCAGAGAAAACCATGAGGGCGCGGACTGTTCACGACTGTGTCGCTCAGGGGCCGGTGCCGCCGGCCCCCGAGGCGATGGCCGCGATGATGGCGAGGATCATCGGAATGGTCACGAACACGAACGCGATGAGGTTGAGAACCGTGGCCACGATGCCGAGGATCTTGCCCGCCTGCGTCAGGCCGCGCCCCGACGGGTCCATCAGGCCCGCATCCATCTGGCGAAGATCGCCCGAGGCCATGACCCACGCGATGATGCCGAGGATGAAGCAGATGACCAGTCCCAAGATCCCGAGAACAAGGATCATGGCCCCGCGATGCGGGCGAAGCGGGCTGCCGTGGACGCTCGGCGGCGATGAATACTGCGACATTCCAGTGGTCCTTGCGAGGAGGTGGTGAGGGGACACAATCGGCGAGCCGACCCGCCTTACTCCTTTTCCTATCGAACCGAGCCGCAGGATTTGTGAAGAAATACGTCTTGACGCGCCCCACTGCGGCGCTCATACTCACGACATGGAAGAGTCAGGCAGGACGGCTGCGGCGGCCCGGACGTGGATGCTTCGTCTCGGCGACGGGCGCGAGTTCGGCCCGGCCGACCCGGACCAACTTGAGGAGTGGGCGAGGCAGGGCCGGGTACCGCACGACGGACTGCTGATCGATTCGGCCGACCCGTCGCAGGTGCGGAGCGTGTTTTCGGAGCCGCGCCTGGCGCGGGTGCTCAAGGCCCCGCCGACGACGCCGGTCGCCGTGGCGGAGGCGCCGGCCGGGGCTGCCCCGGGTCTCGTGCCCTATCGCAACCCTTGCGCCCTCGCGGCCTACTACTGCGGCATCTTCTCGCTCCTGCCTTTCATCGGCGTGCTGATCGGCATACCGGCCTTCATCCTCGGCATCATGGGGTGGATCAACTATCGGAAAAAGCCGGAGATCAAGGGCGGCGTCCACGCTTGGGTCGGCATCATCATGGGCGGCCTGCTTTCGATGGCCTGGATCGCACTCGGGTTCATGCTGGCGTTCAACTCAGGCTTCTAGCCGCGAGCCGACCGAACGGCAGGTGCGTCGCGCTGCGTTGGACGGCGGCTGTCGCCGCGCGTGAGGTGTGTCCGATATGCTATGAGACCCCATGGAGCGCCGGCACTTTCTCAGTCCGACCAAGGAAGGCGCGGAGACGCTGGGCTGGATGCTGGCGCGCGGGGTGCTCGCGGCCGCGCTGGGCATCGTGTGCATCATTGAGGTCGGCTTCGATCCGGCGCCCATTCCGCAGGGCTGGTTCCTCGGGTGGGAGGCCGTCCTGCTGCTGGGCCTTCTCGGCGTTCACGTCGCCGCCATGACTCTGGGCAAGGGGGGGGCCGGGTGGATTCGCGGCCAATGGGCGGAGATTGCGATCCTGCTGGCGGCGGTGGTCAGCCTCTTTGCCGCGCGCTCGTGGTCTCTGGCGATCATCGCCTTGCTGGTCATCTACATCCTCTCGCAGACGTACCTGTCGCTGGCGCAACTGGTCATCCGCTTCAGCCTGCTTTTTGTGGGTAGTTTCGCACTGCTCATCTTCATCGGCGCGCTGCTGCTGATGCTGCCGCGCGCCACGCCTCCGGGCAATCCAATCACGTTTCTTGATGCGCTGTTCACCTCGACAAGCGCGGTGTGCGTAACGGGGCTGATCGTGCGAGACACGGCGACGGATTTCACACGCTTCGGTCAGACGATCATCATCCTTCTTGTTCAGCTCGGCGGCCTGGGGATCATCATCTTCGGGGCGCTGCTGGCGACGATGCTCTCAGGCTCCATGTCAGTCAAGCACGCCTCGAACATCCAGGAGGTGGTGGGCACGGTCGAGGGCGGGCCGGGCAACGTGGAGAGGCTTGTTCGATTCATCGTAATCGCCACGCTCGTCGTCGAAGCGATCGCCGCGGCGCTGCTCTTCATCGGCTGGTCGCCTGAGTTGCTCCCCGAGGGTCTCACGATCGGCGACCGGATGTACTACGGCGTGTTCATCTCGATCAGTGCGTTCTGCAATGCGGGGTTTTCCGTGTTTTCCGACAGCCTGGTGGGGTTCCGCTATCACTGGACGAGCCACATCGTGGTCGGCCTGCTCATCACGCTCGGCGGGCTGGGATTCCCGGTGCTCTACAACCTCTGGCAGGTTGCCGCCGCCAGGCTTCGCGTGCGATTCGGCCGCCTTACCCGGCGCGAACTGCACCGCCAGCGCCTGGTGCGATTCAACCTTCACACGAAGGTCGTGTTGGCGACGTCGCTGGCCGTGTTTCTCCTGGGCACGGCGGGCATCTTCCTCTCTCAACTGGCGCACCGCGAGGGAATGCCGACCGGCGAACCGCAGCGTGCGGCGTCGCCCGAACCGCTTTCCGCCGGCGAGATCGGACGACTCACCCTTGACTCATCGTTCATGTGCATCGCCGGGCGAACGGCCGGCTTCAATACGATGAACATGCACGAACTGACCATGCCCAGCCGCTACGTGCTCATGATGCTCATGTGGGTGGGCGGTTCGCCGGGCGGGACGGCGGGGGGCGTCAAGACCACCGTCCTCGCCGTGCTCCTGCTCACCATCGTCGCCACGCTGCGCAACCGCGAAGAAACGGAAGTTCTGGGCCGCTCGCTGCCCGAGGCCCTGATCCGCCGCGCCGGCGCTCTCGTGATGCTCGGCTTCGTCGTGATCTCGCTCGTGGTGCTCGGGCTGACGATCACGGAGACCGGCGACTTCGAGACACAACTGTTCGAGGCGGTCAGCGCCACAGCCACTGTCGGACTGTCGCTGGGCCTGACGGGCGACCTCTCAGAGCCGGGGCGCGTGATCATTATGATGGCGATGTTCCTCGGGCGCGTCGGGCCCCTGGCGCTCATCGGCGCGGTGGTCTTCGCCAGGGCCGAGGCATCGCGCTACCGCTACCCGTCCGAGACGATGATGCTCGGCTAGAGTACGACCTCGCGCCGCCTCCTCCGGAGCCGAAGACATGCCCTCACAGCGATTCGTGGTCATCGGTCTCGGTCGCTACGGCTCGCGCCTGGCCGTCAACCTCGCCCGCGCAGGGGCCGAGGTCATCGCCATCGACCGTAATCGGGAAGTGGTCGAAGAGATCCGCGACCGCGTCACCCTCGCCGTCGCCATGGACTCGACGGACGAGCAGGCCTTGCGCCTTCAGGGCGTGGACAAGGTCGGCGTGGCGGTCGTGGCGATCGGGCACGACTTCGAGGCCAACGCCCTCACCACCGTCCTCCTCAAGCACATCGGCGTCAAGCGCGTCATCAGCCGCGCCGGCAACGCCATGCAGGTGCGCATTCTCGGCCGCATCGGCGCCGACTCGGTCGTCAATCCCGAAGACGAGACGGCCGACCGGTGGTCGCACAAACTCCTCGCGCCCTACCTCGTCGATCACATCGAACTGGCTTCGGGCTACGGTCTCGTGCAGATGCCCACGCCTCGCGCCTGGGTGAACAAGACGCTGGCCGAACTTGAAATCCGGCGGACCTACAGCGTCAACATCGTCGCGATCAAGCGGAGGGTGCTCACCTCGTCGGAGACGGGCCAGGAGGAATACGACGAGATGGTGATGGACACGCCGATGCCCACCAGCCGCCTCAACAGCGATGACATCCTCATCATCGCCGGACGGGACGAAGACCTGGAAGACCTGCCGCAGTGAGCATCCGCCTCCCCTGCCGCGGCGCGCCCGCGGCTGATCACCCCTGCCCCTCGCTGAGGCGGACAAACTCCGCGTGGAGTTTCGGGTAGACCTGCCCGTCGCGCAGCAGTTGAGCGTGCGTGCCCTGTTCGACGATGCGGCCGGCGTCAACGACGAGGATGCGATCGGCGCTTCGGATCGTGCTCAAGCGGTGCGCGACGACGAAACTCGTGCGCCCCTCCAGAAGGCGCGAGAGCGCCTGCTGCACGCGGTGCTCCGAGACGGTGTCCACGGCGCTGGTGGCCTCGTCGAGAATGAGCAGCCGCGGCCGGGCCATCAGCGCCCGCGCGAAACAGATCAACTGCCGCTGGCCCAGCGAAAGCGACGCGCCGCGCTCGCCGACCTGCGTTTGCAGACCCTCGTGCAGGTCCTCGATGAGGTCGAGGCAGCCGAGAGCGTCGCACACCTCGCGCACCTGCTCATCGCTCGCCTCGGGCCGCGCAAAGCGGATGTTGTCGAGAACCGAGCCGGTAAAGAGGAAGTTCTCCTGCTGCACGATGCCGGTCTGGGCGTGCAGGTCGCGCGGGCTGATGCGCCGGATGTCGAGGCCGTCGAGCGCGATCCTTCCCGCGTCGTGCAGGTAGAACTTGGCGATGAGGTTGATGATCGAGGTCTTGCCGCTGCCGGTGTGGCCGACGAGCGCGATCGTCTGCCCCGGCCGCGCCTCGAAGGTGATGTCGCGCAGCACCGGCCGATCCTTCTGATAGCCGAATGTGACGCCCTCGAACTCGATGCGCATCCCCTCGTCGCGCCGAGGCAGGTCGACGTTCTCGCCCGGCGGCGGTTCGAGTTGCGCCGGGGCGGTGTCGAGGAGATGAAAGACGCGCTCCGCCCCCGCCATCGCCTGGAGGACGACGTTGTACATGTCGCCGATGACGATGATGGGCTGGAAGAAGACGCCGGTCATGGTCATGAAGGCGAGCAGGTCGGTCACGGTCATGTCCCCCGAGGCGATGCGCAGGCCGCCCACGAGAAGCGCGATCGCGATGAAGACCTGGCTCGTTACATCCATGAGCGGCAGGTACAGGCCCTGAGCCTTGGCCACCACGAGATGCCGGTCGCGGTGCAGATGGCAGATGCCCCGGAACATGTCGCTGTTGCGCTCCTCGCGCGTGAACGCCTGCGTCACACGGATCCCGGCGATCGACTCGGCGAGATTGGCCGTGAGCAGGCTGTAGGTCTCCTGCACGCGGCGGTAGGAGTTGGAAAGCAGTTGCCGGAAGCGCCAGTTCACGAGGTAGACGAAGGGCGCGCCGAGAAGGACCACCGCCCCCAGCACCGCGTCGTACGCCAGCATCACGGCAATCGCATAGATCATCTGCACCAGGGCAATGGTGAGGCGCGGCGCCACTTCGGTCAGCGCCCGGCGAAGGGCGTCGATATCGCTCGTGCCCCGCGCGAGGATGCGGCCGACCTTCGTGCGGTCGTAGAAATCCATCCCGAGAACCTGGAGGTGCGCGAAAATCTCGCCGCGCAGGTCGCGGACGACGCGCTCGGCGAGTTTCGCCACCGCGTTCTGGCGGATGCGCATCGCCACGTACCACAGAAGCGCGAGAGCGACGAGCGCGGCGACTCCGTAGGAGAGCCAGTGCTGCGGATCTACCCCGAGGCGCCCGCGCCAGCTCTCCGGCCGCTGCTCGATCGCCCCCCCGATGGTCTGCGCCACGAGCAGCGCGATCGTTCCGTTGAGCACCGCCAGCACTCCGGCCAGCGCGAGAATGGACCAGAAGAGGGCGGCGTAGCGCGCCATGCGCCCGGCGATGCGACGCGTCAGATGCCAGTCAAAAGGCCGGATGCGCTCGCCCGCGTCGTCGCTGGGTGAGGCGGCGGTCAGCACCTGTTCCGCGGAGAGGTTGGTCAACCCGACGCGCATCATCGCAGCGCCTCCTGCGACTCCAGTTCGCCCGACTCTTCCTCTCGCTCGCGGTCAAGTTGCAGGAGAGCCGCCTTGCGGTAGTGCTCGTTGTCGCGCATCAGTTGTTCATGCGTGCCCTGAGCCGTGATGCAACCCTGCTCGACCACGAGCACACGGTCGGCGCGGCGAAGAGTGCTCAGGCGGTGAGCAATGATGAGCGTCGTCCGCCCCCGCATGATCCGTCCGAGATTGGCCGCAATGCGCACCTCGGTTCGGGCGTCAACGGACGCCATCGCGTCGTCAAGGAGGAGGATCGGCGACTCAGGCAGGATCGCCCGCGCGATGCTCAGCCGCTGCCGCTCGCCGCCCGAGAGCGTCAGGCCGCGCTCGCCGATGATCGTCTGGTAGCCGTCGCGCGAGGCGGCGACGAACTCTTCTGCGACGGCGTCGCGCACCGCCTGCGCCACCGCATCCTCCGGCGCATCCGGCACGCCGAAACGCACATTGTTGGCGATCGTGTTCGAGAAGAGAAACGGCTCCTGGAAAACCACGCTTACCGCCCGCCGAAGCGCCCCCGGATCCCACTGCCGAACGTCCACCCCGTCCACCAGCACGCGCCCGTCCGTCGCATCGTAGAAGCGGCACAGGAGATTGAAGATCGTGCTCTTGCCGCTGCCCGCAGGACCGACCAGCGCCACCGTCTCCCCCGGCTCCACCACGAACGAGACGTCCTCCAGCACCAGAGGCGACTCGGCACGATAGCGGAACGAAACGTGATCGAACTCGATGCGGCCGCGCACCTCTTCCGGCACATGCGCCTGCGCCGGCGCCGCGATCTCAACGGGCGCATCAAGCAACTCGAAAACCCGATTCGCGCCGACCATGGACTCGGGAATGCTCGCGGCGCTCGAAACAATCGTCTCGACCTGCCCGGCGAGTTGGCGCACGAGGCTGAAGAAGACCCAGAGCGTGCCCAGCGCGATGCCGCCCGCCGCCGGCCCGATGTAGACCAGATGCCCGCCGTAGAACAGCAGAATCGCGATCTGGAGGTTGGCCAGCGTCGTGATCCACGGCAGGAGCGAGGCGTTCGTGCGCACGATCTTCATCCGCGCCTCGTACGCATCATCGTTGCGCTCGCCGAATCGGTCCTTGACCTGCTCCTCCTGCCCGAAGCCCTTGATGACCTTGACGCCGATGATGCACTCCTGAAGCGTCTGGATGAGTCGGTCCAGCGTCTCGCGGTGGCTCTGCAGCCGCGGCTCGATCGAGCGGCTGTACCGGATGAGCACCCACGCCTGGATGGGAAAGACGGTGATCACTGCCAGCGTCAGCCAGGCGTGCTCGCGGAACATGTAGAACAGAAACAGCCCCAGCGCCGCAGTCGAAATGATCAGTTGCAGCACCACGCCCTCGATGAAGAGGCGCACCGACCCGGCGTCGCCCGTCACGCGGTTGATCAGACCGCCCGAGTCATGCGTGTCGAACCATGAGAACCCGAGCCGCTGGAGCTTGTCGTAGAGGGCGGTGCGCAGATCGACGGTGATGCGCTGGATGAGCGTCTCGCTGCTCAGCCTGGTGCGGTAGCGGGCATAGGCGCGAAGCAGGGTAATGAGCAGGACCATGCCCGCGGCGATGGAGAGGATCTGCCAGAGAGGCCCGTCGGCCGAGGGAGCGATGCCAAGGGGCCACCGCGGCTCTTGCGTCGTGTCCGGCAGCGCCCGGTGCCGAAGAACGTCGAGGGCCAGCCCGCTGTAGATGAACGCCCCGAGCGCCAGCGCCTCGGCCCCGACTTCCCAGAGCAGCGTCAGGAAGCACCCGCCCCGGTAGCGCCACGTCAGCGCAAAGAGGCGGCGGAGGTGATCAGCCCGGTTTCCAGCGGCGGAAGGAGAAGAAGAGGCGTGTGACGATGAAAGCAGCGACACGGTCGATCATAGGCGCAAGGCGCTTGTGCGCTGGTATCATTGCAGTCCGCATCTGTACGCCGCCGCGCTCCGCAGCGCAGGGCCTTCGTGTCGTGGCCAGGCGGTTCCGCACTGCACTGATCGTCCTGAATGCGTTCCACCCACTCCCGCAGCCCCTCCCATGACCTCCACGCCCACCACGCCCGCCACGTCGCGACATGCCGGCACGCTCATCACCGGGGCCAACGGTGAGTTCGGCCACGGCCTCATTCGCACCCTCCACGACGCCGGCCGGCGCGACCTCGTCGCGCTCGACGTGCATGAGATCGACGCTTCGCTGCGCCCGATGTGCCGAGACGCGATCGTCGGCGACATCACCGACGCGGCGCTGCTCAGCCGCCTGCACGCCAACTACGAGATTCACTCGATCTTCCACCTCGCCGCCCTGCTCAGCACGCGCAGCGAGTTCAATCCCGAGGCGGCGCACGAGGTCAACGTCGTCGGCACAGTGAACCTGCTCAAACTCGCGGCCGACCAGGCGGCCTCGCACGGCCGCCCCGTCAAGTTCATGTTCCCCAGCAGCATCGCCGTCTACGGCATGGGCAGCCTCGATACCAAGGCACAAGCGGGCGCGGTGTGCGAAGATGAGCATCTCGAGCCGACGACGATGTACGGCTGCAACAAACTCGCGTGCGAGCACCTCGGCCGCTACTACGCGCGGCACTACCGCCAACTCGCCAAGGACCGGCCGCGCGGAAACGGGCGCGTCGATTTCCGCTGCATCCGCTTTCCCGGCGTCATCTCCGCCTTCACGCTCCCCTCGGGCGGCACGAGCGACTACGCGCCGGAAATGATCCACGCGGCCGCGAAGGGCGAGGCGTATGCCTGCTTCGTCCGGCAGGACGCCCGCATTCCCTTCATCACCATGCCCGACGCGATCGAAGCGCTGCTGCGCCTGCACGACGCCGATACACAGAGCCTGACGCGCACGGTCTACAACATCACGGCCTTTGCGCCCAGCGCCGGTGAGATCGCGGAGATTGTGCGACGGCACTTCGGAAAGCCGGAGATCACCTTCCACCCCGACGTGGAGCGGCAAGGCATCGTCGATTCCTGGCCGGCGGATGTGGATGATTCGGCCGCGCGGCGGGACTGGGGCTTCCAGCCGCGCCACGACCTCAAGGCCGCGTTCGAGGAATACCTGATCCCCAACATCCGGGCGCATTATTCGAAGTGAGTGTGTGTGGTGGCGGCGCTGTGTCGGGCGCTGCGTGGCGGGGCAGGACGGCGTCCACGGCTACCGGTCGGTGCTGCTGAGAGTTGGCCACGTGAGCAAACCTTGCTGCTGATCTGTCAACAACTCCCGGATCAGGTTGATTGCGAGCTGTTGTATGGCTTGACGTTGAGACAGGAGTTCGCCTCGACGGAGACCAATCCGGGGATCCTGCTGACCCAGCCGCCGCTCCCGCCACTGTGCTTCTTCACGGTCCTGGAGTTGCATGAGTTGAAGATCGATCTGCCGTCGGGAGGGTTTCCACTGAGTATCGCGGATGCTCTCAATCGCAGAGCGTTGCTTTGGGCCGAGATTCTCAAGCGAAAGTGCCTGATCAACGACCCTATCAATGGGCAGAGGGCGAACGATGTCTGGGTAAGCGGTAGCCTCGAAACGACGTTGCGCTACTTCAACCAGTTCACCGGGCAGCAGCCGAATGCAGGCGTCAAAATAGTTCAGCGTTGTGTCGCGAATTGCACGGTGGGCGTCATACCTTGATCGCATACGATCGAGTTCTGCTTCAAGATCTCGAGCGGCCATATCTTTCACCGCTTCGCTGTAGTCATCTATGGAAATCTGGTTCTGACGCAGTTTCTCAGTCAGATCCTGAAATTCTTGGCTTGGCCCCTGTCGCCGTTGTGCGTGTTCCGCGCGGAGCATCTCGTTGCGCCGAATGAGTACGGGATCGACTGCTCGGCTGTACTCTGAGATCAGCGGTGCGATCTCCCTTTGCTGTTCCTCGGGAATAGTCATTTGTTCGAGGAACAGCACCTTCAGGTCAACTCGCTCGGCCGCAAATGATGCTCCAGTTTCGAGTGTTCGCCTCCGACGCCAGTCTCGGACGTACTCTTCCCAGATCGGTCGCTGCACATCGTCAAGTATCGCACCGATGTCGTTGAGTACGCCGGCACACCTCGATCGTGCAGTGGCGATGATGTCGTCGTACCACGCCGTGAAACTGTTCGAAACGGCTCTCTCTTCGTCCGTCCACCCAAGGCCGGCGTAATCGCGATTGTCCCTCGCGCGCTGAATACGGGCCTCGACCTCTGCCTCGAACTCCCTAAGTGCCTTGAGGCGACGACGATACTCGACATCGGTGTCGTGCTGCCATTGACGCATTGCACCCGCGATGCCCTCGATGACCGCGACCTGAAACTCGTTCAGATTCAGTACCTGCTTCAAGTGTTCTATGTCATCGTCCGTAAGGACGGGATCGCGCACCGCAAAGGCGTCCACCTGCTGCCCGAAAGTGAGCCGTGTCACCCACGCGAGCAGGACGATGCCGACGAACAGGCACCGCGTTTGTTGTACCCAAGCCACACGCGATCGAAGGCACGTCGTACTGCTCATCGCATCTCCCCCACTGCCTCGGCATGTCGTCCAAACCGGTGGCGCACGAGGAACCATGACGCGAGCGTAAGTGCCATGAGTGCCAGATTGCGCCCGATCGACCAGGCAGCAGACGCAGAATCAAGTCCCAAGCGCCCGAAGCAGCCGCACCCTGAATTCTTCCCACTGAGATGAATCGCGAGGAGGAACGCCGTGAAAGCGACGAGCGTCACAATGGCGAGTGTGTGTGCGGCGGCTTTGGCTCGTCGTTCCATAAGCAGGCTCACGCCGATGGCTGCCTCAAGCGGTCGAAGCACCCATGTCAGGCTATTGGCTAGCAGCGGCGGGAAACCACTTGTCAGCAGGACGCGAACAAGATCATCCCCAGTCCACCACTTCGACGCGCCTGCAACAATGAAAACAACCGCCACCGGAATTCTCACGAACATGCCTAAAGTGTACAGCATCTGGTCCGATTGCCTCAGTTGGAGACTTGCGAGTCGCCCCACGCGGTTGCGAGGCACAGCGTCACGGCGTAGGGGGGCAGATGCAGGTGCTGGTGGCCACGGCAGAAGTGCAAGTCTGCAATACCTGTGCCGTGTAGTCGCATATCCCCTCCGGGACCGTGCAGTACGCCGTATACTTAGTCCGCGTGACCTGACCATGATTCGTGCAGTACCAGCCATCCGGTCCCTGGCAAGCGATGCATTCATAGATCTGACCAGCGACAATGTACCATGCGGTGCAGGTCTCCTGAAGGCATACCAAAAAGTCCTGACTCGTCTCGCCGCCACCGCCGCACGGCCCCGTATTGTGCATGTGATAGCACGAAGCGCCACCGCCGCCTGCCGGCGCCGCCTGCCCAATCATGATCGCGCCCGCCATTACCAGGACGCCTACTCCAAATCCGCTTCGCAACTGCGACGGGAGTCCCCGTACATCGTTGCTTAGCATGCCGTTGAGTCGCTTCATTTGAAACATCATGGCTGATCCTTTCGTGCAGTGAGGAGACAAAGTGCCGTGACGAAGAGGGCGACACCAAAACCCTATCGCGCAACCTCGGCGATGGACCACGCCGAAGTCTCGGGAACCAGCGTCGTACCGGTTTCGATCCCCATGCGCACCATACCTTGGTACGTCTCGATAATTTCGGCGGAATCGCTTGGCACTCGCATCCCGACGCCGCCTATGGGCTGCACGTCGGCGGCGGTCATTGTGCCCAGGTTGCGGCCGGGATCTGTCGCAATCAGTATCCAAGAGTAGCGGCTTCTCGGGCCACCGCTGGGCGATGAATATGACTGGGAGACATGCAAGTCGATCGCGAGCGGTCGCTCCTGGCTGCGCCATGTCAGCAACAGCCCATCATCGGTAACCTGTGTATCCACATGGCCCCTGCCCTGTAGCTGGGACACCCACTCCCTGAACGCACTTTCAGGCGATTCGTCAACCGCAACCAGAAACTCGATGTGCCTGAGCCTTGACGCCAAGGCCGGTGGCAGTTCTATCAAATCGTGATGAATGTGGAGATTGCCTGACGCGCTGTCCCATGCAAAACCATCCACACGACCACAAGCGCCACTACCAAGGGGAAATCGGGGCAGTCCCTCCTCAGGCATCCCCGCCCAAGGCTCAGAGACGGCACCCGACGACGTGTCCATGTAGGCGACCGCGAAGTTATTTTTGGAGCCATACCAAACAAGACCTTCAAGTCGCGTTCCATTGCGCCGAGCGCGCTCCATCGCGGCCTGCTCATCAGCACTGAGGTCATTCAGTACTTCTTGTGGAATCTGGGGGGGGGGCCAGCCGCAGCAAGTACTTGGGCATCGGTCGTGGGAAGAGTACGAGTGAACCACGAAACGGCAAGCGTCTCGCTTGCCGGGATGCCTACGGACGATGTCTGGCCAAACGATACCCCAGCAATGCCGAAGGAAATGATCGATGCACCCAGAGCGAATCCAGAGAATCTCATGCCTCAGGCCCTCAGGCGAATACCCTACAGCCGACGCTAGCAAGGCCTGCCAGCCAGGTCAAGCCTCGTTTCCAGGAAAGAGTTGAGAACGTGCCGAGGCCCGAAAAACAACCTCGTAGGGCGGCTATGCTCCAGCAGCGCTCTGCCACCTACAGAAAGGAATCGGTCATGTATTCGTTTCGTCCGGGACGTTCATTCCGCGTTCTTTCGCTCGCCTGCGGGCTGCTTTGCGGCCTGGCGGTCGCGCAGGATCCGCCTGCGGCGCCGCCCGTTGAGCCGGCACCGCCGCCCGCCCAGGCCGAGGCGAAGAAGCTCACGGTCACCCTCCTCGACGCCGGCGCCGAGCCGCGCCGCACTCTGCGCTACGTCGCACACGTCGGACAGAAGGGCACGCTGAACGTCAGCATGCGCATGGCGATGGCCATGTCGATGGATGGCGAGGAGATGCAGCAACAGACTCTTCCCCAGTTCCGTTTCACCATCGTCGGGGAGGTGAAGGAGATCGCGACCAACGGCGACATTCACTCGCGCATGGAGTACACGGATGTCAAGGTCATCGACGAGCCGGGCGTTGATCCGATGATGCTGGGCATGATGGAGGAGATGTGCGCAGGCGTAACCGGCATGACTGCTGCATGCATCGCGACATCCCGCGGCGAGACGGTCTCCGTGAAGTACGAGAACAATCAGGACCTCGATCCCCGCATCGCCGAGCAACTCACCGACCTTCCACGCATGCTCGCCCAGTTCGGCGCGATCCTGCCCGAGGAATCCGTCGGCCAGGGGGCGCGCTGGCGGCTCCCCGGCCCGATCGACTCCGGCGGCATGGTCATCAACACTTCCACTGACTTCACCCTTGCCGCACTCAGCGACACGGAGATGTCCCTCGAATCCACGGCGACTCAGACCGCCGATCCGCAGGATGTGCCCATTCCCGACATGCCCGGTCAGAGCCTGCGGCTCAAGTCGCTCAAGAGCGACGGCGGAGGAAAGATGCGCGTCCGCTTCGACCGCCCCTTGGGTGTGGAGGGCGAGGTCAAGACGGAGACAACTGTCGAGATGTCTTTCGACCTCTTCGGCGAAGACGGCACGATGAAGCAGAGAATGTCGATGACGATGACCATCGCGCCGGGCGAGGCCCGCTGAGGCGGGTCCCGCGGCCGGTCTGCCGGCGATCGTGACGTGCACTCCGGCTCGACGCCGGTGGTTTCGATCCTCTGGAAACGAAACAGACTCGGCGGCTTTCGCCGCCGAGCCTGTGTGCATTTTGATCGTTGTATCAAGGCTGCACATTCACGGGCTGCACCAGACGCAGAACCCGTCGGAACTGCGCTAGGCGTGCAGCCCCTTGATACAGTCATTCAGGTTCATCACTGGATCACCTCGCTTTCGTAAACGGGCCTCCCGGTCGCGCTCTCGACCCTCGGCGGAGCACGCCGGCTTTGACTTCCCCGCGCCGTCGCACGGGGCACAACGCCCGTCGCATCCGGGCCCCATGGAGCCGCAGGCGACGCTCGCCGGGACTCGCTCGTTCCGCGGCGGCCGGGTTCTCCGGCACTCTGGAATCCGCGCTTCCCGATACTCAAGAGTATCGTCGGGAATCGCCGCCCGTCAAGAGAAAAGTGCATTTTCAGTGGGTGCTGCGTGCAGTTTTTTCCGGGGCGCCAGATTCCCTGTTTTGACAGGCCGGCAAACTGCTGCTGCCACGCGAGGCGGCCGCAGTGCTGTCAGGTCTCGATGTCGTCGGGCAGGTTGCCCAGGCGCACCTGTTCGTCGAGATACGCCTGGAACTCCCCCATCCTGTAACTGATGAAGCAGAAGGCGTGTTCGAGGGCCACCCACTCGATGTCGCCGGGATCGGGGTCGAGGTCGTGACGCAGGCGGTTGAGTTCGGCGAGTATCTTCTCGGCCTTCACGGGGATTCCTTTCGCGGACACGGCGGCGTGAGAATCGCAGCGCTGGATCGTAGAGCGCAGCACGGCGCAACAGCGCGGCCGCCGAGAAACAAAAGGGACAGGTACATTTATTTCCGCCGTGATTTGCTGCGCAAGCCATTGGGGCGCCGGGACATAAAATGTACCTGTCCCGTTTGTTGGACGCGTGGTTGCCGCCAGAGTGCTACGCTCTCTCGATGATGAGCCGAGCCGACGCCTCGCAGCCGTTGCTTGACGTGCGCGACCTGCACACGCACTTTGCCGTCCGCTCCGGGCTGCTGGGGCGAGCAGTGGGCGTGATGCGCGCCGTGGACGGCGTTTCGTTCACGATACACCCTGGCGAAACGCTCGGCCTCGTGGGTGAATCAGGCTGCGGCAAGACCACCGTCGGCCGCACCATCCTGCGCCTCATTCCCGCGACAAGCGGCGAGGTGCGCTACAAAGGGCGGGACATGCTGAAACTCAGCCGCGTCGAGATGAGGCCGCTGCGCCGCGAGATGCAGATCATCTTCCAGGACCCGGCCGGATCGCTCAACCCAAGGCTGCGCGCCGGCAGAATCATTGGCGAACCGATCGAGGTGCACGGCCTGGCGAAGGGCGAGGCGCTTGGCAGACGGGTCAATGCGCTGCTCGACCGCGTCGGCCTGCCGCGCAGCGCCGCGGAGCGCTTTCCGCACGAGTTTTCTGGAGGCCAGAGGCAGCGCATCGGCATCGCCCGCGCCTTGGCGCTCGAACCGCGGCTGATCATCTGCGACGAGCCGACGTCGGCTCTGGACGTGTCGATCCAGAGCCAGATCCTCAACCTGCTGCGCGATCTTCAGCGTGACCTCGGGTTGGCCTACCTCTTCATCAGCCATGACATGGCGGTGGTGCGGCACATCTGTGATCGCGTGGCCGTCATGTTTCGCGGGAAGATCGTGGAAATGAAGGACCGCGAGAGCATTTACACGGCAGCGGAGCATCCGTATACACGGTCGCTGCTTGCGGCCGTACCGGAGCCTGTTCCCCGACGGCGCCGCCGGCACGTCCCGTGGCTGCCTGAGGAGGAAACGACGGATGCCGCGGCGGTGGCAGTGGTCAGCGGTACTCGCGTCAAGAGAAAGGCCTGACGATGCTGCGACCAGGCGCCGATCCCGACAACGTGCAGATGTCCGACGTCCTCTGCGACTTCTGCCATGCGATGTGGACGGCCGATCTGCCCTTCGTCGAGGGGCATCAGGGGCATGTGATCTGCGGCCGGTGCGTGCGAGTCGCCTGCCTGGAGGTGGAATCGGTCGAAGGGGGGGCCGAGTCAACCCGGCAATGCTGCATGTGTCTGGAAGACCGGCCGGAGCCTTGCTGGGCCAGCCCGCTTGACGCACAGGCCCGTATCTGCCGCCGCTGCATCGAGATGGCCGCGGATGCCCTGGAGGGCGATGCGGAGAGCGGATGGCAGAGGCCCTGAAGCGTGGCCGCTCCCGAGGCAGGCTGGTGTCGCCGGGGCGGCCTGGACCTGCGAGAGAAAATCGGGACTTTTCGGTTTTTCTCTGGCCTTGGAGCGAAAGTGCGTGTACATTTTGGGTACGGATGAGCGGGCGGCGTGCGCGCTGATCGGGCCGCTCTCCGGGCGCAATGGGTCCGGGCTGCGGCCGAAGCGGCGATCGGGAGGTTGCCGCGCGAATATTGGGCTGCGGGATCAACCGGAAAGGACGAACCGATGCGCACAACATCAACTCAACTTCTGACCACTCAGGCGCCGCCGCGGCTGGGCCGGGCCTTTCGTGCGTTCACGCTCGTGGAGTTGCTCGTGGTGATCGGGATCATTGCGCTGCTCGTGGGGCTGCTGATCCCGGCTCTCGCGGCGGTGCGAGAGCAGGGCAAGGCGACGCAGACGCGCGCGCTGATGAAGAACTTCGGCGACGCGGTGGACAGTTTCGTGCTCACGCACAATCGTCGGCCCGGCCCGCTGAGCGAGCGCCAGCATTCGAGCGACTCCAATCACTACTCGTTCATCAGCGGCACGGAGAACGCGATGCTCGAGTTGATGGGCGGCCTGACGCAGCGCGGCCGCGACGTCTTCGACCTCGCGGGCCTGCGCATCTACCGCGACGACATCGGGATGGGGCCGACAATCGACGGCGTGAAATACGACTCCTATTTCAAGCCCAATCCACGCGATCTCTACTACGTGAATGGGCAGGAAGGCGGCTCGGGCGGTCAGCAGGCGGTCACCAACAACCTGCCCCAGGACGGAGACCGGGCGCTGCCCGACCTGATCGACGCGTGGGGGACTCCGATCATCTTCTGGCCTAACAGCGGGACGAGGCCCAAGGGTCTGCGCGACATCAACGGCCGGCCGGCCGTGGTCGCGTTCAAGTCGCAAGCGGGCAACACGGGTGAGGCGGCGCCTTACTACTACTCCTCGTTCCAGAGTTACACGAATGCTGCGGCGCTCATGGTCGGCATCGGCGGCGGATCGCCCGTCAACGAGCGCTCGCGCAGCCTGCTGGCCGAAACGGGCTCCTCAATCGGGGGAAGCAACGCGCGCGACCTCGCGCAGGCGATCGCTTCTCACCCGACGCTGGACTCCACGCCGCGCGGCGGGTACATCCTCATCTCCGCGGGCAAGGACCGGATCTACTTCGACCGTGAGCAGGTGACCAGGCCGCAGCAAGGCAACGCCTGGACCGACGCGGACCTGAAGCGCTTCGACGACATCATCCAGTACGGCGGGTCGTGATCTGCCTCCGACTTCGGAGCCAGGCAAGCGCGTGCGAATGAAGCGGGGCTGTTCAGGCGGCGGCGTCTTCGGACTTCTTCGGCTCGGGCGGCGCTGCGGCCGTCTGAGGTACGCGGACGTTCTTGCTGCACCCGCTGCACTTGACGACCTTGCCGCGCGCAGTAATGGGAACAGCGAGAATGCGCCGGCAGGCAAGATTCGGACACATGATGCGAATGAGGTGGTCGGCCACGTCGATCCTCCAGTCCGGCGCCGTCCGGCGGTCGTTCTGCGGCATCATCGGCCGATTGGGCGGACCGGTTCACTCCGGCGAGCCTTCCAGGATGCCGGCGGCTTGACCTTTCCGCCGCGCCCCCTTTACTTGGTCCGGAATCTGCGACAGGAGCGCATCTCGGGCGGCCTCCATGCCGCCCCTCCCCCGGGGAATGTACTTTGTCCGAATCAAGGCACACCGCGGTCGTCGGCCTCCAGTGGGGCGATGAAGGCAAGGGCAAGATCGTTGACATCCTCGCCCGCGACCACGATTACACGGTCCGATACAACGGCGGGGCCAACGCCGGCCATACGGTCGTGGTCGGCTCGGAGCGCTACGCCCTTCACCTGATTCCCTCGGGCATCATGCATCCCGGCAGAGTCTGCGTCGTGGGCAACGGCGTGGTCGTCGATCCGCACCAGATGATCAAGGAGCGCCGCGACCTCGCCGCGCGCGGCATCGACATTTCCCCCCCCGCCTGCGCATCTCCGACCGCGCGCACGTCGTCATGCCCTGGCACAAGACCCTCGACGCGGCGCTCGAGAACCTCCTCTCGACGGGGCAGTCCAATGCCGCGGGCGCGGACCACTCCATCGGCACGACGCGGCGCGGAATCGGACCCGCCTATGCCGACAAGATCACCCGCGCCTCCGCCCTGCGCATGGGCGACCTGTGCGACCGCGATCACCTCGCCGCGCGCCTTGAAGTCATCACGCATATCAAGAATGCACAGTTGCTCGCCTTCGACCCCCACCATCAGCCCTTCGACCTCAAGGCGCTGATTGAAGAGTACGCACGGCTGGGCGAAGAACTGCGGCCGTACATCTGCGACACGACCTACCTTCTGCACGATGCGATGGCGGCGGGCAAACGCCTGCTCTTCGAGGGCGCCAACGCCTGCCTGCTCGATGTCGATCACGGCACCTTCCCCTACGTCACGAGCAGCAACTGCTCAACGCTGGGCATCCCCGCGGGCACCGGCGTGCCGGGGCGGCACATCTGCGAGGTCATCGGCATCATGAAGGCGTATACCACGCGCGTCGGCGCCGGGCCCTTCCCGACCGAACTGAAGAACGAGATCGGCGACCGCATCCGCGAGCGAGGGCGCGAGTACGGCACGACGACCGGAAGGCCGCGCCGCTGCGGCTGGCTCGACCTCGTCGCGGTGCGCTACTCCGCGATGCTCAGCGGTGCGACGCAACTGGCCGTCATGCTCTTTGACGTCCTCGCCGGACTCGATGAACTGAATGTCTGTACGGCCTATCGCCTGCCCGATGGTTCGACGACGGATCGTTTCCTGCCCGACGCGCATCGGCTCGAGTCGGTGCAGCCGGTGTACGAGTCGCTGCCGGGCTTCGGCGCGGAGATCACCGCCGCACGATCGCTCGCCGACCTGCCGCACGAGGCGCGGGCGTATCTTCAGCGCCTCGAAGCATTCGTCGGCGTGAAAGTCGGCATCGTCAGCGTCGGCCCGGAGCGCGGGCAGACG
>CAADHA010000052.1 GCA_900696685.1 uncultured Planctomycetota bacterium
CCCGCGCCGCCCCCCCCCGCGAACAGGCCCGGCGCCATGAGGCAGAGCATCGGCAGGTTCGACCCGACGGCCACGATCAGCATCGTCACTGCCGCGAACGCCAGGGCGGGCATCGGCGCTGCAACGCCCTGAAGCGACCGGCCGATCTTCGTCCCGCCGGCGAAGCCCCAGCCGATCGTACCGAACCACGCGGAGACCACACCGAGGCTGCGGCGGAGGGTCCACGGGACACTGCGCGGCGCGGTGTCTTCGCTGCGCACGCCCTCGGCGGGCAGCAGCACCATCTCCTCCATCGTGATGCTCTGCCCGCAGGCGATGCATTCGAACTCGGGGGGAACGAGGTGGCCCTTCGCGTCCGTCCCGTAGTACGCCTGGTTGCAGTGCGGGCAGCAGAATCGTACGGCGCCCGGACGCCACTCGAAGTCGGCCACGTTGAAGGACGAGCCGCACTCCGGGCACACGCGCGTCCGAAGGTTCCAAAGGGCATAATCGCAGGTCTTGCAGTTCATGCGTGGCGCTGCCGTCCGTCGGACCTCAAGCCCATTCGTTTACCTCGCTGCGGATCTTCGCGCGTCCGAGCCAGACGAGATTGAAGACCGGCAGCCCCCAGCCCCAGACGAGACCGATCACGAGGCCGATGCTTCCGAACAGGCCGCCCATCATCCTGAACTGAAGCGGCGGAGGCGAGGCCGATTCCTGGGAGGCGGCATCGAGCATGGCCCGTTGCGACGCCCAGCCGATCCACACCGCCGCAACGACGAGAATCATCTTCAGCCAGGACCAGTGACGCAGTGTGGGCCTGCTCCAGCGTCGGCGAAGCGTCAGGCCGAAACCGCCTGCGGTCAACGCGATTGAGAGGAGAATCGACGCGAACTGGAGAAGCAGGTTGTAAGGCTGGAACTGTTTCACAGATTCCATGACGCGCTGCGCATGCTCGTCGTCAAGGCCCTCCTTCATTGCCTCGAAGAAGAATGGCTGGGCGGCGCCTGCAACCACGCCGCAGAATCCCGAGAAAGTGCCAAGCACACCGAGGACGATGCAGAGGATGCCGAGGGCGACGGGCCAGGTGGACGGCGGCTTCTCAATGCCGGGCGGCATCGAAGGCGGGACGTTCGCGAGAGGAGGCGAAAGCGGCGGATACGCGGGACTGCCTGTCTCAGACATCGCTTTGGTCTCCACTCTGGACGTGGATTGAAATTGAGATGGAGAGTGCCGACGGGAGAGTCTACCCGGCCGCGGCGGCCGCAGCGGCGGCCTGCGCCTGGGCAGCGGCCGCGGCGCCCGAACCGAGCGTGTCGGCCGGCGCCCCGCGCACGCTCGCCAGGGAAGGCACGCCGACGCCCATGCCCCGCAGCGGGTTGCCCCAGACCTGCTGGCCGAAAAGGGGCTCGAGGCAGTAGGTGTAGCCGTTCACGGACGCGATGAGTCGATCGCCGTCGAGCAGAAGAGCAACGAAGCCCGAGCCGCGCGGACTCTTCCACGACCAGACGAGTTCGCCCGTGTAGCGATCGAGCGCGACGACGCGCGAGTTGAACCCGACGTAGACGAGGTCCGCGATCGTGCGCTCGGCGGAACCGGACGATCGAGCCATGTCTTCGGCCATGCATTCCTCCGGCGCCGTGCGAAGGGCACTCGCTCAATGGTACACAGGAGGAGGCGTCGGGCGATCGACGCGCGCATCATGCCACCTTGCGCGCGCTCTGGGCGTCCGTGACCTCGGCGGATCGAGGGAAGGCCAGCGGCCGGGGCGCCGGATCGCGCAGGCGGTTCGCCGCCTCACGCACGAGTTCGACGATGGCGTCGAGTTCGCGGTCGAGCATCGGGCGCAACGTCCGGGGCTTGACATGGAGCCGACTCACCCAGCCGCCGAAGCCGTTGCGCTCGACGCCAGAGGCGGCGAAGTCGGCGATCCAGTCGCGCCCGTCCACGACGTACTGAAAGGAGTGATCGCCCGGCTGGATGTCGAGGCTCGCGGTCCACCACCCGTTCTCGCCGCGCTCCATCGGATGGCGCGTCATGGACCAGTCGCAGAAGGTCCCGGCGATGGCGACGCTCCGCGCCGAGGGAAGGAAGATCTCGAATCGGAAGGTTCCATCCGGTCGCGGCGTCACCATGTTCATCCCACCCATGTAATGCAGATGAGCGCTAGACTCCCCTTCGGACTCGCGCTCCACTGACCCGGCCATGCCCATGTGCATCAGCAGATCGGCGCTGCCCCCGCATCCGCAACGAGGCGCTGCGATGCGGGGGGTGATTCCGCGTTTATCGGTTGGCGCCTTCATCATCTTCGTTGCAGTTGCCTCAGCGGGCTGCAAATCGGACAAATCAGGCGATTTAGCCCGCCCTGCACCCCCTTCCGGGGGATCGCCGCCTCACACCTCTGCACAGTTTCAACCTCTCGATTCGGCCGTCCCGGTTCTTCTCGACCGGCCGCTGCTGGTCGCCTTGCGCTGGACGGGCGGGGCCGACGCCCCGACCTGGCTCGACGCAAGGACGGATGAAGGAGCAACCATTCGTCTTCCCGTAGGTCTGCTGGAGATTCGCCCCCGGCGGTCCGACTCGCGCGGGACGATGCGATTCGACCATTGGCGCTGGGCCGAGGGGGCTTTCGATTTCTCTGAATCAAGCGATGCGCAGAAAAGCGCCGGCATCGTCGCCTCCTACTGGCTGATCCTCGAGAACCCGGAACACTGGCCGGGATCGGGCCTTCATGTCGGCGCGGATCGCATCACCCTCATCCCCATAACTGCAGATCCGCATGAACCTCCCTCCGGTCCAATTGAGCCGACGAACGGCTTTGACCGTCCCGGTGCGATCGCACCGACGGAAAGCGTCCGGCGGGCGCTCTGGCGGCGCCGCTCGAACCCCAACGCGCCCGTCGCCGCAAACGACCATGGCTCGCTGTCGGCGCTGCTCGGAAGGCAGTCTGTCGGACGGTGGTGCTCGGCCCTTCGTGACCTGACGGCGCTGGACCCGGGCCTCGCGGCCGACCTCGAGGGTCTTCTCGTGCGCACGGCGTGGGACGGCCCGACGTGTTTCGCCGCATGGCCTGCCGCCGCCGACCAACTCGCGGAGCTGGAGAGCCTTCTTCTCGCGAGGCTCACCGGCGAAGTGCAGGACGAGGATTGGCGACTGAGCCTGCACTCGTGGCTCGCGCGCCAGCCTGACTTTGCCGTGTGGGTGGAGACGGAATCGGGCGACACCATGCGTCTTGCCGCGGCAAGCCTGGCGTCCGAGAGAAGGAGGCTTGCCGCCGCCTTTGCCGACCGCGCCGGGGAGGTGACGCGATTCGATCTCGTCCCCTGGAGCGTTTCGAGGCACGTCATGGTGCGCCCGAAGGATGCGCCCTCGTCGCGCCTGATCGTTCAGGTCGGCGCTGCAAGCCGATCACTTCCCATTCTTGATTCGTCGATCGTCGTGCTTCCACCCGGCCGGCTGCTCGAAGTTCCGTGGCGACACTGGACGCTCGATGCGTGGCTCAGAGGCCAGCCTGAGACGGCCGATCCCGCGGAGGGCACCACCCTGCTCGTGCAGCGATCACCGCACACGCGCCAGTGGGAGATGGTCGTAACGTGCCGCTGGCGGCAGGCGCCGGTCCTGCGCAGCAGCGAGGAAGGCCATCCGCTCAAGGAACTCGCGAACTGGCGACAAGCGGTTGGGCACGAGTCGATCACGGTGCTCCTCGGACCGCCGGAGCACCCCGACGTCGCGGCCACCATCCTTCCCGATGGTTCGGTGCATGACTGGGCCAGGTCGGCCCTGATCCGCTCGGAGAACGTGCGCGTCGTTGTGAAGCCGGATCGCTGGCAGGCGACGATCGCTCTGCGCGAGGGGTTGATCGCGGACGCAGTGCTCGAAGTCGGCCTTCTGCGGATGCACGATGGAGTGGACATGGTTGATTGCCTCCCTCGGCCGGCGCTTCCCTGGCGCTGCGATCCGGGCCGCTTGAGGCTGGATTTGAGCCGATGGGAGGCCCTTCCGGTGCCCGAAGACGAGCGGCCGGCGCCGGCGTCGCCTGATGCGGGGGCGGGCGGTGAGTAACGATTGGCGACCCGCGCCCTATCATGCGATGCAGGCCGCGGCACCGCTGTGCCGATGATCGCGCGGGAGTGCGGCACTGCCGCGACGCCGACGGCCACGGACGAAAGGAGCACCGGCCATGTTGAAACTGAATCTGACCGGCCCGCTGAGATGCGCTGCCGCTCTCGCTCTTGCGATGCTCCTGGCCGGCTGCAACATCGTCAGCGGGAACAAGACTGTCAGCGTCCAGGGCCGGCGCATCACCAGCGCCAGCCTCTCGCAGGTGCAGCCCGACCGGACCACGTCCGACTGGCTGGAGGCCGCCTTCGGCGCACCAACCTCGCGCAGGTCCTTCACGCGAGAGGGAAACCACGGCGAGATCTGGCGCTACGAGTACCGCCGCTCCGAGAGCAGCAGCGGCGAGTTCCTCTTCCTCTATGACGGCTGGCAGCACAAGGAGGAGACCGTCACCACCTGCTTCGAGGTCGTCAACGGCAAGGTGGTGCGGTATTGGACGGAGAAGAGTCCTTAGGGGCGAACCATCGAGGCATGGATGGACCGGGAAATGCGGGTACGAGCGTGTCGCGCGCGGCACGGCTGCTGGCGTCCCGGCATCCAAACAGGCGATTGCCTCCAATCCGCGGGCGGCCCCGCGCGCGGTTCATTTCTGACTGACCTCGGCGAGCACTTCAGCGACCGCCTCGGGGAGGGGGCGCGTAATGAGGTTGATCCCGCCCGAGGCATCCGCTGAGAGTTCGTACAGCACGCCCGGCCTCATGGGCTTGTAGACGGCCTCGCCCTGCGCCACGCGCACGCCATACTCGGCGGCGAGCGCGGGGTCGTTGCAGAGATCCCAGAATCGCGTCCAGAGGCGCTGCTCGAAGTCGGCCGGCCTCTCCGCAGGCGCATACGCAGACGGCACGCCGCCGACGGCGTCGATCGGCGCCCCTTCCGCCGGCGCCTGCTGCTCCGAATAGACGCGGCGAAGCAGAACAGCCGTCTGCCCGCGAAGCGGATGAGCGGTGGCGACGGCGTCATGGTCGAACTTGACGACGAGGGCATCGAAGTAGGCGACGTGGCCCGGGATCGTGAAGACCTGCCGCGACAATGGCTTGTCCTCGGCATCGAGTTCGACCATCAGGAGCGTCGTCTCCGAGGGAAGCCCCGACGGGCCGACCTTCTGCCCCGTCACCACGATCTGTGCCAGGCGGCGCTGGCGCGTGAGGCGATCGATCATGGATTCGAGGACAGCCTGCCTGCGCGCGGCTTCGATGAGCGACTGCTCGAGTTCGCGCTCGCGCGAGGCGGCCATCTGCCGGTAGTGCCACCACGCCCCTCCCATCGCGGACGCCAGCATCGCCAGAGCGAGGATCAGCAGCGTCAGGGGCACAGCGGCAAGGGAGGCGAGGCGCGGCATGGCGATCAATCCTATCGGCACAGTTGCAGCAGCGCCCGCACGGAAGTCGATACCACTGACCATGTGCGGCCCGTCCATTCACCTTGCGCCGACCTTGCTCATGGCGTCCGCCCTGACCGTCGGCAACAGTCTCGCCACGGCGCAGGACCGGGACGCGGCCGCCGGTGATCCCGCGCCGGTGAACCTGATCGGCGACCTCACTTCGCGCGTGGTGCGGCACTTCGATTTCAACGAGCCGGACAACGCCGACCCTGTGCCGAACTTCTGGGTGCGCATCGCCGACGCGGGCTTCCCTGACTGGAACGACGCCGCCTTCTTTCCCGAGAGGTCTATCGGAGAGGGGACCGATCGATGCGTCCGCCTGCCGACGCTGGGCGGGAACACGGGAATGCGTCTCGTGGCGGGAGTCGTGCCGGTCATTCCGCGGGTCGACTACCACCTGCGGGTGCGTGTGAAGACCGAAGGGCTGCGCCGGTCTCGGGCGCGCGTCGCCGTGTACTTTACTGACGAGTCGGGCCGGCGCATTCCGGGCACGGAGGCGTCATCGCCGCTGATCGAGACCTCTGGGCAGTGGTTCAAGACGCAGGTGTTCCTCGGAGGCGGCGGCGCGAGCGTGCCGGTGCGCGACGCGGAAGGGACGCGCCTGGGCCCGCCTGCGTGGCTCCAGGTGGAGTTCCTCGTCGAGCAACCGGCGACGTGGGACACCGATCCCACGACGCACCCGCGCGTCCTGCTTGAAGACGTGCGCGACGCGTCCGCCTACTTCGACGACTTGACCATCTGGCGAGTCCCGCGCATCAGCCTCTCCTCGATCGAGGCGCACGGCCTCTTCATGCGCCCGCAATCGCCGGTCCTTTACCTTCGGGCACAGGACGTCGCCTCGGCCGAGTTGGCCACGACCATCCGCACGTACAACCACCGCGGGGAGATCGTCGAGGAGACGGCTTTGCGCGTGACCAATGACTGGCAGCCGGCGTTGCATCGGCCGAACCTGCCTGAACTCGGCTGGTATCGCTCGGTCGCGCATGTGAGCGAGTCGGGCCAGGAGATTGCACAAGCGTGGATTGACTACGCCTGGCTGGCGCCGTGGTCGGGCGGATCGCCGGGCGTGCGTGACGCCGGGTTCGGCATCGTGGCCGACGATCTGCTTCCGGACCAGTGGTCCTCGCTTCCCTTTATTCTCGGCTCAATCGGCTCCGACTTCGTGTCTCTGCCTCTCTGGCCGGCGGACCTGAAGCGCGGCTCGATCCGCGCGCATCGCGCCGCGCTTAACCCGACCGTGGCGCAACTCAACCGCGATGCGCGCGATCTGACATTCGTTCTTGGCGCCCTGCCCGATGAGTTGGCCCAGCAGGAGCACGCCAACGCCTCGCTCGTGTTCGAGACACTGGGGGCGCCGTCGGATCAGCCCTGGCGCTACCTCGAGGACTTCCTCATTTCATTCGGCCAGACGGTGAAGCGGTGGCAGTTCGGGCCGACGACGGAGGTCGGTTCAGGGCGCGTCGAAAGCCGCCCTGAGCGCCTGGACGCGATCGTCAACCGCCTGAGTCTGCTTGTTCCCTCGCCCCAGGTTGCCTTGCCCTGGCCGGTTGATCGGCCCGATGCCGCAGCGTTCATCGCCGGGCACGCACAGCGCCTGGTGGCTTCAAGGCGCTCCCTGCCGTCCGGCGAGCCGGAACGGCCCGACCGGCAGCCGCTGCATTTCACCGTGATCGTCGGCAACGACATCACGCCGGATTCTCTTACGGACCATCTGGCGCCATGGAAGCAGGCCGGGCTCTCGACGACAATCGTTCTCGAGACGGCGGACAGCGCTCTTTACGGCTTCGAGCACCAGGTCGACGACCTCGTTCGCAGGGCGGTGCTGGCACGCGAAGCCACCGACGCCCCGCTGGCGATTTCCCGGCCGTGGCGCGGCGTCGATGAAGCGCCGGGCGTGGTGCTCCCACAGCCGGTCCTGATCGCGTGGCGGACACTGGCGGAGCACCTGCTCGGCCGCACAGCACGGGCGCGGCTCGACCTCGGCAATCACGTGACCGCGATCGTCTTCGGCGACGGCGAGGGGGAAGGGACAATCGCGCTGTGGCACGACTCGCCGGAGAACGAGGTTGTGCGCGCGTCGATCTTCCTCGGCAACCGGGCCGTCACGCTCACCGACCCCTTCGGCAACTCCGAATCTGTGCCGCTCGTCGATGGCGCGCACGACGTGCGCATCACGCGCCAGCCGCGGTTCGTGGACGGAGCCGTGATCAATCTGGCCCTGCTGCGCTCGGGGTTCCGCGTGACGCCGCGCTGGATCGAGGGCGCCGCAGCAGTTCACTCGCACGAAATGGTGCTGCGCAATCCGTGGAAGACGGGCATCGCGGGAACGCTTCGGATCATCGAACCTGCGGAGTGGGACATCCGGCAGCGCCACAGGCCATTCACGATCGGCGGCGGGGAGGAGATTCGTCTTCCGCTTGTCTTCACTTACCCCGCGTATGAGCCGGGAGGGCCCAAACGCTTCATTGTGGATGTCGAACTGATGAACATCACAACGACCGCCGTGCGCATGGAGTCGATCGTCGAACTCGGGTTTCGGCGGATCGCGCTCACTCCACACTATGAGTATGCACTGGATTCATCAGGCGCGGAGGAACTGGTCATCACGCTGGAAATCGCCAATAACTCCGATGAGCCTGCGTGGCTGGCGGCGATGGTCCTGGCGGAAGGCTACGGCCGGCTGGAACTGGATGTGGCACAACTGGCGCCCGGCGAGGTGACGGTGCGCGTCTTCCGGCTTCCCGAACCGGACAAGCGGTTGCTGAACACGATGCTGCGCGTGGGGCTGCGGGAGCGCGGCGGGCCGGGACGCTTCAACCTGCTCCTCAATGCCGTGCGCTGACCCGCCCCCGCCTCCATCCCACTCGTGCTCCGATTCCGGAGTCCTGCGTCCTGACATGAAAAGATCGCGCGATACGCGCATCCAGGGACGTATCATCACATCAATGATCCGGGACCGCAGCACCGCGGTGTGCGGCAGGTCTTCGACGCGGAACGTGTGAGGATCGGCTGCATGTCTTCGAGATGCATCGGAAAGAGCGAGCACCCGGAAGCGCGGCACACGGTCCGCGGGCGCCTTCTTCTCCGCTGCGCCGATGTCCAGGCCCCGGTGCGGCCGGTTGAGTGCGATCTGCCGCGACACTCAGCGGGGCACGCGGCGCCATGACGCGTTCACTCCTCATCGCCGCGCTGGCTGCATCCAGCCTGCACGTCGCCATCCTCGCGGCCGTCGGCGCGTGGCGCGGCGAAGGAAGCGCCGGTCCCAACATCACTGAACCCCTCCGCATCGCGTTCATTTCCACGCTGGAAGGCGAAACGCCGTCTGAGGCCCGGGAGTCCACGCTTGAGGAGCCTGAGGCCGCGACCCACGCGGACATCGATTTGCCCGAGGTGCAGGAGAGCGCCGACGATCCCGCCGAAGAACTCCCGCTTTCAACCAGCGAGGACCTGGAAGCCCACATCCCCGATGCCCCGCGTTCTCTCATGCAGACGCAACCCCACGAGCCGGAGCCAGTAACCGTCATGCGTACGACGGCGGACGAGGCCCGGGCGGCCCAGGAAGCGGATGTGGCGCACATCGTCGAAATGAGTCCGATGGAAGTGCTGGAGGAGACGGCTGCGGCCGTTGAACACTCCATCGCGCGGCCCTCTGCTCTTCTTACGGCGATGCTGGCTCAAATACGTCAACAGGCCTCTGCGCCGGTCGTGCATCTCCCGCCTCAGTCGGCTCCTGATCCGAGTGCGGGCGAGCGAACCGAGCCGGTTGCCGAACACCATCCAAGGCCGCCCTACCCCTCGGTCGCCCGCCGACGGTCGTATGAGGGAAGCGTCGCGCTCCTTGTCGAAGTTCTCTCCGACGGCCGGGTCGGAGAAGTTCGTGTCAGCCGCTCCTCCGGCCACGATGTGCTCGATCGGGCAGCGCTGCAAACGGTGCGCGACCGCTGGCGCTTCAGAGCGGGTTCGGTCGGCGGACGCACGGCCTCGTCCTGGATCGAGATTCCAATCGAGTTTCGTCTGAGGGATTGAACGCGAGGACGGGCGCGCCTTGCGGACTCCGCGCCGGAAAGGAGATTGAGATGGACCGGGAAGCATCCAAATCACGAGGCAACGACGAACCGATGCATCAGGGGATCATGGAGGCGAAGCACTCGCGCTCCGGGAATCCGGCGAGCCGGTGCGTCGTGCTGTCCGCGGCAGTTCTGGCGTCGATCGGCGCCGCGGCCGCGAGGGCGGGCGCTGCGGACGACTGGACCCAGTTCCGCGGCCCGCACAACAACTGCACGACGACGGAGCGCGGCTGGGTGGTGCGAGGCGCGGCCGAGCCGGTCTGGAAGCGCAACGTCGGCCTTGGCTATTCGTCCGTGTCCGTCGCCGCCGGCCGCCTCTACACGATGGGCTACGACGAGCAGGCGAAACAGGACGGCGTCTATTGCCTTGACGCCCTCACCGGCGAGATCATCTGGGAGCATCACTATCCCGCCGAGATCTGGGCGCGCTCGCATCGCGGCGGAACCCTCGTCACTCCCGGCGTCGACGGAAAAGACCTTTTCACCTCCAACCGCGAGGGACGGTTCTTCCGCTTCGATGCGGCAACAGGCAGGATTCACTGGGAGAAGAACCTCAAGGCGGAGTACGGCCTCGAGTATCCGACCTGGGGCCTCGCTGCTTCGCCGCTCATCCTCGGCGACATGATCGTGATGAACGTCGGCAAGGTAATCGCCTTCGAGAAGGGCAGCGGAGAGGAGATCTGGGCCTCGCAGAAGAACTACGGCGACGCTTATTGCACGCCCGTCGAGTTCAGCCTCAAGGGGCGCTCCGCGCTGGCTGTCTTCAACCAGGCCGGCCTCGTCATCCTCGACCGCAAGACAGGCGTGGAACTGATGGTGCAGGAGTGGACGAACCGCCCGAACGTCAACGCGGCGGCGCCAATCATCCTCGGCGAGCGCATCTTCATCTCCTCGGGCTACAACCGCGGCTGCGCCCTGGTCGACGTCTCGGGCGACTCCGCCAGCGTCGTGTGGGAGAACAAGGAAATGCGCAACCACATGGCGCTCACCATTCACCATGACGGGCACCTCTACGGCTTTGACGAGGCGGTCTACAAGTGCCTCGACCTCGACGGGAACGTGAAGTGGCAGCAGCGCGGCCTGGGAAAGGGCGCGCACATCATGGCTGACGGAAAACTCGTTCTCCTCACCGACAAGGGCGAACTCGTCTTCGTCGAGCCGTCCCCCGTCGAATACCGCGAGATCGCCCGGACCAAGGTGCTTGACGGCGGAATGTACTGGACCTACCCCGTCCTTGCCAACGGCTACTTCTACTGCCGCAACAGCCTCGGCGACATCGTCTGTCTCGATCACCGATCAGGGCAATAGCGGCGGCCGCATTCCCCGCACCCACACAGGCCGCCGGCACACCCAGTCTCCCATTGGAGCATCAACATGCAGAGAGTAACTCCGAACACGCTGTGCAGAAAACGACCGGGCCGTCGTGCCTGGATCGCATTGGCCGCAGCCGCCTTCGCCTGCGCTCCGGCTGCGGCGCAGGACTGGACGCAGTGGCGAGGACCGATGCGCACTGGCGTTTCCGCCGAAACCAACTGGTCGTCGCAGGGGCGCGAGGCGCCGCTGTGGACGCGCAGCGTCGGGCTGGGCTATTCCTCCGTCGTCGTTTCCGGAGGCCGGCTCTACACCGCCGGATGGGATGAGAGCAAGGGCCAGGATTTCATCTGGTGCCTGGACACGCGAACCGGCAACGTGAACTGGTCCCACTCCTATCCGGCGGCGAAGTGGGACAAGTACCACGGCGGCGGCACCAACTGCACGCCCTCGCTCGACGGCGGACGGCTGGTGGTGCTCAACCGCGAAGGGCGACTCACCTGCCTTGACGCCGCAAACGGAGAGGTCCACTGGGCAAAGAACATGGTGAAGGACCACGGCGCCGCCACGCCGACCTGGGGCTTCGCCGCCTCGCCTCTCATCCTCGATGACATGATCGTCATCAACGTCGGCTCCATCTTCGCGCTCAACAAGTCGTCGGGCGAAGTCCTGTGGAAAAGCCGCAACCTCGGCCATGCCTACTCAACTCCAGTGGACGCGGCCTTCGACGGCCGCGAGTGCCTCGTCGTCTTCAACGGCGCCGGACTGGCCGTGCTCGATCGCAAGACGGGCGACGTGATCGCCCAGCACGAGTGGAAGACAAGTTACGACGTCAACGCCGCGACGCCCATCGTCAGCGGGAAGCGGATCTTCATCTCCTCGGGCTACAACCACGGCTGCGCCCTCTTCGAGTTCGACGGCCAGAAACTCGCGAAACGCTGGGAGAGCAAGGTCATGCGAACGCAGATGAGCGGGTGCGTGCTCGTCGGCGACCATCTCTACGGATTCGACGATGCGATCCTCAAGTGCATCGACCTCGAAGGCAATGAGAAGTGGCGCGAGCGGGGCCTGGGGCAGGGGTCCATCTCCGCCGCGGGCGATCGACTGATCGTGATCGGCGGCAAGGGCGAACTGGTCGTCGCTCAGGCCGACCCCACTTCCTTCAAGGAAGGATCGCGCGCCAAGGTGCTCGAAGGCGGCGTGTGCTGGACGATGCCCGTGCTCGCCGACGGCCTGATCTACTGCCGCAACAGCCTGGGCATGCTCACGTGCCGCGATCATCGCAAGGAATAGCGGCAAGCGAGGCAACAGGGTCGAAGCGTTCGAGGGACAGAAGGATTCGATACCTTTCGCGCCTTCGCTTCCCGCGCACCAGCACACCACCAGATCGGAACCGCCATGAATCGTCCGTACAGGTCCTGCACTCTCTGCGTTTCGGTTGCGCACCTTGCCTTGCTCACCGCTTCGATCGGCGCGATCAACCTCCCTCCCGCCGGCGGCGGGGAATGGTCCGCCTGGCGCGGGCCTGACCGCAACGGCGTTTCGCCCGACACGGACTGGACGATCTACGGCGCCGAGGCGCCGCTCTGGACCGCCGAGGTCGGCCTGGGCTACTCCGCCGTCGCCATCCATGAGGGGCGCATCTTCACCCTCGGCTTCAGCATCGAGAAGGGCCGCGACATTGTGACATGCCTCGGCGAAGACACGGGCGAGGTGCTCTGGACCTACGAGTACCCGGCGCGGATCTGCAACAACGGACACGAAGGCGGCACGCTCTCGACCCCCGCCGTCGACGACGATCGCGTGTACGTGAAGGACCGCGAAGGCAAGCTCTTCTGTCTTGAAGCGGCGACCGGCGCGCTGCGCTGGGCCAAGGACCTCAAGTCCCTCTACAACCCCGAGTCGGGCCTGTGGGGCTTCTCATCAGCGCCCGTAATCATCGACGATGCGGTGATCATCGACGCCGGCATGACCTTCTCATTCGACAAGATGACCGGCGACCTGCGCTGGAAGACGCGGGATTACGGCAACGGGTACTCGACGCCGATCGACCTCACATCGCGAGGCGAGCGCCTTCTGGCGGTCATGAACGCTTCGGGCCTGGTCATTCTCGATGCGGCCAGCGGACGGGAACGCACGGTCTTTGAGTGGAAGACGTTCAACAACATCAACGCCGCCACGCCGATCATCTTCGGCGATGACCGCATCTTCATCTCCTCCGGGGCGAACCACGGCTGCGCGATGCTGCGCTGGACCGGCGAGGGCCTCGAGACGCTCTGGGAGAGCAAGGTGCTCAAGACGGCGATGAACGCGGCGGTCCTGTGGGAGGATCATCTCTACGGCTTTGATGACGGCGTGCTCAAGTGCATCGATCTTGAAGGCAACGAGCAGTGGGCTGAACGAGGACACGGCCTCGGAGCGATGATCATCGCCAACGGGCATCTCGTGATTCTCGACAAGGCCGGGTCGCTCGTGTTCGCCAGGGCCTCGCCAAAGCGCTACACCGAAGTGCATCGTGTCAGCGTGCTCGAGGGGGGCAAGTACTGGACGACGCCGATCGTCACCGGCGGGCGCATCTACTGCCGCAACAGCCTCGGACGGCTCGTGTGCCTCGACCATCGGCGGGGCGCGTGAGCGTCGCGGCCGGCTTCTCGGCCGGGGCGCCGGGGCCGGCGGTCCGCAGTTGGATCATCCGCTCAACCCACTTGCGTGAGGACGTCAAATGACCGATCGACAGGCGCTGCCGCTCATTCTCGCCCTGACCGTCCCGCATTCCGCGACGGCGCATGGCCAGGACCCGCCGCCTCCGCCCCCCCCCGACGCGGCCGGCGAGCACCTGGCGGAGCCGGATGAGGCGTCCGTGTCGGCGCCGCCGGCCGGTCGCATCACGCGCCACGAGCCGGTGCTCGTCACGGCGCGCAAGTGGGTCGAGTTGTCGCGCGACGTGCCCCAGAGCCTCACCGTCATGCCCGAGGGCCTGCTGCGCGACGCGGGGCTGCGCAGCATGCGCGAGGCTTCGTTTCTCGTTCCCAACCTCTTCATCAACGAGTTCTCCTCGCGGCGGCTGAGTTTCCCGACGATCCGCGGCATCGGCTCGGGCGTGGGCGATCCGGCGGTGACGACGTACATCGACGGCGTGCCGCAACTCACCATCAACAGCACCAATCTCCCGCTCATCGACGTGGAGCGGATCGAGTTCCTGCGCGGCCCGCAGGGCACGCTCTACGGGCGCAACTCCATCGGCGGCCTGATCCACATCATTACGCAGCGGCCGGACAACACGCTGCGCGTCCGCGGCGGGGCGACGCTGGGCAACTACGACCTGCAGGAATACGAGTTCTCCGCCGGCGGGCCGCTTGTCGCCGATGAACTCTTCTTCAGCCTCACGGGACTGCACTCCAGCCGCGACGGCTACACGCGCAATGCCTTCACCGGCAACGACGTGGACGACCGCGACAGCCTCTTCGGGCGCGGGCAGATTCTCTGGACGCCGAGCGAGCAGTCCGAGTTTCGCCTGAGCGTCTACGGCGAGAAGTCGCGTGACGGCGGATTCGTGCTCTCCGAACTCAACGGCCTGCGCCGCCATCCGAACCGGATCAACCAGAACTTCGAGGGCCTCGCTCACCGCGATCTCGCCGGATCGTCGCTCACGTGGAACTACCACGGCGAGTCAATCGACTTCGTCTCAATTACCTCCTTCCAGGACTGGAGCATCTTCGAGACGGCGGACTTCGACTTCACGTTCATCGACGCCGTGCGCCGCCGCACGCGCGAGTCACAGCAGTACTTCACGCAGGAAGTGCGCGTCTCGTCCGCGGCGGACGCGAACCTCGCGGTCGGCGAGGACGCATCCCTCAAGTGGATCCTGGGCGCAAGCCTCTTCGCGTCCGATTCGGATCGCCTGGCGCGCAACAACTTCCGACCCGGCGGGATCGGCATCTTCTTCCCGCCCGAACAGGTCGGCATTGATACGCAGTTCGGCGACTTCGAAGACCTCGGCCTCGCCGCGTTCGGCCAGGGCACGCTCACCCTCGGCGAGCGCCTCGATTTCACCGCCGGCCTGCGCTTCGACTTCGAGCGCAAGGAGGCGACGGTCAACCGCACGTTTGAAACGGGCGGGTTCACCGTCCTTTCCACGACCACGAACCTGGATCGCGACTTCGATGAAGTCGTGCCCAGGTTCAGCGCGGCCTATCGATTCGCGGACAACGTGATGGTCTACGGCCTGGCGGCGATGGGATTCAAGGCGGGCGGATTCAACCTCAGCGCCCCGACCGGCCGCCTCGCCTTCGATCAGGAGACCAGCTGGACGTACGAGGCGGGGATCAAGAGCACGTTCCTCGATGAGCGGCTCGCGGTCAACGCATCCATCTTCCACATCGACTGGGACGACCTGCAACTGTCCCTTTTCGACGCGATGACGGGCGGGTACATCGCCAACGCCGCCTCGGCGACGAGCCGCGGCTTCGAAGTGGAAGTGGGCCTGAAGCCCGCGGAGGAATGGGACCTCTTCGCAGGCCTCGGGTTCACCGACGCCGAGTTCGACCGCTTCATCGACCCCTTCGGCGCGGACGTGTCGGGTCGCAAACTCGCCTTCGTCCCTGAGCGCACGTGGAACTTCGGAGCGCAGTACAGCGGGCGCCTCTGCGAGAGTGCAACCTGGTTCGTGCGTGGCGAGTACACCGGTGTGGGGACCTACTATTATGATGCGGGCAACCGCGCCGCTGAGCAGTTTGAACTCGCGAACTTCCGGGTGGGCGTCCGCAGCCGGAACGTCAGCGTGGAGGGCTGGGTCCGCAACGCATTCGATCAGGATTACGTGCTCGTCGCCTTTCAGCCCAGCCCCTTCGATCCCACCGCGTTCGTGGGCGAGAGCGGCGCGCCGCAGACCTTCGGCATCACGGTGAACATCACCTTCTGAACGCCGCGCGGTTCCGTTGACCGGTTCGCGCGGCTCACGCGAGGGGAGGCCATTGAAGTGAAGAGGCAACCAGGCTGTTGCTGCGGATCATCCGCGCTGCTCGCGGCGCTGTTCGCGGCTGCACTCTCCGCAACCCCGGCAGGCGCGGACGATTGGCCGCGCTGGCGCGGGCCCAATCAGGACGGCACTTCCGACGAGAGCGGCCTGCCGGCGGAGATCAGCCTGACCGCGCCGATTCTGGCGTGGTCGATCCCGCTCGCCGGGCGCGGTACGCCGGTCATCCACAAGGGGCGCGTCTTCGCGCTGGGGTACGAGGGAACCGGGCCTGACCTCCAGGAAGTCCTCGTCTGCCTCGATGAACGATCGGGCGCGCTGCAGTGGAAGGCCGGCGCCAACGACTTCGTCAGCGACGTCATCTACACGCGCTACGCCATCGGCGCGCCGACGGTCGATCCTGAAACCGGCAACGTCTACTGGACGACGCACGCAGGGCTGTTCTCCTGTTACAGCCCCGACGGCCGGCTCCTCTGGCAACACTCGATGATGGATGAGTTCGGCCGCCTGACCTACCCGAATGGGCGCACGGGCGCGCCGGTCGTGGACGGCGACCTTGTGATCACGCGCGGCATGACGTCGGGCTGGGGCAAGGACGGTCCGGCCCGCGACCGGTTCCACGCATTCGACAAGAAGACCGGAGAACTCGTCTGGGCCTCCAGCCCCTGCGGGCCGCCCAAGGACAATCCCTACTCCCACCCGGTGCTGGAGTGGCGCGGAGGGCGCCGCCTGATGTACACCGGCACCGCGGGCGGGCACATCGTCTGCGTCGATGTCCGTACCGGCGATCCCGTCTGGCGCATGCCCATCACGATCGGCGGCGTCTGCGCGTCGCCGCTGCTCTACGGCGACCTGCTCATCGCAGTGCATGGAACCGAGAATCTGGACTCATCCGAAGGCGGGCGCATGCTCGCGATTCGTCTCGGCGCTGCGCCCGAAGCGGGCAAGCCGGGACCGGCTGAGATCGGCGCTGCGCACGAAGTCTGGCGCAACGGGCTGAGTTCCTTCAGCAGTTCGCCCGTGCTCGTGGGCAGTCGTGTCTACGTCACGGACTACACGGGCGAGTTGGCCTGCGTCAATGCCGACACCGGAGCCGTTCTGTGGGCGAAGAAACTGGCCGCGAGCCAGATTCACGCCTCGCCCGTGTGGGGAGACGGCAAGTTGTACGTGCCCATGGCCAGCGGCGTGTTCTACATCATTCGGCCGACCGACAACGGCCCGGAAGAACTGGCGCGCGTCCAGTTGGAGGGTGAATGCCTCGGCCAGCCCGCGATCGCCAACGGACGTGTCTACGTCCACACGACCGAGCGTCTCTACTGCTTCCAGCGATCCGGCGGTGCGCCGGAGGCGCGCGAGACCAGCCCTCGTACGACCATCCGCGCGACGCCGATCCAGCCGACGCCGGGAAGCCCCGCGCGTCTCCAGATCGTCCCGGCGGAGATCATCCTCGCGCCCGGTGAATCGGCGTCCTTCACAGCGAGGATCCTCGACGCGAACGGGGCGCTGATTGAATCCGGACCGGCGGAGATCAGGTGGACGCTCAATCCGCGCTTCGACGCCGCGGCGGGGCCGGGCGGGCAACTCGTCGCCTCGGCAAGCGCCAAGCCCGGCGCAGCCGAATTGGAAGGCGAGTACCGCGGCCTCAAGGCCATTGTCCGCGCGCGCATCGTGCCGCGACTCGCACATCGCGAGGATTTTGAATCAACTCCGCTCTCGCAGGCGCGCGAGGGCGCGACCTACAACCAGTACGCCTTTCCGCCCGTCTACTGGCTCGGCGGGCGACTCAAGTGGGAGGTCGTCGAAAAAGACGGCGGAAAGGTCCTCGCGCAGACGCTCGACAACGCCATCTTCCAGCGCACGATCACGACGATCGGCCATCCCGAAAGCCGCAACTACACGATGGAAGTGGACATCATGTCGGACGGCAACCGGCGGCTCATGTCCTCGGGCGGCGTCGTGAACCAGCGCTACCTCATCGCGCTCAAGGGCAACCACCAGGAGATCGAGATCTCATCGAACATGGAGCGGATCAAGGAAGCGGTCCCCTTCCGCTGGCAGCCCGGCGTGTGGTATCGCCTCAAGACGCGCGTGGACACGCACAGCGACGGGTCGGCGGTCGTGCGCGCCAAGGCCTGGCCGCGCGACGAGGCCGAACCCGACGCATGGAACATTGAAGTTGTTCACCGCAAGGGCCACCCGCAAGGGGCGCCGGGAATCTACGGCTTTGTGCCGCAGAGCCGTTTCCACGTCTACCTCGATAACATCACCGTGACCGCCAACGACTGAGAGCGTCGGCGCGACACACGCGCCGGCGCGGAGAAGAACGATGAACTGCAGACCGTCCGATGATCATGCCTCTCGATGCGCTCACCTGCGCCGAGCCCCCGGGTCGCGGCTGAACGGGAGCGCCCTTCTCCGTGGCCCATGCCTGTATTTCTGTGCCCTGGCGGTGAGTGGACCGGCGATGAACGCCGCCCGCGCCCAGGACTGGCCCATGTGGGGGCGCGACATCACCCGCAACATGGTCTCAACGACGACCGGCCTGCCGAGCGACTTCAACTGCGGCGAGTTCATCGGCGCCACGGACCAGATCGACGCCTCCAGGACCGTCAACGTCAAGTGGATCGCCAAACTTGGCTCGCAGGCGTACGGCAACCCGACAATCCTCGACGGCCGCGTCTATGTCGGCACCAACAACGACTCGCCGCGCGACGACCGCTTCACCGGCGACCGCAGCGTCCTTTACTGCTTCGACGAAGCCACGGGCGAGATGATCTGGATGCTCAACGTTCCCAAACTCGGCACCGGCAAGGTGAGCGACTGGGAGTACCTGGGCATCTGTTCGTCGCCCACGATCGAGGGCGAGCGCGTTTACCTCGTCACCAACCTCTGCGAGGTCACCTGCCTCGATGTGCACGGCATGGCCAATGGCAACGATGGGCCTTTCAAGGAGGAAGGGCAGTATCTGGCCGGCAAGGGCAACCCGCCGATGGAGGTCCGCCCCACAGACGCCGACATCATCTGGACACTCAACATGATCGACGAGTGCGGCGTCTTCCCGCACAACATCACCAGCAGCAGCGTGCTCGTGGTCGGCGACCAATTGTGGGTGACCACTTCAAACGGCGTGGATTACGGCCACGTCGAGACGCCCGCTCCCAACGCGCCGAGCCTCATCCTCGTTGACAAGAAGACCGGAACCCTGCTCGCAGAGGAGGCGTCGGGTCTGAGCAGCCGCATCTTCCACTGCAACTGGACCTCGCCGGCATACCTCAGGAGCGACCGGCTCGATCTCGGCATCTTCGGCGGGCCCGACGGCTGGGTCTACGCTTTTGCCCCCGAGCCGGTCGAAGATGAGCAGGGCTATCCGATTCTCAAGGAAGTCTGGCGCTTCGACGCCAACCCCGCCGAATACCGCGTGCGCGACGGCAAGAAGATCAGGTATGCGACCCGCGCCGGCCCGAGCGAGGTTCTGGCCACTCCCGTCGTCTACAAGGACCGGGTCTACGTCGCCATCGGCCAGGATCCTGAGCACGGCGAGGGGGCGGGGAATCTGGTGTGCATTGATGCGTCGGGCCGGGGCGACGTCACCTCCACGCACCGCGTCTGGTCCTATCAGAAGATCGCGCGATCAATCTCGACGCTGGCGATTCACGACGGTCTCGTCTACGCTGCCGATTTCTCGGGTTTCGTTTACTGCCTCGACGCGGAGACCGGCAAGGAATACTGGGTGCACGACACGAAGGGACACATCTGGGCCTCGCCGCTCGTGGCCGACGGCAAGGTCTTCATCGGCAACGAGGACGGCTACATGACGATCCTCGCCGCGGGCAGAGAACTCAAGGTCATCAACGAGGTGGACATGAAGTCGCCGATCTACTCTTCGGCGATCGCGGCCAATGGTGTGCTCTACGTGGCGACGCACACGCACCTGTTCGCCATCGCGAACCTCGGCCCCGCGGGCGCGGAGGAATCTCCGTGAGCGGCACGAAGAGGTCGAATGCGTGGCGTCTGGTCTGGATCGGCGCGGCGGCGCTGTTCATTCTGCACCAGGATTTCTGGTTCTGGAATGACCGCAGTCTTGTCCTCGGCTTCCTTCCCGCCGGGCTGGCGTATCACGCCGCGTACTCGATCGCAGCAGCGCTGCTCTGGCTGGCGGCAGTGAAGTTCGCCTGGCCTTCGCACATCGAGCAGTGGGCGGATGCCGGCGCATCCGACTCCCGCACGAAGCGCGGGGGGCGGTCATGAGCCTCACTCTCGCCGTCGGCGACCTCACCCCCCTGCTGGTCATCGTCGCCTACCTCGCGCTGCTCATTGTGCTGGGCCTCGTGAGCGCGCGCTTCTTCAGGGGGACCGCGGCGGACTACTTCGTCGTCTCCCGCTCAGTCGGCTCGTTTCTCATGCTCATGTCCATCTTCGGGACAACGATGACGGGCTTCGCGCTCGTGGGCTCGACGGGCAAGGCGTACTCGACGGGCATCGGCGTCTACGGGCTGATGGCGTCGTGGTCGGGGCTGATCCACTCCGCGTGCTTTTTTCTCATCGGCATCCGCCTCTGGGCGGTGGGCAAGCGGCACGGCTACCTCACGCAATGCGAGTACTTCCGCGAGCGGTTCAACTCTCCGGCGCTGGGGTACATCCTCTTTCCCATTCTCGTCGCGCTCGTCATCCCCTATCTGCTCGTGGGCGTGATTGGCGCGGGCAAGGCGATCCAGCCCATCACTTCGGGGACGTTCCCCGACCTGTTTCCGGTGCTCAGGCCGGATGGAACGCCCAATCCCGCGCTGCACGGCGGAGTTCCGCCGTGGCTTGGCATGGGGGTGATCTGCTTCATCGTCCTCTTCTACGTTCTCTTCGGCGGCCTGCGCGGGGCGGTCTGGGCGAACACGTTCCAGACGCTCGTGTTCATGATCACCGGCGTCGTCGCGTTCTACATGATCGCGTCGAAACTCGGGGGACTGACCGCTGCCAGCGAAGCCGTCGCCGCCCACGAAAGGGCCGCTACGCGCCTGGCGCGCGAGGGGATGATCGGCCGGGCGCAGTTCTTCACCTACTGCTTCATTCCCCTCTCGGTGGGCATGTTCCCTCACCTCTTCCAGCACTGGCTCACCGCGAAGAGCGCCAAGGCGTTTCGTCTCACGGTCGTGGCGCATCCCGTCTGCATCGCCATCGTCTGGCTGCCGTGCATCATGATCGGGGTGTGGGCGGCGGCGGCGCTCAACCCGCCCGCGGCCGACGCCAACACCGTCCTCGGGCGCATGGTGGCCACGTTCGTCCACCAGCCCTGGCTCAGCGGCCTGCTCGGCGCGGGCATCCTCGCCGCGATCATGAGTTCGCTCGACTCGCAGTTCATGTGCATCGGCACGATGTTCACCCGCGACGTCGTCCTGCGCATCACCGGGCCGGACCGCTTCACAGACGGTCAGAAGGTCTGGATCGGCCGAGGCTTCATCTTCGGCATCGTGGTGCTCAGTTACCTGCTCGCGCTGGTCCTTCAGACGGGCACGCACGTCTTCGACCTTGGCGTGTGGTGCTTCAGCGGGTTTGCGTCGCTTTTCCCCCTTGTGTTCGCCGCCGTCTACTGGAAACGCGCCACGAAGGCGGGCGCGATCGCCGGCGTACTCGTGACGGCGGTGGTGTGGATCATCATGTTCACGCTGGACATGATCGCCAAGGCCGATCGCCCGCCGGGGCAGGACGATGAAACGCTGGTCTTCGGCGCCGTCATGCCCGTCACCGTCATCTTCCTCGCCAGCGCCGCGGCGCTGATCGTCGTGTCGCTGCTCACGCCGCCGCCTTCGCGCGCCACGCTTGACAAGTTCTTCGACCCGGCGGAGAGCAACTGACCGCCATGACGCCCGACGCCTCTTCCACGACCGCCGCCGCCCCGCGCACCGCCGACGACGCCCGTCAAGCCCTCGACGCCCACCTGCGCGGAATCGTCCGCTGGCACTTCAGCCCCGAGACCGGCACGCCCTTCTGGCTCGACTGGGCGAAACGCACCGGCATCGACCCGATCGCGCGCGTCAAGAGCGTGGCCGACCTGAGCGTCTTTCCCAACTTCGCCGATGAATCGCTGCGCGTCGAGCCGCTCGAGCGGTGGATTCCCGCGGCGTACAAGGGACGGCCTTTCACCATCTTCGAAACCGGCGGCCCGACGGGCATGCCCAAGCAGCGCATCGGCTGGGACGATTACAAGATCGACTATGAACAGTTCTCCGCCACGCTCAGCGACGCCGACTTTCCCCGCAACGGTTACTGGCTCATGATGGGCCCGACCGGCCCGCGTCGATTGCGCCTGGCCATCGAGCATCTCGCCAACTTCCGCGGCTGCTCGTGCTTCTTCGTCGATCTCGATCCGCGCTGGGTGAAGAAGATCATCTCGGCCAGGCAGTTCGAGCAGGCCAGGGCGTACATGGAGCACGTCGTCGATCAGGCCGTCACGATCCTCACCCACCGCCGCGTGGACGCGCTATTCACCACCCCCAAACTTCTCGAGGCGCTCGCCGAGAAGATTTCGATTCCCGAGGCGGGGATCAAGGGCGTCTTCTGCGGCGGGACGACGATGGAGCCGCAGTACACGCGCTTCCTGATCGAAGAAGTGCTCGAAGGAAAGACGACGTTCGTGCCGACCTACGGCAACACGCTCATGGGCCTCGCGTGCCACAAGCCGCTCACGCCCGAGGACCGCTACTCGATCACTTACTACGCGCCGCAGCCGCGAGCCATGCTCCGCGTCGTCGATCCGGACCGTCCAGAGCGACTCGTCGAGTATGACCAGTGGGGCCGGGTGGAACTGACGACATTGACGAAAGAGTTCTTCATGCCGCGGTTCCTGGAGCGCGACGAGGCGATCCGCCGCCGGCCGTGTGCGCTGTACCCCTGGGACGGCGTGGGCGAAGTGCGCCCCTTCGGCGCGAGCAGGACGACGATCGTCGAGGGCGTCTATTGAAGTCGAGGACGTGTAATGAATCTGTTTAGCCGCGAACCGAAGGCGTTGCGCCGGGGAGCGTGCCGGCAAGCCAGACCATGAGCCTTCCGCACTTTCCCATCCTCCGCTGGGGCGAAGCCTACCAGAGTCTCGACGTTGAGACGGTCGTCCACTTCGCCACCGGCGAGGAACTCTGCCAGGTCTCGCAGGCGAATCCGGGTCTGATCGCGCGCGACATGCGCCAGGCGCACCGCGCACGCGAAGCCCTGCGGGCGATACCCTGCGATGAACTCTGCCGGCGGCTGAGCAGGGCCGCCGACCTCTTCATTCGGGGGAGTCTTCCCCTCGGCAGCACAACCCAGTCGCCCGAAGAGTTCGTGCGTTGCCAATCGGCGACGACAGGTCTGCCCGAGCACATGTGCCGCTTCAACATGGAGAAGTTGCGCCACGTCCTGACGAACCTCGATGCGATCCTCGGCTCGCTGACGCGCGGGCTCGACCGCGGGATCCTCACGCGCGGCTACGGCGAGGAGCGCGGCATCATGCGCTCCATGCAGGCGAACTCGCCGGTGCTCGGGATGGTCCTGCCGTCGAACTCGCCGGGCACGCACGGCCTGTGGCTGCCGGTGCCGGCGCTGCAGATCGGCCTTGTGCTCAAGCCCGGGCCGCTTGAGCCGTGGACTCCTTTCCGCATGGCGCAGGCGTTCTTCGAGGCGGGCCTGCCGCGCGAGTCGATCGGCCTCTATCCCGGCGGCGCCGAGGTCGGCATGGCCGTCGTCAACCACGTGCCGCGCACCTTGATCTTCGGCAGCAAGGCGACGGTCGAGCAGTATCGCGGCAACCCGGCCGTGCAGGTCCACGGGCCGGGCTTCAGCAAGATCATCCTCGGCGACGACTGCGTGGACCAGTGGGAGCGCTACCTCGACCTGATGGTGGACAGCATCGCGCTCAACGGCGGGCGTGGCTGCATCAACTGTTCGGGCATCTGGGTTTCGCGCTGCAGCCGGGAGATCGCCGAGGCCCTGGCGCAGCGCCTCGGTCCCGTCGCGCCTCTGCCGCCGGATGATCCGGGAGCGCCGCTGGCGGCCTTCACCATCGCCGCGCAGGCGGAGGGGATCAACGCACTGATCGAGGCGGGGCTGGCGGAGAGCGGCGTCGAAGAGGTGACGGCGAAGCACCGCGGCGGGCATCGACTCGTCAGGGAGCAGCGCTGCGCCTACCTGCGGCCGACCATCGTCCACTGCGATTCGCCGAAACGCGCCCTCGCCAACACCGAGTTCATGTTCCCCTTCGCAAGCGTCGTGGAATGTCCGCAGAGCGACGTGCTGACAGCCATCGGCGATACGCTGGTATGCACCGTCATCAGCAACGATGAGAAGTTCCGCCGCGCTGCGGTGGATGCGACCAACATCGACCGCCTCAACCTCGGCCCGGTCCCGACGACCCGACTCAACTGGCTCCAGCCCCATGAGGGCAACATCATCAATTTTCTCTACCGCGAGCGCGCATTGCAGATCGGATAGAAGCAACGGCCGCAATGCAATGGCCGCAACGAGGCACAAGAGGCGAAGGAAGAGAAATCAATGATCCAGTCCCAACCCATTTGGTGCACTTTGCGCCTTTTTGCGGCCAATCTGAATCAATGACTCTGGGCCCGCCAGATCTCGAACACGCCACGACGACGCGGATCGTCTTCGGCCCCGGCTCAATCGTGCAGATCGGATCGCTCGTGCGCGGGCACGGCGGATCGCGCGTGCTGCTCGTGACGGATCAGGGTCTGGTCAAGGCGGGGCACGCGGCCCGCGCGCGGGAGATTCTCGACGCGGCAGGGTTGGAGGTGGCCGTGTTTGACCGTGTGCGCCCAAACCCGACGGATCGCGACGTCGATGCGTGCATTGGCGCGGCGCGGCGGCAGCCGATCGACTTCCTGGTCGCCCTCGGCGGAGGGAGCAGCATCGACGCGGCCAAGGGATGCAACTTTCTCCTGACCAACGGCGGGTCGATGCGCGACTACCAGGGCAGGGGAAAGGCGAGGTCGCCTCTGCTGCCGCTCATCGCAATTCCCACCACGGCGGGCACGGGCAGCGAGGTGCAGTCCTTCGCCCTCATCGCGGATGAGCAGACGCACATGAAGATGGCATGCGGAGACCCGCTGGCGGCGCCGCGCGCGGCCGTGCTCGATCCGCTGCTCGCCGTCACGCAGCCGCGAAGCGTCATTGCGGCCAGCGGCATTGACGCCATCTCGCATGCCGTCGAATCGTTTGTGGCGCGCAACGCCACCGGCGAGTCGCGCCGCCTCGCCGCCGACTCCTTCGCCCGCAGCGCACGACACTTCGCGCGCGTGCTGGCCGATGCGGGGGACGTGGAGGCGCAGGGCGAAATGCTCCTCGCCGCAAGCCTCGCGGGCATCTCGATCGAGAAAAGCATGCTCGGCATCGCACACTCGCTCGCCAATCCCCTGACCGCGCACTTCAACCTCGTGCACGGTGCGGCCGTGGGCGTGATGCTCCCGCATGTCGTCCGCTTCAACGCACAGGACGAAGCGACGGCGAGGCGGTACCTTGATCTCGCCCTCGCCGGCGGCGTGGCTGAACCATCGGACCAGCCTGCCCGTGCCGTTGAAGCGATCGTCAGGCGCCTGGCGAGTTGGCTGGACGCAGGAACATTGCCGAGGACGCTGGCACAGGCAGGCGTCGAGCACTCCGCGCTTGGCGCCATGGCCGAGGAAGCCGCGGCCCAGTGGACGGCGCGATTCAATCCGCGCGAGGTCACGGCCCGCAGCCTTCTCCATCTGTATGAGCAGGCGTATGAGAGCTGCGACGTCTGACACAATCACGGCCCAGTCCACAGTGATCCGCATTCGTGCGACGGTCCCGATGGTGCACTTGACCAGTCCATCCCCGGTGCTATCCTCGTCTCCGATGGTCAGTCAGTTTCACATCGCGACGGACATGATGATGTCCATGCCCAGCCCGGGCGCGGGAGTGGTCTCCTGCGGCTGGTTGGGCGTCGCCGTCCGCTGATTCGACCGACACTCCCGCCATCGCCGCATGATTCGACTTCCCCGTCCGGGCCTCGCCGGACCGCGTTGTGCTTTCTGCCTTTCGCACACTCGTAACAAGGGGAACCGAATCATGTCCTACCGCTTTGACACGCTGGCGATCCACGCCGGCCAGCCCAACGACGCCCTGACCGGGGCGGTTGTCACGCCGATCTACCAGACCACCACCTATGCCCAGGACGAACTGGGCGGCCAGCCCGACTGGTGCTATTCGCGCACCGGCAACCCCGGGCGAACCGCACTTGAAGCAAGCCTCGCCGCGCTCGAGGGCGCGCGTCACGGCCTGGCTTTCGCCAGCGGACTCGCCGCCGTCAACGCCCTCCTCCAGACCCTCAGGGCCGGCGACCACGTCGTCGCCTCGCAGGACCTCTACGGCGGGTGCTACCGCATCTTCACGAAGATCTTCGCGCGCTTCGGCGTCAGGTTTTCGCTCATCGACACGACCGATGTCCGCAACGTCGAGCGTGCGATCTCGAATGCGACGAAACTCCTCTGGCTCGAAACGCCCTCCACCCCCCTGCTGCGCCTCACCGACATCGAGACCTGCTGCACGCTCGCGCGGAAGCGCGGCGTGCGGAGCGTGGTGGACAACACCTTCGCCACGCCGGTACACCAGCAGCCGCTCGCGCTCGGCGCTGACATCGTGCTCCACTCGACGACGAAGTACATCGGCGGACACTGCGATGTGCTCGGCGGCGCCCTGGTCACCAGCGACGACGATCTTTACGCTGATCTCAAGTTCGTGCAGAACGCGACGGGGGCGGTGCCGGGGCCGCAGGACTGCTTCCTGCTGCTGCGCGGCGTCAAGACGCTTTCGCTTCGCGTTGAGAGGCACGCGGCCAATGCACAGCGCCTCGCCGAGCACCTTGCCGCGCATCCCGCCGTCACTCGCGTGATCTACCCGGGTCTTCCGACCCACCCGCAGCACGGTCTCGCGAAGCGGCAGAGCTGCGGATTCGGCTCCATCGTCAGTGTCGAGTTTGAGGGTGGAGTCGATCGCATCCGCTCGCTCATCAGCCAACTGCGCCTGTGGCCGCTGGCGGAGAGCCTCGGGGGGGTCAAGTCGCTGCTGTGCCACCCCGCGACGATGACGCACGCGGCGGTCGAGCCGGCCGAGCGAGAGCGCCTCGGAATCGGCGACGGGCTGGTCCGCCTCTCCGTCGGCATCGAGGATGTGCGCGATCTCATTGAAGACCTCGACGCGGCGCTGGAGCGGTCTGCGGTAACCACGCTGCGAGGCCGGGAGGTGCGGGCATGATCCGCCTCCTCGACCACACCGAGTATCTCCAGCCTGCACCGCTTTGCATTGCCCTCCTCGGCTGCGGCAATGTCGGCGCCGAGGTCGCGCGCCACCTCGCCGGCCGCGACGGGATCATCATCACCCGCGTCCTCGTGCGCGACACCGGCCGCTCCCGGCCGATCGCACACGCGCTGTTGACCGATTCGTTCGACGAGGTGCTCGCTTCGGAGCCTGAGGTGGTGATCGAACTGCTCGGCGGAGTCGAACCCGCGCGCTCGCACATCGAGGCGGCGCTGAGCCGCGGCATCTCCGTCATCACCGCCAACAAGTCGATCATCGCGCGGCACGGCGAGTCGCTGCACCGCCTCGCCGCCTTGCACGGCGCGCGGCTGCTGAGCGAAGCGAGCGTCGGGGCCGGCACGCCCATCCTCGCCGCACTCGACCGGTTGCGAGGCGACCGCATCACCGCCATCCGCGGCATCGTCAACGGCACATGCAACTTCATCCTCACGCGCATGGAGGCGACGGGCGGCGAACTCCACGAGGCCCTGCGCGAAGCGCAGCGCCTCGGATATGCCGAGCCTGACCCGGCGGCCGATCTCACCGGCCGCGACAGCGCGGAGAAACTCTGCGTCCTCGCGCAGCGCGCGGGCTGGGGATGGATTCACCCCGACGCCATCGCCACCCGGGGCATCACGACCATCACCGCGGAGGATGTTCGCCACGCGCGGCGGCAGCGCTGCGTCATCCGCCTCCTCGCGGAGGCGCAGCGTTCGGATGACGGCACGGTCAGTCTTCGAGTCGGACCGTGTTTCGTCCCCGCCGCCCAGCGCCTCGCGCGCCTCAGCGGGTGCGAGAACGCCTTCGAGATCGAGTCGCAACTTGCCGGCTGCATTCACGTTCAAGGCCCCGGCGCCGGACCGCGCGCCACGACTTCGGCGATTCTCGGTGATCTTCATTCACTGACAGCGTCGCCGAACGGTGCTGCAGCGACGCCTCGCTCACTTCGCCGCGCACGCCTGACACAACCAGGCGCCTTGCGCCGTCATTACATCCGCGCAGACGCGCCTGCCGGCCCCGTCGATCCGGGCACGCTCCTCGATGTGCTGAATCGAAAGGGAATCCGTGCCGACTCGCTCGATCTGCGATCGACCCGCACCACAATCCACACTGTCGCCGTATCCTCCGACGCGGCCGCAGACCTCGCGGAGTCGCTCGCGGGCGGCCACGCGGATCGCTGCCTCGTCGCACCGCTGATGGAATGAGAGAGGCCTCTTCGAGGTTGCGCCGGCGGGTATGATCCTGATATCCAAACCGCCAACCCCGCATCGGGAGAAGCGCCATGCTGATCCATCGCCGCCCGCTCGGCATCGGTTTCGCACTTGCCGCCGCGCTGTTCATCGCCTCGCTCGTCGCCGCACAGGAGCCTGCGAAGGAAGGCATCCGCTGGCTGCGCGATCTCGATGAGGCCATGCGGCTCTCCCATGCCGACGGCAGACCCGTCATCGCCTACTTCACCTTCAACGCCTGCCACTGGTGCAGGAAACTCGAGGAGGACACCTACTCCGATTCGTCCGTGATCGAGATGAGCCGGGCGTTTCACTGGGTGAAGGTCAACCGCGACGACACGCCGGAGATTCCGCCGCAGTTCAACGTCTCGGCGTATCCCTCGCTCATCACGCTTGGAGACAAGCGGGAGCGCGTGCATCGCTTCTCGGGATACATGCTGCCCGAGCCGTTCAGGGAGAAACTCACCGACGCCCTGCGGCGCTACGACCTCTACAAGGCGGGGCAGGAGTGGGACGTTCCCGAGCCGCGTGCGGCGCAGATCTGCGATGCGCCGGACGTGACGATCGAGACGTTCAAGGCGCCGAGCGAGGAAGTGCCGGCGGGCTTCGCTTTCATCGGCGATGCGACGTGGATCGCGCACATGGGCCGGCTCTTCGAGTGCGACGCGCAGGGCAAGGCGCACCGCACCTTCCCCCTCGACGGCTCGGTGCTGGACATCTGCACCGACGGGCAGCGCCTCTACGCCATGACCGGCGGCTGGACCGCCGGCCAGCCCATCTACGTCATCGACCCCTCCACGGGCGAAACGGTTCGCACCATCTATACGGAGGCGAACAAGGCCAACCGCAGCCATGGGGCCAAGGGCATCGAGTTCATTGACGGCCGGCTCTACATCCTCGAAGGCATGGGCGGCGTGATACGCGAAGTCGATCCGGATACCGGCGAGATTCTCTCTTCGATCCAGACGAAGGAGCGCTGGATCACCGGCCTCGCCTTCGACGGAAAACACTTCATCACCGGCGGGCGCGATCGGCTCTTCTTCATCGATCGCGCGGGCGCCACCGTGTCATCGACGCCGGTGAACTACCCGCTGCGCAGCGTGGGCTGGCGGCCGGGGGGCGAGGGCCGCGGCCTGGTCTTCGTCATGGAGCAGCCGATCTTCGACTTTGATGCGCAGCATCAGCAGATCCGCCTGTGGCCCAAGGAGACGCTCGTTTATCAGCTGCGGTTCGACTCAAAGTAGCGGATCTCCGCGAGCCGGACTGTGCTCAGTCCGACGAGTCTTCCGATCGCATCGCGAGCGAAACGCGCCGCTGTGTTTCGCGTCGGGGCGAATGCGTTCCGGGTCGCAGCGAACCGATCGAAAAAGTACAGCGACAAGGCGGAAACCTTGTCGCTGCACCTCTGCTGGGGATTTGTCGCCCTGTTGAGCGGGGCGGAGGGGATCAGTCGAGGGAGACTGCCGCCTTGCGCTTGCGCCGAGAGATGATCACGACGCCGGCCAGTCCGGCCAGGGCCAGCCCGAAGGGCGCGGGGAGGGGGATGCTGTTGATAAAGCCCTCGCTTTCGCCACCCAATCCGATGGAGCGAACATGTATGCCGAAGCGCAACGTGAGTTCGCCCGGGTACTGCTTGTAGCCGTTCTGCGTGTATTGTTGTCCGGCTGCGATTGCTGCCAAGACATCGCTGTAGACGTAGCTGTTCTTCAACGTGAACAGGATCTCGACCCACTCGCCCGGGTTGATCCCATTAGCATTCCCAGGTGCAGCTTCTGCTGAAAACATCGTGGTCGCGACGAACGAAAACGGCTCTCCACCCGGAAGATCCGGCGGGCTGGCACCTTCAATGTAGGTCGTCCCGGGACCAGAGACGATTGTGTGAAGATCAAGGAGAGTTCCATCCTCGAAGTAGGTCTCCCCGATTGAAGAACTCATCCCCCCCGCAACATTGCGCACGAGGATGGAAACCCACTGGGCACTTGGCAATGCGGCCTGCGCAGGACCATCGGGCTCGCCTCCACTGAAGTTCCGCACCTCAAAGAAAATCTGGCCCTCAGGGTTCTCGGTGCCATTATTCGTGATGCGCGTGAATCCGTAGGAGTGACTGATGAAGTCCGCCTGCGCGGACGACGCCGTCAGTGTCGCGGCTGCGGCCGCGGCGAGAATGCAGATACCCCTCAGTTGCTTGACAATCACGATCACCTCTCCCTTCGTTTGGCGGAATCGCCTCTTGATCATCCTCTCCAAGGATGTGTCGGTCGCGGGAACCCGCTGCCGGAATGTTGTGTATCAATATACCGGCTTCTGAGTCCTCTGGCAGGGTCGAGACACCGGATTTTTGAAAAGAAGTTTCGTGATCCGCAAAATGTGTCGAGCGGGCCGCATTTCACGCGAATTCGCGGGGGAAGATGGGCCAAGTTGCGTCCAATAACTGTGGATGCCGATATCGGCGAGCCGGTGCGTCGTCGCTCCGACGATATGCTCCGCCCTCCTTTCCGTTCCCTCCTAGTTCGTTCTGCTCGCTGCATCGCTGCGAAACTCCCTCATCGGAGTGAATACACGCCGGCCCGCCGCCAGATCGCCCCTATTCTCCATTTGCATGTGCAGCAACTTGTCCGCAACCCGTCTGCAGCGCCTGCGCAACCTTGCTCTGCGCTGGACGGCGCTGATTCTCGCTCTCGGCTTCTTTTTCTGGAGCACGGGCTGTATGGAGCGACTCTTCTACTACCCGCAGCGCGGGGACACGCCGCTCTCGCAGGCGCCGCCGGGCGCCGAGGCCGTCGATTTCACCTCCGCCGACGGCAC
>CAADHA010000053.1 GCA_900696685.1 uncultured Planctomycetota bacterium
GCCGGCGACCGCCTCTTCTGGATGAGCAGCGACAACGGACCCGGCGGCGCAACCAAGGTGCAGACGCTGGCGATCAACAGCAAGCCCGGCAACAAGGTCGAGACCTTCGTCGAGGGTGTTTCCATGGCTGAACTCAGCGGCAACGGCAAGAAGATCCTTCTGCGCAAAGGCTCCGCCCTGCACGTCGTCGAAGTCGGGGCCAGCGCATCGCTCAAGCCCGAGAACATGGTCAACACCGCGGGTTGGGCCCTCAACTTCGATCCGAGAATCGAGTGGCGGCAGATGTTCGTCGAAGCCTGGCGCCTCGAACGCGACTACTTCTACGACCCCGACATGCACGGCGTGGACTGGGACGCCATGCTCGCCAAGTACCTGCCCCTCGTCGATCGCGTGACGACGCGCGGCGAGTTGAGCGACCTCATCAGCCAGATGGTGGCGGAACTCTCCGCCCTTCACATCTTCGTCTCCGGCGGCGACCACCGCGGCGGCGACGACTCCATCGGCATCGCCGTTCTCGGCGCACGCATCGCGCGCGACAAGGCCGCGAGCGGCTGGCGCATCGAGCACATCTACCGAAACGACCCCGATGAGCCGACCGCGCGGAGCCCGCTCGCCGATCCGACCGTCAACGCCGCGGCGGGCGATCTCATCGTCATGATCGATGGAGTCAGTCTCGACGGCGACACGCATCTCAGCGCCCTGCTGCGCCACAAGGCCGGCCGGCAGGTCCGCCTGCGCTTGCGCTCAGGCGAGGGTGAGACGGCGACCGAGCGCGACGTGATCGTCACGCCCATCTCCGCCGGCGCCGAGCGCAGCCTGCGCTACGACGAATGGGAATACACGCGCCGCCTCGCCGTCGAAGAAAGGGGCGAAGGGCGCCTCGGCTACGTCCACCTCCGCGCCATGGGCGGCGGCGACATCAGCCAGTGGACGCGCGACTTCTTCCCCGTCTTCGACCGGCAAGGCCTCATCATCGACGTCCGCCACAACGGCGGGGGCAACATCGATTCGTGGATCCTCGGCCAACTCCTCAGGCGAGCCTGGATGTACTGGCACGGCCGGTTCGGCGAGCCGGCCTGGAACATGCAGTACGCCTTCCGCGGCCACCTCGTCGTCCTCTGCGATCAGAACACAGGCTCGGACGGCGAAGCGTTCTGCGACGGCTTCCGCCGCCTGGGCCTGGGCAAAGTGATCGGCACGCGTACGTGGGGAGGCGAGATCTGGCTCAGCAGCAGCAACGTCCTCGTCGACGGCGGCATCGCCACCGCGGCCGAGTTCGGCGTCTACGGACCCGAGGGCGAGTGGCTCATCGAAGGCCACGGCTTCGATCCCGACCTCGTCGTGGACAACCTGCCGCACGCCACCTTCAACGGCGCCGACGCCCAGCTCGACGCGGCCATTGCGCACCTGCTTGAGCGCATTGCGGAAGAACCAGTGAATGTCCCGCCTCCGCCCGCCAAGCCGAACAAGGCCGCCCGCGACAATCGACGGCCATGACCGTTATACGTGACTCATCGTCGCGGCCCTACGGTTCATTGATGGAGGGGAATAATCAAACGGCGGTTTCAATGAGATCGCACCCTTCGAGCGTAGCCGTGATCGGCATGGGCCGCGTCGGCGTCGCATCCGCCTACGCAATGCTCATCCAAGGCGTGGCGGACCGCCTTGCGCTCATCGACGTCGATGTGCCCAAGCGCCATGCTGAGGCGCTCGACCTGATTCACGGCCTGGCGTATGCGCAGCCGTGCGAAGTCATCGAGGGCGATCTGGACGCCGCGGCCGGCTGCGACGTCGCCGTCATCACCGCCGGCGTCAAGCAGAAGCCGGGGCAGAGCCGCCTTGATCTCGCCGGGGTCAACGCCGCGATTCTGCGCGAGGTGATCCCTCGTCTTGTTTCGCTCGCCCCGGGCGCGGTCGTGGTGATGGTGACCAATCCGGTGGATGTGATGACGATGGTCGCACACGACCTGGCCGCGCCCCTCGGTTTCCCCGGCGAGCGCCTCATCGCCTCGGGCACGCTGCTCGACACCTCGCGCTTCCGCGCCCTGCTGGCGAGGCGGCTGGGCGTGGCGGTGAGCAGCGTCCACGCCTCGATTGTCGGCGAGCACGGCGACTCCAGCCTGCCCCTGTGGTCCTCGGCCACTGTCGGCCACACCCCGCTGCACCTCTACCAGCCGTCGGGCAAGCGGCCGCTGACCGTTCGCGACCGCGTCGAGATCTTTGAGTCAGTGCGAGGCGCCGCGCAGGAGATCATCGCAGGGAAAGGGGCGACGGACTCGGCGATCGGCGTGACGGTGGCGCGCCTCTGCCGCGCGATTCTGCGCAACGAGCGCGCGGTGCTGACGGTCGGCAGCGTGCACGCACAGGCGCCGCCGGGTGTGGAGATGCAGGGACCAGCATGCTTTTCGCTGCCCTGCGTTGTCGGGCGGGCCGGCGCCGAACGCGTCGTGCTTGAAGTGCCCATGAACGACGCGGAGCGCACCGGGCTGGCGGACAGCATCCGCATCATCCGCGCCGCCCACGCGCGGGCGGCGTCGTCGTAAGCCGGACCGCCGCACAACCTGAGGGCGCGGGCGATCTCGCGATCCGGCAGCCACGCCCGCTCGAGGGCGGACTTGCGAGGGCGGCTAGCGGCGGCGATCGAGGACGATGCGGATGCGCGCATCGCGCAGGAAGTGGAGGTGCTGGTCGCCCGGCACGCCACCGAGACGCTCGGCCCGGATCAGAAGGCCGTGGTTGGATGAGGGATCCGCGTACCAGCCAATCACCGTGTTGCGAAGTTCGGCGTTGCCGCGAAAGCCGAGCCACGCGCCTTGCGGCAGCGGCACGCCGCGCACGATGTTGGGTGGATTGGGAATGATATGGGGCGGCGGATCGGCCCAGCCGAGAAAACTCGAATCGAAGTGGTCCTCGTTCCACAGGTCATTGGACCACTGCGTCATGCGATGGGCAACGACGACGCCGCAGTCGGTGTCGCGACTGAAATACTCCGCCTCTGTCCACAGCCGCGAGTCGCTGCGGAAGCCGAGGATGAGCCGCGCCGACGCCACATCCTGGACACCGAAGCCGCTCGGCAGGCGCAGCACCGTGCCGAGGTCGAAGGTCAGACGGGCTCGGTACTCGGTCTCATCGGGACCGTCCGCGTCCTCGAAACCGATGGTCATTGGTCCGTCGACCTCGCCGCAACGGCTGGACATGACCAGCGCGCTCGCCAGCGGAAGTTCGACGACCTGCACGTCGGACGAGGCTTCGCCATTGGACAGGCGGGTCTGCATGACCCCGCGGAGAAGGAGATACGCGGCCCGTTGTGCGGGCCGCATCTCTCGACCAACGAGATTCCCGGGTCGAGCCGCAAGGAAGCGGTCGTAGAACTCTTCAAGCGAATCATCGAGCACGCCGTCGACAACGTGTCCGATGAGGAGAAACCGGCCGTCACCGGAGGTCTCCTCGATCGTGTAATGTCGCGGCCGGGTCACGTCTGCCGCACCCACGGCTGCGGGCCACTCATCAATCACCCGCTCGCGCATGACCCGGTAGGCGGTCACCTCGCGAAGCGTCATCGCTTCACGAAGCAGGTTGACGGCCTCAGCGGGGTCGGCCGCCAGGTCAAAGAACTCGTCTTCGAGCATCGGATCGAATCCGACGCCGCCCGAGTTGCAGACAAGTTTGTAGCGGTCGCCGGTGAGAGCGAGTCGCCACACCTGCTCTCCGCCGGCAAGGCTGAGGCCGAGGCTCGAGAGCGTGTAGTCGCGGCGGGGGAGCGACCCCGGCGGCGCGAAGCCGATGCGGTCGGCGAAACTCATGCTGCGCCTCGGGAACGCGCCGTGTTCGTTGTCGCGCAGGTCGGACGGCGCGCCAACGACGTCACAGAGCGTGTCGAAGAGATCGACCGCGCTGATCTGGGAGTCATCGGCGGTCCCGCGCAGAGACTGGTTCGTCGAGATGTTGCGACCAAAGGCGAACAGCGGGACCCTGATGCCGCCCTCGAAGAGCGTGTTCTTGCCCGCGGGCGCGCCGTTGTTTCGATACGCCGTCACCAGCGAGTCCGTGCCGTTGTCGGTCATGAAGAAGACCACGCTGTTGCTCGCCGGGTCGTACGTCTGCGTTGCGAAGTCGATGACGCCAAGCCCGTTCTCGGCGAGAAGCCGGCGCAGCACCGTGTCGAACGCTTCAACATTCTGAATGAAGCGGTTGACGTTGTTCGTGGGCAGCCCGGCCGTCTGCGGCGTCAGCCCGGGATCCACCCGCCACCACAGGTACCCCTCCGCATCGGCGTGCAGGCGATGCGCCGTATACGTGTGAAAGAAGAGCGCATAGGGGCGGTCGCCGCGCCGGCTCACGGCTTCGAGCGCATGACGAGCGGCGAGCAACACGTGCTCATCGCCCACCTGGTTCGGATCATCTTCGCAGATCGTCGCTCCCCAGTCGAAGAACTCGTGAAAGCCTTGCGCCTCGGGTCGCAGTCCGCGACCTTCGCCGTTCAGGTTGTAGCCGCAATGCCATTTGTCCACGAGAATCGTGTAGTAGCCGTGATCGCGCAGCACCTCCGCGATGGTTCGCTCCTGAGTCTGGAGCGACAGGCGATTGGTCACGCGGGCAACAACCGGCGGGAAGGACTCGCCGGTGCAGATGTTGTCCCCCTTCCGCCTCCCGAGGACGCCGTTGACGCCCGTGTCGATCGCACAACGGCCGGTCATGAGCGCCGCGCGCGAGGGAGAGCAGTTCGGATTCACCCTGCAGTTCGTGAAACTCACGCCTTGATCTGCAAGGCGTCTGAGCGTGGGCGTGAAGCAGCCAAGCTCGTTGGGCCAATGCCGGCCTTCGATCGCGTCGACTCCCATGTCGTCGGCAAGAATGAAAACGAGGTTCGGACGATCCGTCGCGAAAGCCGCGGATGAAAGGATGCACCACAGCATCCCCGTGCACAGGACGGTTCCAAATGCTCGCACCATGTGTTCGCGGACCTCTCTCGATCTCGACTCCAGCGTGAAGCCCCCAACCCGGCCACGGCAGCCCCGATTGTGGCGAGAGTGTACCACAGCGCCGCGACGCAGCAATGGACGCGAGATCAGATCGGCCGCAATCAGGCCCCCAAAACCGCTTCACAGCCCCCAGCTGGCGCTGAGCCAGCCCGATAACCGCGGACACGCGCTTGCCCGACCCTGGGCTATTGCACGACGCGCTTCACCACGTTGCTTGTGTTCCCGCGATGGGCAGCCTGGAGCCAGATGTCGCGCCCGCGCGCGGCCGGCGGAATGTTGACCGTCAATGCAGCCCGACCGTTGGCGTCGGCACGGACTGTGCCGGCAAGAACGGGGTTGCGCAACCCTAACTCGATCTCGAGATGTCCGACGCGGGTATAGCCGATTCCGCTGAGGCTGTAGACGACTCCGACGACCGTCTCCGGTGCGGCGCCGGTGATGACGAACTGAGCAGGCTGCCCCGAGACCAGCGGCGGCGCCGCCAACTGCATGGCCGTCACGACCCGGTAGATGCCCGAGAGGTGATCGACAATGAACATCTCGCCTTCAAGGTCGACGCCGAAACTCGAGACCGCTCCGAAGCGCTGGCCATCCGGCCGGCGCAACTCCGCGCTGTGGTCAAGGCTGTGGACGATCCGGTTGCCGTCGAAGTTGAGCGACCAGACCTCGGCCGAGCAGTAGTCGGAGTAGAAGTAGTGGCGCTTGAGCAGCGGGATGGCATTGCCGCGATAGAGCACGCCGCCGATCACGCAGCACCGCCTCGGGGTGCTCGTGTGAAAGTACTCGACGATCGGCTCGGTGAGCAGGCCGCTGGGATCGCAGTTCTCGCGCGGGCGGAAACATTCCGTGCCTTCCTTGATCGCCCAGCCGTAGTTGCGTCCGCCGTCGCCGTCGGCGATGTAACTCACCTCTTCCCAGCGCGAGAAACCCACGTCGGCGACGTAGAGATCGCCCGTCACTCTGTCGAAGTCGGCCCGCCACGGATTACGGAATCCGATCGCCCAGATCTCGTCGCGCGTGTTCGGATCGTTGACGAACGGGTTGTCGGGTGGAATGGCGTAAGGGTTTCCTCCGTCCACGTCGATGCGCAGAATCTTGCCCAGCAGCAGGCCGCGGTTCTGCGAGTTGTTGTTCGGATCGCCCTGCGGCCCGCCGTCGCCCGTGCTGATGTAGAAGTACCCGTCGGTCGGGCTGAAGCCGATGAACCCGCCCGCATGCAGATCGTCGAGCGGATTGCGCAGGATCTTGATGATCTCGAGGCGCGACGCGGGATCGGCGCGGTCCGGGTTGTTCGAGACGGTGTATCGCTCGACGACGCCGTCGCCGTTGGAGTTCGTGAAGTAGATGTAGAACCAGCGGTTATTGACGAAGTCGGGATGGAACGCCATGCACATGAACCCTCCGTCCACCCGTGCGCGCAGATTGCCGGAAATGTCGAGGAACGGAGTCGGAAGAACCGCCCCGTCCTTGAAGATCTTGATCAGCCCCGACGTGCGCTCGATGATGAAGAGGCGCGATGGATCGCCGGGCGCCATGCCGGCCCACGTCGGGCGCGACACGTTGCCCGTCACGAGTTCGGTCGTCAGCCTCTGGGCGTGCGCCTGTGTCGCGAGGCACAGGTGAATGAGCGTCAGCACCACGATTGCGCGCATCATGTTGAAACTCGAGAACATGGAGTCCCTCCGGTTCGGTGAGTGGCTGTATTGTACTCGGCGCGCCTGGCGCCACGGGACAAGAAGCCAGGATTGCCTCGGCCGCGCGACCGCCTGGAACGAAAAGACCGGAGCGCACGCCAGGCAGGGCGCCCGGTTCCCTGCCTCTTCAACCAACGGCGCGGCCTGGTCATTCCCGCGCCAGCCGCTTCTCGGACGCCATTGCCCTGATGGAAGGGTAGCGATCGTGCTGCGAAGGCACGCCGGGCCTAGCGTTGCCCGATGCAGGTCGTGGAACAAGGTGTGCTCGGCCGCTGGCAGTCCCGCTGCGAAACAGCGGGTGAAGGCCGAGGGCGGCCACTCATCGAGCGCGTGCTTGCCGCCCGAGGCATCGTCGATGCGGACGACGTATCGCGGTTCCGCGATCCGTCCCTTCGCCTACTGCATGACGCCTCGACCCTGCCGGGCGTTGAGGCGGCTGCACAGCGCATCCTCGAATCGCTCCGCCGGGGCGGGCCGCTCGTCATCTACGGCGACTACGACGTGGACGGCATCACCGCTTCAGCCATTCTCTACCACACGTTCCGCACCATCGCACCGGGGGCCGACATCACCACCTACATCCCCCACCGCGTTGAGGAAGGCTATGGACTCAACGTCGAAGCCATCGAGCAGATCGCGGCCCGCAAGGCCGACCTCATCGTCACAGTGGACTGCGGCATCACGGCCGTGATCGAGGCGCAGCGGGCGAAAGAACTGGGCGTCGATCTCGTCATCACGGACCACCATCACCTGCCCGGCACGGATCCGGCATCCCTTCCTGCGGCCGCGGCACTTGTGCATCCGCGCCTGCCCGGCTCGACGTATCCCTTCGGCGATCTGTGCGGCGCGGCCGTCGCGTTCAAACTCGCCTGGCGCGCGGCGACCATGTGGTGCGGTTCGCAGCGCGTGACCGATCCGCTCCGCCGCGTGCTCATGGACGCACTCCCGCTGGCCGCGCTGGGCACGATCGCGGACGTCGTGCCGCTGGTGGATGAGAACCGGATCATCGCGCGCTGGGGTCTGCGGTCGATGCGCGACACGGGCAACGTCGGGTTGAACGCGCTCATCTCGGCCGCGGGGCTCGACGACGCGGACCGGATTGACGGCGACGCGGTGGGCTTCCGCCTTGCGCCGCGCCTCAACGCAGCCGGCCGCATGGGCCACGCACGCGAGGCGCTGCGCCTGTTCATCACCGGCGACCTCACCGAGGCCCGGGATCTCGCGACGCGCCTCGAACAGCAGAATCGCCAGCGCCGAGACGCCGAGTTGAGCATCTTCCAGCAGGCGCGCGACATGGCCGAGCACGCCGGTATGACGGGCGAGGACCGCCGCATCATCATCCTCGCCCGCCACGACTGGCATCCCGGCGTGATCGGCATCGTCTGCTCCCGCCTTGTCGGCGCCTTTCACAGGCCGGCGGTGCTCCTGCAGCGCGGCGAAGAAGTGCTCAAAGGCTCGGCACGCTCGATCGAGGGTTACTCCATTTGCGGAGGGTTTGACGCCGTCGCGCATCATCTGCTGTCCCACGGCGGGCACGACATGGCCGCCGGCCTCACGCTGCGGCCCCAGGCATTCGACGCCTTCGTCGAGGAACTGACCGCCCACGCCAACGCACACATCGGGCCGGACGACACCGTCCGCCGCTTCGACTTCGACTGCGAAGCGGGCGTGGACGAGGTCACTCTTTCGGCCGCTCGCGCCCTGACCGACTTCGGCCCGTTCGGGCGCGGCAATCCGGCGCCGCGCCTGCTCGTGCGCGCCCTGCGCATCTCAGGCCAGCCGCGCGTGATGGGCGAGGGCGGGCGGCACCTTGCGCTCCTGGCAGGAAACAGCCGCGGCGCCCTGCGCCTTGTCGGGTGGAATCTCGGCCGTCACGCGCCGCTGCTCGCCTCGGGAATGACGATCGACGCGGTACTTGAGCCACGGCTCAATTCCTGGAACGGCCGCGTCAGTGTGCAGGGCGAACTGAGTGACTGGCGCATCGTCACCTGACAGTGCGGCGCGTCGCCGATTATCCGCCGATCTGACTCATGGCGCGGTTGCCCCGATTGGAGTGCACGTCGGGGCGCATCTCGACGCATTGCCCGAAGAGGCGGATGATGTGGTCGAGGTCCGGCTCCGGCCGCAACGCGGGCATCAGATTCACCTCTCCGCCGTCAAAGAGGCAGCTGCGCAACTCGCCGACCGCCGTCAGGCGCAGGCGGTTGCACGTTTCGCAGAATGGCCGGCTCATGGCGCTGATGAATCCAACCCGGCCGCGCGCGCCCTCAAACGTGAAGACACTGGCCGGCCCCACGCCCGCCTCGCGGTGGCGCTCGATCGGCGTGAGCGGCCCGACGCGGTCCACGATCCTCGCCATGATCTCTTCATTGTTCACGATCGCCGCGTCGGGATCGTCTCCGGTGAGCACCGACCGTCCCAGGGGCATGTACTCAATGAAGCGGATTGTCCAGGGGTGTTCCCTTGTCAGGAGTGCAAAGTCCGCGACCTCATCGTCGTTCACGCCGCGCATCACGACGACGTTCAGTTTCATGCGCGTGAAGCCCGCCTGCTGAGCCGCCTCGACGCCCCGCCAGAACTGCGCCAGGTCGCCCCCGTGCGTGATCTGCTCGAAGCGGTCGGCCTGAAGCGAGTCGCAACTGACCGTCAGGCGATCGACGCCGGCGAGGCGCAGCGGCTGCGCCAGGCGGTCGAGCAGCAGGCCGTTGGTGGTCAGGGAGAGATCGCCGATGCCCAGGCCCGCGACGCGCCGGGCGATCTCGACGATGTCGGGTCGGATGGTTGGCTCGCCTCCCGTGAGTTTCACGTGCCGGATGCCGATGCGGACGGCCGCGGCCACGACGGCCTCGAAGTCCGCGGGGCTGAGCAAATCCCCGCGCGGCGCCATCCAATCCACACCCTCGTCGGGCATGCAGTAAATGCAGCGCAGGTTGCATCGGTCCGTCACGCTGATGCGCAGCAGGCGCACGGACGAAAGGCTCCGCGGGCCTTGAGCAAAGACGGGGCGCTGCGTCGAGGTGTCGAGGACGGGCAGGGAGATCACGGTGATATGGTATTCGGCCCGCAGGCATCGAGGACCGGCGCCTTGCCCCGTCACGTCTACCCGCCGTGCGCCCGTGACCCTACCATGCGCCCGCCATGATCGACCTCAAACAGTTGCGCGACGATCCCGACCGCTTCCGCAAGGCGGCAGCAGACAAGGGGATCGCCGTGGACATCGACGACGTCCTGCGTTTTGATGCCGCGCTGCGCGAAGCCCAGACGGAACTCCAGAGCCTCGTCTCCGAGAAGAACCGCATCGGCAAGGAGATCGGGGCCCTCGCCGGCCGCCTGAAGAAGGCGCCCGATTCCGAGAAACCTGCTCTCCAGCAGGAGATGCAGCGCCTCCAGGCCCGGCCGACGGAGATCAAGTCGCGCGAGGCCGAACTCAACGCCGTAGTGACTGATCTCGAGGCGAAGCGCCTCGACCTGTGGCTGCGCATCCCCCAGCCGGCGGACCACGATGTGCCCGTCGGCCGCGACGCGGATGACAACATCGAAATTCGCCGCTGGAACTCGCCGTGGTTCGATACGAGCAGGACCTTCGCGGACAACAAGGGCTTCGCGGCGCGCTCCCACGTCGAGATCGGCAAGGCCCTGAACCTCTTCGAGTTCGAGCGCGGCGTCAAGATGGCGGGCTCGCGCAGTTACGTCCTCATCGGCGACGGCATGCGCCTGCACAACGCGGTGCTCCGGTGTGCGTTCGACATGATGACCAGCGAACTCGGCTTCACCGCGCTGAGCGTGCCCGTCCTCGTCCGCGAGCAGGTCATGATCGGCACGGGTTTCTTCCCCGCCGGACGCGAGCAGGCGTATGAAGTGCGCGAGACGGATCGAGGCGGCGGTTATGACCTCTACCTAACCGGAACCGGCGAAGTGGGCCTCATGGGCTACCACCAGGACGAGATTCTCGACGCGGCTCGGCTGCCGCTGCGCTACACGACCGTCTCGACGTGCTTTCGCCGCGAGGCTGGAGCGGCGGGCAAGGACACGACCGGCCTCTATCGAATCCACCAGTTTGACAAGGTCGAGCAGGTCGTGATCTGCAAGGCTGATGAGGCGGAGAGCCGCCAGTGGCACCAGCGCATGATCGGTTTCGTGGAGACGCTCCTGCAGCGCCTTGAGATGCCGTATCGACTTCTGCAATGCTGCACGGGCGACCTGGGCCCGAAGAACGCCGACATGGTGGACATCGAGACGTGGATGCCCAGCCGCGGCGAGGTTGATGAGCGGGGCCTGCCGCGCGGAGCATACGGCGAGACGCACAGCGCTTCACGCCTCTACGACTACCAGTGCCGCCGCCTGAACATCCGTTACCGCGACCCCGATTCCGGCAAGCCGGTCGTGTGCCATTCGCTCAACAACACGGTCGCCGCCAGCCCGCGCCTGCTCATTCCGATTCTCGAACTCTACCAGAACGGGGATGGGAGCGTGACGATCCCGAGAGTGCTGCGGCCGTACATGAACGGTCAGGAGCGCATCGGCTGATCTCGGCGGATTATCGGTACAGTGCCCGGTCCAGAGAGACGATTCCGGCTGCAGGATTCGGCGATCTGCCTTGCTGAACCGTCCAGGCGCTACTAAACTCTGGACACGATCCTGCGACGTTCAGTCGTCCGCCCATTACGTCGCCAGAGGCGCTGACCGGGATCTGATTCAACTTCGGGAAGGATTCTGCAACGATGGGGAGCATCCTGGAAGCGTCGCGCGCGCCGAGGCAGTTACCGCGATCGAAGGATCGCCAGGCCAGGTCATCGTTGCTGGCGTCCGCGGTCTTGTGGGTCGCGGCTGCAACGAACGCGCAGACGCTGCCGAACCTCATATTCGTTCTCTCGGACGACCAGGGAATCGACGCCATCGAGGGAGCGAACTGGCCGAACGACCTTCGTTGCCGCACGCCGAACCTGGCTCACTTTGCCTCTCAGGGGCGGACGTTCGCGATGGCTCGGGTGAACTCGATGTGTTCGCCCACTCGCGCGGCCCTCATGACGGGCAGGAGCGCACTGACCACCGGCGTGACGGATCGGATCGGAGGCGGGAGCGGCCCGGACCTGGCACGCCTGTCCCTCCAGGGCAATGAGCACACCGTCGCCGAGATGTTGCGTAAGCAAGGGTATTACACGATTCTCGTGGACAAGTGGCACCTCGGGACGTACCAGCCGATGGGCCAGTCGCCGCTTCAGCAGGGATTCGACGTCTTCTTCCCATACCAGGACTACCTGCATCTCGACCACCCCGACCGCGTCGGTGATGAGCACATGACCCGGATGATCAACCTGGCCATCAGCGCCGTGCAGTCGAGGCCCGATCCATCGAAGCCCTTCGCCCTCTTCTACTGGTCCTACGACCCGCATGGCCGAAAGCCGGATTCGACCGGAAAATTCTGGTGGAAGGTGGACCGGTCGCTGCTCCCTTCGGGCATCGACTACTACAACCCGGCACATGACACCAACCGGAACCGCTATCGAGCGGTGGTGGAAGCGCTTGACACCGAGATTCGTCGCCTGCTGACCACGCTCGACGTCGTCGACGGCGACGGGCTTTACAGGCCCGCCTCACAGGCCGTCGTTTTCTACATGAGCGACAACGGTACGGAAACGAGAGTGGCGCTCCGGCCCAACTGGGCCAAGAGATCGGTTTTCGAAGGGGGCATTCGCGTTCCACTGTTCGTCTTCGGACACAACGTCCCCGGAGACGGGCGCATCCTCGACGATCCGGTTCAGGCGACGGACTTCTTCGACACCGTCGCGGACATCACCGGCGCCAGCCCTGAACTTCGTGGCACGAACCCGCGCGAAAGCCGCAGTTATGCCGATCTCATCGGGTGGGCCGACCCCAGGCCGCGCCGATCATTCACGATGTCGAGCATGATGCGCCCGCCGGGCTCGGACTATCTCTATGTCGCGCTGGCCGACCGACGCTACAAACTCATTGCTCGGGCCGGCTACACGGGATTCGCCCCGCTCAACGGCGACCGTTTTCACGACCTCGACTCCGATCCGAATGAAGTTCGTGATCTTGTGCGTCAGGGCATGAACGCCGAGCAGCGGGCAGCCTACCTCAGAATGCGCGAACGGATCGTCGACTACTGGCCGACGGCCGTCAGTGATCCCACGCCCAACCAGGTGGACGTCGCGCTGACCCACGTGCGATGCCTCGGAAGCGACGGCATCGAACGCATGAATCAGCTGCCCATCGGCCACCTCGCACCCGGCCGGCCCCAGCATGTCGAAACGAGGCTGTTCCTGAGATTCGACATCTCGTCAATCGGCAATCTGTTGCCGCCCGGCAAGACGCTCGAAGACGTGGAGCACGCACAGATCATCCTTGCCTTCCTCAAGGATAACGTTGCCGATCTCGAGAACGGCGACACCGGCCCGATCACCGCCCATCCGATGACGCTCAATTGGTACACCCGTGAGCAATCCTGGCAGCAACTGTCGAGCGGGTACGACCCCCTGGCGCTGGGCATGATCGATCTGCCGCCTTTCGTAGTCGTCGAGACCGAAGGGCGGTTCATGAACGGAGTGCCGATGCCCATGGGTACGCCCGTCAGTCTCGGGCAGGACGAGGACCTGCTCCGCCTGGTGCGTTACTGGTCCACGCACCCGTTTCAGAACTACGGCTTGACCCTGATGGCCCGGCCTGTGCCCGACACTCTTCCCGACCAGCGCCTCGAGTTCCTGCCTCAGGCTGTTCTTCGGCTGACGCTCCGGCACGAGTAACGCGATCCTGCGCAGGCGCCCGGCATCAAGCGCACCAGCCACGAGCCCATTCCATCGCATGCGCGAAGAAGGCGGCGTTGAGCAATCGGATCGGCGAGCCGCATCTCAGCGGCCGGATTTGCCCTTTCCGATCTCCACGAGCGCATCGTAGACGGGGCGGTTGGGTCTCTGCTGATCGTCCATCACGCTGGCCCAGCCCGTGCGGTCACGGATCTCGTCGGGGCGGGCGACGAGCGGCCAGTACGTGTAGGCAGCAATGCGCAACTGGTTGCGGTTCATCGTGTCCCAGAGCGTGTGAATGTACTTCCGAACCCCAGCCGCGTCGTTGCGGTCGGGATATCCGGAGCAACTCCACTCGAGGGAGATCAGGCCGACCTTCGTGCCGCCTGCGGCATCAAGCAGTTGACGCATCTTCTTGAGCGCGCGATCCGCCCACAGGTCATCCACGCTCTGTCCGTTGAGATGAACATCGGCCACGTCCGCGTTCTGGGCCGTCCACTTGATGCATCGGCGGATCACCTCGGCCTTTTCCTGAAGACCCGGCGTGTTCATGTCACGGTCGGACTGGTTCAACTGATTCCCGCTGACAGCCGGCCCGCAGATCTGCACGTCCGGATTGGCCTCGCGGATCTTCCGCGCCGCGCGGGTGGCGAACGCGAGGAGTTCATCGGTCGTCTCCAGGTTGAACCGCCCCGGCCCGCCGCCGATCTCGTTGTAGATCTGGATGTAGAGGTTCTTGCCCAACCTCCGAGCCGGCGCCGATGAGACCATTTCGCTGAGTTGACTCAGTGCCCGCGTGGACTCCTCGGGCGTTGGGGGAACGTCGTAGTCTTCGCGGCCGCGCGCCTTGTCTCCCTCGTGCACGGGATTGGACCAGCGCACGCACACCGCAAGCCCCAGTCCGCGGTCGGCGAAGGTGGCCATCCGATCCACTGCTCCCTTCACGTTCAGAGTGCGCAGGTCAAGGATCATCCGAACGCCGCGCGCATCGAAAGGCTTGGTCCGGTCCGGTTCCGCCGTGCCGAAGAGCCAGAGTTGCGTCCCCGAAGGCGCGGACGTTCCCTTGTTGTCCTGTTGCCCGGTTCCCCGATCCCGCTGCCGCCCGGATTCCGGCGGCGAATCACTCCTGTTGCGCGCTCCCTGGCTGCACCCGACGGCGACCGCGAGGCCGAGAAGAACTCCGAGGATCGAACGAACAGTCTGGTTGGCTGAACGGCGAAACATGACTTCTTCCTTCCGAGTTGATCTGGTGAACTGTGCAGCAGGAGTATAGGTGATTCCGCGGCCGCGGCGTTCAACGTTGGCTCCACGCCTCTCCGGGGCCGGCATCCGGGGCGGAACGCCAGGCCTGCGCTCTCCTGCGACGCCCGAAAGGCACGCGAAGCAACGAAACGTAATCCCCGCCATCAATTCGTGCCAGGCCCTCGACAGGGCGGTTGAACCAGTAGATCCACGCGTGCAGCGTGCACCCGCCATCGACCTGAACCCGCACGACGCGCCGCACAAAGAGCGAGTCGGCCGCGTCGCCGGGGAAGCAGCCTTCATACTCGTCGAGCCAGGGCCAGACGTCGCCCGGATCATCGAGTTCAAACAACTCGCCGTGAATGCGATCGTCGTCGCACTCGGCGGAGACGGCGGCGGGATAGCGGCCGGTGTCCAGGAGCCGGCCGGCGGTGCTTGCGGTTCCAAGGAGGCGTGCGTGGCGGCGGAGCCGGTCGTGCATGGGATGCCCCGCGCCGCGCCTCAGCGTGCCGTAGACGAACAGCAGCCGCGGCTCGTCGGCCACTACCGCTCTCCCTCGATCTCCTTGAGGAAGCCGATGAACTCACGGCGGTGGTCCTGCTCGTCGCCGAGGATCGTGATCGCGAGGTCCTGCGTAACATAGTCCTCGCCGTCACACGCTTTGATGATCGCCTCGTAGCCGCGGATCGCGTCCTCCTCGGCCGCGATGACGCCCTTGATCACCGCGACAACGTCGGTGCTCTTCTTCGGCGGCTGGAGCATCTTCTGCGACCACTCGAGGTCGAGCGAGCCGGGGACGCAGCCGCCGATCACCTTGATCCGCGCCGCCAGTTGCCGCGCGTGGCCGAGTTCCTCGGTGATGTCGGCATCGAGGGACTTCTTGATGTGCTCGGCCTTGATTCCGTCGAGATTGATGGAATTGGCGAGGTAGTTCATCACCGTCTCGAGTTCGGCGTTGTAGGATCGGATGAGCAGGTCGATGATCCTGCCGTTGCCGGAGTTGTCTCTTGGACTCATGGTTCGTTCCTTCCGTGCAGTTGGTCTGCTGAAGCGCGCCGACCTTATGATAGTGATGGTGCGGGCCGATGCGGAACCGGCCTGTGCATTCGGGGCCGAATCCTCGTCGCCCTTCGCACTGTGAATCGTGGCCTCCCGCCGCGAAAGGGAACCGCATGAATCGAGGCCTGACCCTGGCGCGCGGCGTGTCGGACAGCAAGGCTCTGCTGGCGCGCTACCTCAGGGGCTTCACCGACGCCAGCCACACGCGCCAGGCGCCCGGACTGCCCAACCATGTTGCGTGGTGCCTGGGCCACTGCGCTCTCACCATGCATCGCGCGGCGGAGAGAATCGACGGTCTGCCGCTGCCCGAGAGCGATTTCATTTCCAACGCGGCGCGCGGTGATGCGCTGCGGTATGGAACCGAGTCGATTGCCTTCGCCTCGACGCCCCTGCCGGATCCGGCCGCCTACCCCGCACTCATCCGCTGCATGGCCATCTTTGACGCGGCCTGCGACCGCCTCGCCCGGGCGTCGGCTGACCTGCCTGACGAGCGCTTCGACGAACGCGTGAAGTGGGGAGCAACCGAAATTACGCTGGAATCGCTCCTCCTGCGAATGGTCTTCCATAACGGCACGCATTGCGGGCAGATCACCGACCTGCGCCGCGCCCTCGGACTGGGCTCGATCTTCATCTGACCGTGCCATTTTCGGCCGTTCCGCGGCGTCTGAGGCTTCGTCCAGACCCCTGCTGCGCCCTACACTTACCGGCAATTGAACCGCAGGAGCCGCCTCAGCCCGCTCGGGCGATCGGGTCGGCAGGCGGACCCGCAACGGCCGCAGGGCCGAAGCGGGCCGGCATGGCTGCCGCAAGTTTGTGTTCCCGCTTGGACGCATTCATCAATGCGCTGCGTTCGACCGAGTTGAGAGGCCCACCCATGACGGCGAGAACCAGAACTCCGACAAAGCCCGCTGAGTCCAGGATCGCGGCCCGCCCAGCCGCGGCCGCGAGCCTTGAGCCCAAGCCGACCCCAGCCGCCCGAAATGGATCCGCCCCTCTCTCGGGCGGATCGACTGCGGCCGCTCCCTCATCACCTGCGTTCAAGAAGACGATGGCTGACCTCCAGAAGGCCGGCACCGCTCAGAACCGCAAGGTTTACGCCCGTCATGGAGTGAAGGGAACCTGCATTGGCGTCAGTTTCGCGTCCCTCCGCACCATCGCGAAGAAGATCAAGGTCGATCACGACCTCGCCCGCCAACTCTGGGCGACAGGCAACCACGATGCGCGCATGCTCGCCACGATGGTGGCCGACCCCGCCGCCCTCACTGCCAGCGAGCTCGATCAGTGGGTGCGCCAGGTGGACAACTACGTTCTGGCCGATTCCTTCTCGGCTCTTGTGGCCCGCAGCCCGCAGGCGACGAGCCGCATCGACCGCTGGACGCGCTCGAAGCGCGAGTTCGAGCGGCGCTGCGGATTCGGGATCATCTCGGCCGCGCTCAAGGAAGGCGTGTCCATCTTCCCGGCGCTCATCGACGCTGCGATCAACCAGATCGAGCGCGAGATTCACTCTTCGGCCAACCGCGCTCGTGAGGGCATGAACCACGCGCTGATCGCCATCGGCTCGTTCCGCGACGACTTCCGCGACCGGGCGCTGAATACGGCCGGCCGCATCGGCAAGGTCGAGATCGACCACGGCGAGACGGGCTGCAAGGACTTCGATGCCGTCGAGTGCATCACAAGGGCTCGCAAGGGCGGACGCCGAAGCGCCACAGCGCGCAAGGGCCGCGGCAAGAGCGGGTGAGACGCGGCCCTGCTCGGCGAAGTGCTTTCCAGTCACCGTCCCATAGGCAGCGTCGGGTCGCCCAGGAGCATGAACTTCATGCCCTGGAAGAAGATGCTCGCGGGGTACCAGCCGCCGTCGGGCTTGAGCGTCGCGAGATTCTCTGATTCGTAGTAGTACGCGATGGCGGCGCTCCAGCAGTCGCCCAGTCGCGCGGGGGCGTCATTCTCGCGCGGCGCACTCATCGCAATCGAAAAACCTTCAAGCAGCGTCAAGGCGCACGGCTGGCTGCCGGTGTTGCAGCCGATGTAGGCCACGCAGCCGCGATCCGGATGTCGGAGGAAAGTCTCTCCGAGGCCGGTGCGGTTGAATGCGCCCGTCACCCATGCGGCCGGCGGCGGAGGCGGCTCGGAGAAGGCCTCGCCGTCGTTGGTGCCGATGTGATCGGCCCCGTGGAAGTCCACGTAGGCCTCATAGGGCGGCAGCGTGGCGAAACGGGCCGTCGAGCAGCCGACCGAGAACATCACCGGCTGCCGGTCGCGCGGCTCCATCTTCTCAAGTGTGGCCAGGCTCAGGCAGTGCTCCCAGACATTGTCGCTGCCGTGCCCGGCGTGGATGATGAGATCGATGCCGGAGTTGATGAGGCCCGCCAGTTGCAATTCGTCCGGCGGGGGCGGCGCACCTGCCGCCGCATTCTCATCACGGTAGTACCGGCGTTCGATGCGCCACTTCGGCTCGAGTCGAGCCGCAAAGCGGTCGAGGTGCGGCCGTGCATCGACCCATCCCCCGACGGCGATCATCGCCGCAACCGGTTCAGCGTGATCCGCCGGCCGCGCCTCGAGAGCGAGTTCATGACGCATCGACTTTGCGGCGAGCGCCTGCGCCGCTTCGGCAGTGCTGACCGGCCAGCGTCCCAGCGCCACGTCGGGGCGATAGTCCACGCCGTCGAAGTTGATCGGGTCATCCTTGTTCTTCTCGCCGCGCACCTCGCCGAAGTAGCGCAGGTGAAAGTCATCCTTGCGCCCATTCCAGTCATCGAACGAGCCGTCCGGGCGGGCCAGGTCGGCATAGTACAGGTCGCTGGGATAGAAGGCGTAATCGAAGGCGGCCGGAGTGATGCGGTCGAGCACCATGTAGCGCACCGGCAGCACATCGGCATCGCCGATGAGCAGCACGTGCGTGATTCGGTCGCGCTTCCACCGCTTGTAAAGGAAGTGCTTGAGGCGTGCGGGATCGTCGATGTGCTCATCGGCGAAGTCGAGCGCGGCCGCCTGTCCCTCGTTGATCGCTTCGTCGAGATCGAGCAGATCGACCGAGCCGAGGCGCTCGCGCTTGAAGGCGACGAACGCGCCCAGGCCCGCGATCGTCTCCGGCGCCGCAACGATCAGAAGTCGGACCGAGTCATCGCGCTCAGCATCGGGCGCGTGTGGCTGGTCCGACGGGGCGCGCGGGCCTGCGGCCAGCGCGCAAGGAGCCGATGCGATGAGAAGAAACGCCTGCCTCACCCCGGCGCGGCAGCCAGCTCGCGCATGGATCATGGTTCGCAGTTCGGGTGTTCGCAGCATGGTCCATCAACGGTAGCACTCGTCGCTGCCGCACCGCGCCTGGTGCGAGGCTACCATTGCCTTTCACGCTCGGGGCGCTGCGGCAGTCAACGGGGCCGCGGCTGAGATGCACCCGTGGAACCTGATCAGTGAGCGGGGCCTGCCGAATCGGCCCGGTGAACTGCGGAGGGAAGCGAACCATGACTAATCACATCGGTTCATCACATGCCGGCCGCATCGGACGTTTCGATCTGCCGCTTCATGGCGCTGCCAATCCGTCTTCGCGGCGGCAGGGCACCTCGCCGGGCTCGTTTGCGCTCAAGGCCGACGTCGGCGGCCCGCTCGCCTTCGCCTCACCGGACACGCCGGGGATGCCCGCGCCTTCAGACAAGACCGCGTGGGACTTTCTGCCCGACGGGTGGCGCACATGGATTGAGTCCGAGGCGCGCGACGGGGGCCGAGACCCACGTTCGATGAACGCGGGCTTCGGCGTGGCGCGCGTAGCGATTGCCGAAGCGCGCGGAACGACTCGAATCGTCGAGCACCCCAGCGCCTTCATGCCGGTCACCCAGCTCGAACACGCGCGACTCGGAATCATCACGCCGCAGATGCAGCGCGTTGCGCAGCGCGAGGGACACCTCACGCCCGAACAGGTGCGCGATGAAGTCGCCGCCGGACGCATGATCATCCCCGCCAACAAGGTTCACCTCGGCTATCAACTCGACCCGATGGCCATCGGCCGTGCGAGCCGCACAAAGATCAACGCCAACATGGGCGCTTCGCCCGTGTCGTCGGGCACCGATGAAGAGGTGGAGAAGTTGCACTGGGCCGTGAAGTGGGGCGCCGACACGGTCATGGACCTCTCCACCGGAGGCAACCTCGACGAGTGCCGCGAGGCGATCATCCGCAACTCGACCGTGCCCATCGGCACCGTGCCGATCTACTCGATGATCATCGGCCGCCGCCTCGAAGACCTCGACGAGCGGACGATCCTCGACACGCTCGAGTTTCAGGCGAGGCAGGGAGTCGACTACTTCACCATCCACGCCGGGGTCTTGCGCGAGCACCTGCCCTTCATCAGGCAGCGCCTGATCGGCATCGTTTCGCGCGGCGGGTCGCTGCTGGCCAAGTGGATGCTCCACCACAACCGCCAGAACATCATGTACGACATGTGGGACGCCATCTGCGATCTCATGCGCCGCTGGGACGTGTCGTTCTCGATCGGCGACGGCCTGCGCCCCGGCGGATTGGCCGACGCGACCGACCGCGCTCAACTGGCCGAACTCGAAACGCTCGGCCTGCTGACCGAGCGCGCCTGGCGGCGCGGCGTGCAGGTGATGATCGAAGGCCCGGGGCACGTCCCCTTCGACCAGATCGAGTACAACATGAAACTGCAGCGCACCGTGTGCCACGGCGCGCCCTTCTACGTCCTCGGTCCGCTCGTCACCGACATCTTCCCCGGCTACGACCACATCACCAGTTGCATCGGCGCGACGGCCGCCGGCTACCACGGCGCTTCGATGCTGTGCTACGTCACGCCCAAGGAGCATCTCGGCCTGCCGAAGAAGGATGACGTCAAGCAGGGGTGCATCGCCTACAGGATCGCCGCGCACGCCGCCGATGTGGCGCTGGGAATCCCCGGCTGCCGCGACCGCGACGATGAACTCACCAAGGCCCGGGCGGCGCTCAACTGGGAGAAACACTTTGATCTCAGTTTCGATCCCGACTTCGCCCGGGCGCTGCACGATGAGGATCTCGACGTCGATACCGACTTCTGCGCCATGTGCGGCCACGACTGGTGCTCGGTCCGCATCAGCAGGGAGATTCAGGAATTCGCTTCCGGCAAGGAGGCGGATTATGCGTGGGACAAGCCGAAGGTGACCGAAGCGCTGACACCCGAACAGCAGGAGGTTCTGCGCCAGCGCGGCGTGCTCAGCCCTGAAGAAATCCACGCCCTGGCGGCGAAGACCAGGAAGGCGGTCGCCGCACAATCTCCCTCCTTCGGCTCTGCGGGGGAAGACCGGGGTGGGGGCAGTCCGACGAGCCGCGCCCGTGAGGAAGCGGATTGCTGCGGCGATGCGGAAGCCGTTCGTAAACTCGCCTGCCACTCCGACTATGTCGATCCCGAAACGGCCAAGCGCCTCCAGCGCCAGCGATTGGTGCAGGTGGACGTCAGGCCGGCAATGGGAATCTCCAAAGAGGATCGCCTAGTGTGAGGACCGGTTCCGGCTCTTGAAGCGCGATCTGCAGTCAGTAATGAGGTTGCGGCGGCGGTGATGGACAGCAGGTGCATAACTCGACTCGCGCTGCGCAACTACAAGAGCATTGAGCACTGCGACATCGAGCTCGATCCGTTGACCGTCCTTGTCGGTCGCAACGGCGTCGGCAAAAGCAACATTCTGGATTCGCTTCGTTTCGTGGCGGATGCCCTGCGCAACACGCTTGAGTACGCAATCCGCGAGCGAGGGGGCATCGATCAGGTTCGTCGGAAGTCGCTCGGCGGCCGGCCGACCCACCCCGGAATTGCGCTGAAAATTCTGCTCCCCGACGGCCAGTCCGCCAGGTACTCGTTCACGATCGCCGCGGTGCCGGGGCGTGCTTTTCGAGTCGATCATGAGCGGTGCGACATGCATGATGCCGCGGGGCGGTCGATCCATTGGTTCGAGGTGGACAAAGGCGCTGTACGGTGGTCTCCCAAAACTGACCCGCCCGCCGCGGTCGATGACCGGCTGGTGCTGGTGGCGGCCTCCGGCGTGCGGGAGTTCCGACCCGTGTTCGACGTGCTCACCCGCATGACGTTTCACAACCTCAATCCGGAGTTGATGAAGTACCCTCAGCGACCCGAGCCGGGATCGCTGCTGGCGCACGATGGCCGAAACCTGGCGAGCGTCGTCAAGCAACTCGAGACGAATGCTCCAAAGGGACTGCAGAGGGTGCTGGAGTATCTGCAGGCGATCGGCGTATCGATCAATCGAATTGAGCACAAGCAGGCCGGAGCGTTGGAGACGATTCAGGTGTCGCAGGAAGTACAGGTGCCTGAAGGGACGCGCAACTCCAACTTCGATGCGATCGCACTTTCAGATGGCACCATTCGAGCGCTCGGAATCCTGGTTTCCCTGGTGTCGGCAAATGGAGCGGGGACGGGCGGCCCGTCCTTGATCGGAATTGAGGAACCGGAGACTGCTCTGCATCCCGCCGCTGCAGGCGCTTTGATGGACGCGCTGACCGAGGGTTCACAGCGGACTCAGTTGATCGTGACCTGCCACAGCCCTGATCTGCTCGAGCACGAGAACATCACGCCGGCCATGATTCGTCCGGTGCTTCTCGAGAACGGCCGCACCGTCGTCGGCCGCGTAAACCCCGCGAAGGCTGATCTGCTTAAGCAGCATCTCACCACGGCCGGCGAACTGCTTCGTCTCGACCAGATGGAGCCCGATCCCGAGGACATCCGCCGCCAGCAGGAAGCCAAGGGCACGTTGTTCGAGTCGTTGACATGACGTTTACGATCGCGCCAATTGTGGAGGGTCATGGCGACGTTGCGGCGCTCCCCGTCCTTCTCCGGCGCATCCAGCCGTCTCTGCTGGTCGCTCGCCCGGTTCGCTTCCCCAGGAGCAGACTGCTGATCGACGAGCATCTCGATCGAGCGGTGCGCATCGCAGCATCGAACATCCGCGAGAAAGGCGCCGTCCTGCTCGTCGTGGATTCGGATGACGACTGCGCGGCGATACGTGGACCTGAGTTTGAGGAGCGGATGCGCAGGGTTCTCCCGCAGACGATGGTGCGCGCCGTGTTGGCCGTGCGCGAGTTCGAGGCGTGGATCGTCGGCGGAGATGCGCAGTATGGCGTCGAGGCGCCGGACACAGCCGGGGACCTCAAGGATCGAATTCGCGACCGCCATGGCGTCTACAGCGAGGCAGCGGATCAACCTCGACTGACGAGCCGAATTGATATTGAACGGCTGGAGAAGTGTTCCAGATCCTTTCGGAAGTTGAGCAAAGTTGTCCGCGAGTTCATCGATTCGGCCGGACTTGGCGTTCGGTGAGTCCCGGGTCAGACACGTGTGTGCGCTCCCCGTCTGCAGCGATGTGAATATCCGCAGGTTGGTCTCATGGGAATTGGCCCTGGCGCACCACGGTCGCAACGATCCCTCATGCCGCGAACGCTTCGACGCTGCGAATGGGCCAGGACCGACCTCTCCATCGCCTACCACGATGAGCAGTGGGGCGTGCCAACGCATGATGACCGCGTGCTCTTCGAGTTCCTCATTCTCGAAGGGGCGCAGGCGGGGCTGAGTTGGGAGACGATTCTCAAAAAGCGCGAGAACTACCGCAAGGCGTTCGCGCACTTCGACCCGGCGAAGGTGGCCCGCTTCACGCAACGCGACTTCAACCGCCTCGTGAAGGACGCCGGCATCGTGCGCAACCGCCTCAAGATCGAGTCCGCGATTGACAACGCCAAAGCCTTTCTGAAGGTTCAAGAGGAGTTCGGCTCCTTCGACGCGTTCATCTGGCGCTTCGTCGAGGGCCGGCCGATTCTCAACCGCTGGAACTCGCTCAGGGAGATTCCCGCGAAGACAGCCGTCTCGGACGCGATGAGCAAGGCTCTCAAGAGACGGGGCTTCCGCTTCGTCGGCTCGACGATCTGCTACGCCTACATGCAGGCGATGGGACTGGTCAACGACCACACCGTCGGCTGCTTTCGCCGCCAGGAGGTCAGTTCCGCTCGCGGCGGCCGGCTCGCTGAGGGGGCAGGGCGGCGGGCCGGGGTCGATCCCCTAATAGACGCTAAATAGATCGATTTATCTTGAAACTTGGCGCCGCGAGGGTACGATCTCATCAAAAGCGACCTGCCTTGCCATCGGTGCGGGATCGCGTTGCGCCACAACCCACCACCGATCACGGAGTCTCCCATGCCCACCCTCACCCCCGAAACGTCAGTCGGCGAACTCGTCGCCCAGCGGCCCGCCCTCTCCCGCCTTTTCGAGCGCCTCGGCATCGACTACTGCTGTGGCGGAAAACAGCCGCTCGCGCTGGCCTGCCGAGATCGCGGGCTTGATGCGGCGACGGTCTTCGCCATGCTTGAAGCGGCCGTCGCCTCCGCCGCGCCGGTTGACGAGGTCGATGCCGCCTCGATGTCGCTCACCGAACTGGCCGACCACATCGAGGAGACGCACCACGCCTATCTCAAGCACGAACTGCCGCGCCTGCGCCACCTCGCCTTTCGGGTTGCCAACGCCCACGGCCAGCGTCTCCCCTGGACGAATCAACTCGCGCAGGTCGTCGAGGGCTTTGTGCGCGAACTTCAGTCCCACATGATGAAGGAAGAGCAGATTCTCTTCCCCATGGTGCGGCAGATCGACGCGGCCGAGAAGGCGCAGGAGTTCCACTGCGGCTCGCTCGCCAACCCCATCCGCGTCATGGAGGCCGAGCATCAGGAAGCCGGCGATGCGCTCGCAACGATGCGGACGCTTTCAAGTGGTTTCACGCCTCCGCCTGACGCCTGCAACACGTTCCGCGCCCTCCTCGACGGCCTCAAGCAACTCGAAGCTGACATGCACCAGCACGTCCACAAGGAGAACAACGTGCTCTTTCCGCGGGCGCTGGAGCGCGAGGCGGCGCTGGCGGATTGATGGATTGGCGCGGCCGTCGGCGTGGCATGGCCTGGCGCTTCGCCTGGCTATGCCGTGCGGGCAAGGACGATTGTTCCCGCATGCCGCGACGGCATAGCGACGCGCCTTCGGCAGACTCAGGCCCGGGAAACGCGACGTATGTGACCCCGGAATGCTCACGAGCGCTCGCATCGTCTGCACAGCCTCCCTGCGGGGCCGCGGTGCGCGTCCGGCGTCGAGATTCTGCAGCCGCCCCCCCTCGCGCGACGATGAACCATTCCGGAGAGGCTGCGCGCAGTGATCGCGCCGGCCGTCGGAAAGGACTCCGTCATGCACGAGTCGTCGCCGGTCGAGCGGATCGCGGTCGTCGGCCTCGGGAAACTCGGCTCGCCAATTGCCGCGTGCCTTGCCGCCACGGGCTACACCGTCCTCGGCGTGGACACCGACCCGGCCAAGGTCGAGGCGATCAACTCCGGCCGTGCCCCGGTCCGCGAGACCGATCTTGACGCGATGATCGCCCGCTGCGAAGGGCGGCTGACCGCGACGACGGAGATCGACCGGGCCGTCGATCAGGCCGACGCGACGCTCATCATGGTGCCCACACCCAGCGATCCCGACGGGCGCTTCTCGCTCAAGTTCGTCCTTGCAGCCGTGCGCGCCGCGGGCCGGGCGCTGCGATTGCGTCGCGGATACCACCTTCTAAGCGTGTGCAGCACCGTGATGCCCGGCGCCACGGGCGGGGAGATCCGCGAGGCGCTCGAACTCGCCTCGGGCCGGCCCGTCGGCGAGGCGCTGGGCCTGTGCTACAGCCCCGAGTTCATCGCGCTGGGCAGCGTCATCCGCGACTACCTGCACCCCGACATGGTGCTCATCGGCGAGTCAGACCGGCGCGCGGGCGATGCGCTTGAACGTATCTACCGAACGGTCTGCCGCAATGAGCCGGTCGTGCAGCGGATGAGTTTCATCAATGCCGAACTGACCAAGATCGCGGTGAACTCCTACATCACGACGAAGATCACCTTCGCGAACATGATCGCGGGGATCTGCCAGCACCTGCCCGGCGCGGATGTCGATGTGGTAACGGGCGCGCTGGGATGCGACAGCCGCATCGGCCGCAGGTATCTCAAGGGGGCCGTGGGCTACGGCGGGCCGTGCTTCCCGCGCGACAACGTCGCGCTGGCGCGGGCGGCTGACCTGGCTGCGGCCGGCGCCGATCTTGCCCGCACCGTCGATGCCGTCAACCGGCGGGAAGTCCGCCGCCTGGCCGATCTCGTGCGCACGCACCTGACGGATTCGCAGCACACCGTCGGCGTACTCGGCCTCTCATACAAACCCCATACGGATGTCATCGAACAGTCGCAGGGGCTGTTGCTCACGCAGTTGCTGGCGAGCGAGGGCGTGCCGGTGATCGTGCATGACCCGGCGGCGATTGAGAACGCGCGCGGCGTGCTCGGCGACGACGTGCGCTTCGCGGCGACGATCGAGGAGTGCCTCCAAGCCGCGGATGTGATCGTCATCACGACTCCCTGGCCGCAATACGCCGGGCTGACCTTGTCGATGCTCAGCGGCGCGGGCCGGCGGAGGCGCCTCATCGACTGCTGGCGCTGCGTCGAGGATGCGGTCCTGCGCGAGAGCGCAGACTACATCGCCATCGGCCTCGGCCCGCGCCAGGCGGCTGCGGATGTCGATATTCGAGTGAATGCGGCGTCGCTCCAGGTGGCGTAGCGCCCATCGCGGTGTGGCAGGGCGTCGCACTTCGCGCCGCTCCGCCGCAAGCGCAGGCGCGATCGAACGCCCCTCGACGTCCGGCAAAGTCACGCGAAGCGCGAGACCATGCCACCCGACGTGGCGATTACGCCGCGACGGTGCGGCGACGGCGAGAAACGGACGGGCGCACCGTCTTCGCCACTTCGCCTTCGATCCATTCGTAGGTCGTCGCGAGTCCCTCTTCGAGGTCGATCGTCGGCTCCCAGCCGAGCACATCGCGCAGTTTCGAGTTGTCCGAGTTGCGGCCGCGCACCCCCATCGGGCCGTCGATGTGGCGGATGCGGATTTCAATTCCCGCGATGCCGGCGATCAGGTGCGCGAGGTCGTTGATCGAGATGAGGCGGTCCGATCCGAGGTTGAGCGCCTCGGCGCAGTCGGATTCCATGATGCGCACGATGCCCTGAACGCAATCATCGATGTAGCAGAACGAGCGCGTCTGCTCGCCATCGCCCCAGATTTCGATTTCATCGTTGCCGCTGAGTTTGGCGCGGGCGATCTTGCGACAGAGCGCGGCCGGGGCCTTCTCGCGCCCTCCGTCCCACGTGCCGTACGGCCCGTAGATGTTGTGGAAGCGGGCCATGCGCGTCGGCAGGCCGTAGTCCCCGCTGTAGTGCTCGCAGAGTTTCTCCGTCGTGAGTTTCTCCCAGCCGTAGGCGTCCTGCGGCTGTGCGGGATAGGCATCCGCCTCCTTGAGGGGCGTGACGTTCGTCTCCGTCTGGCGATACTCGGGATAGACGCACGCGGAAGAGGTGTAGAAGTAGCGCGACACTCCGTTGACGCGCGCGGCCTCGATCGTGTGCAGGTTGATGAGCAGGTTGTTGTGGAGGATTTCGGCGTGGTGGCAGGAGATGAAGCCCATGCCGCCCATGTCCGCCGCGAGCGCGTAGACCTCATCCACATCGCGCGTCGCCGCCAGGCAATCCTCCCAGCGCCGAAGGTCACACACCTGGAACTCGTCTGCATCGGTGCGGGTGAACTCGGGGTGCTTGAGATCAGCTCCGCGCACCCAGTGGCCGCGGGCGCGGAGGAAGGAGACGAGGTGGTGGCCGATGAATCCGCCGGCTCCGGTAACGAGAATGCGCGACATGGCATGGCTCCGGGTCTGCTGGTCGTGATGGGGGCGGGAATCGCCCCGCCACACGTGTTATCGGCAATCGTGGAGCGCGACGTGTGAAATCGCGCGCCCCAGGACGCTGATGGGCGGCGACCCGAAGGCTCGGTTCCGGGGAGCGCGTCGATTGGCAAATGCAAGGGCGAAACTGCATCCTGCTTCCATGCGCGGCCGATAACAGATTGCCATGGCCCCGTCCCCAACGACGCAGAGCAAGATTCTCAGTCTGCCCACGCTTCTCGCCCGCTGCCGCGAAGCCCGCGAGCAGGGCCGGCAGATCGTCCACTGCCACGGCTGCTTCGACATCGTCCATCCCGGTCACGTGCGGCATCTCGAGTTTGCCGCCCGCCTCGGCGACCTCCTGCTCGTCACCATCTCCGGCGACGGGCTGATCGACAAGGGCACCGGCCGGCCGCTCATCCCCGAGCGCCTCCGCGCTGAGAATCTCGCCGCACTCAACTGCGTGGACTGGGTGTACATCGACCCGCATCCGACGGCCCTCGAAGTCATCAACCAGGTCAAGCCTGATGTCTATCTCAAGGGGCGCGAGTACGAGAGCAACCGCGACCCGCGCTTCCTCGCCGAGCGCGAGGCGGTCGAAGCGCATGGCGGGCGGGTGGTCTTCTCCTGCGGCGACATCGTCTTCAGTTCAAGCGCGCTCATCGCCGCGCTGACGGACAACCACGATCCGATCGACCGGGCGCTGGAACACCTCGGCGAGAACAACGACCTGCGCCCCTCGACGCTCGAGGGGATCGTCGATGAGTTTGCCGGCAAGCGGATCATCGTCATCGGCGAGCCGATCATCGATCGCTACGTGCATTGCGAGCGGCCGGAGGTGGCGTCGGAGAGTCCGGTGATGACGCTGCGGCCAATGCAGAGCCAGACGTTTGACGGCGGCGCGGCGATCATCTGCCGGCATCTCGCTTCGCTCGGAGCGCGGGCGCAACTTGTGACCGCCCTTCCGCCGCGCGATGATGCGGCCGTGCTCCTCGTCGAACGCCTCCGCGCGCAGGGAATCGAAACGCGGCACATCGAGTCCGATGCGCCTGTGACTGAAAAGCAGCGGTACCTCGTGGGCGCGCAGAAGGTCATGAAGGTCGATCTCGGGCGCACAATGACGATCGACGAGCGCGGCCGGAGCGCGTTCGTCCAACTGGCGCTCGAAGCGACGTGCGACGAGGGCGGGGCGGATGGCGTGATCTTCGCCGACTTCGGCCAAGGGCTGCTCACGCCGGCGACGCTCGATCGGCTCATTGCGCAATTGCGCCCGCGCGTGCGCATCATGTCCGGCGATGTCTCCGGCAAGCGCGCCAGTCTGCTGCGCCTGCGGCACCTCGATCTCGTGTGCCCGACGGAGATCGAGTTGCGTGAGGCGATGAGCGACTTCGCCGAAGGGCTTGGCGCCGTCGTGTGGCGCTGGCTGGAGCGCACCGGCGTGCAGTCGGCGCTGGTTACAATGGGCGCGGAAGGCGTCATCGCCTTCTCACGCCGCACCGGCTCGCAGCCCCGTCTCACCGACCTGCCTGTGCGGCTCAGAAGCGATCACATCCCCGGCCTCGGGCCGATCGGCATTGATCCGCTCGGCTGCGGCGACGCGCTGCTCTCGGCGGCGACACTGGCGCTGACTGCCGGCGCGGACCTGGTGCAGGCGGGCTACCTCGGCAGTCTCGCGGCCTCGATCGAATCTCGGCAGCTGGGAAACGTTCCCGTCGGCGCCGCGGGACTGCGCGCCGAGTGGCAGCGCCTTGCCGCACGCCACCTGCTCATCGCCTCCGCAGTGTGAGCCGCTTGCGGGTTGGCGAGTTGATGCACGCCCGCTCGCTCCCCTCCGCAAGGCCTTCGGGTCGCGGCTCAACACGGCTTGCGCGCATATGCTGGTTTCTCACAGACCCACGCATCTGCCGCGAACGAAGGGAGAAACCATGCTTGCCGACCCGCGCTACGCACGACTCGCCGACCTCCTGATCAATTTTTCGACCGACCTCCAGAAAGGTGAGCACATCCTCATCGAGGCCTTCGACCTGCCCGAGGAGATGGTCATCGCCTGCATCCGCTCGACCCGGCGGCGCGGCGGGCATCCGCACGTCGCCATTCGATCCAACCGCGTCATGCGCGAACTCAATCGGGCGGCCGGCGACGATCAACTCAACACCTGGGCGGCGTATGACCGCAATCGCATGGAGAAGATGCAGGCGTACCTCGGCCTGCGCGGCTCGCTCAACGTCAGCGAGGCAAGTGACATCTCCGATGAGCAGATGAAGAAGGTCGGCCGCCTCTACGCCAAGCCGGTTCACTTTGACCAGCGCGTCAATCACACGCGATGGTGCGTCCTGCGCTGGCCCACGCCGAGCATGGCCCAACTCGCGCAGATGAGCACGGAGCAGTTCGAGGACTTCTACTTCGACGTCTGCACGCTCGATTACTCGCGCATGGAGTCGGCGTGCCTGAAGCTGCGCGACCGCATGATGAAGACCGACCACGTGCATTTCAAAGGCCCTGGCGAGACGGACCTGACCTTCTCGATCAAGGGGATTCCGGCCATCCCCTGCTGCGGCCGGCGGAACATCCCCGACGGCGAGTGCTTCACCGCACCGGTGCGCGACAGCGTCAACGGCGTGATCGCCTTCAACTGCCCGACGCTCTACAACGGCATCACCTTTGACAACATCCGCCTCACTTTCAAGAACGGCAAAGTCGTCGATGCCAGGGCGGGAGACAAGACCGAGAAACTCAATTCGATCCTCGACACCGATGCGGGCAGCCGCTACGTCGGCGAATTCGCCATTGGATTCAATCCCTACATCATGTATCCGATGAAGGACATTCTCTTTGATGAGAAGATCTCCGGTTCAATCCACTTCACGCCCGGCCGCTGCTACGAAGAGGCGAGCAACGGCAACGCGTCGGAAATCCACTGGGACATGGTGATGATCCAGCGAAGCGACTACGGCGGCGGCACGATCGCCTTCGACGGCCAGGTGATCCGCAAGGACGGGATCTTCGTGGCGGATGATCTCAAGGGACTGAATCCTGAAGCGCTCAAGGGGTGAGCGGCGCCACTCGCCTCCACGCCTGGCAACGCGTTGATTGACGACGCCCGCAAGTCGTCCTTACACGATCGTTGCCGGCGCCGATGGGAATCTCTGGTTCACCAAGTCCCTGGGTGACAGGATCGGACGGATCTCGCCCGACGGACCGCATCCGCGGCCGGACCTGGCGTAGTGGATGATCACCACGCGATCGCGCAACGGTTGCATCGCACGATACCAGGCCGACGCGCCAGCGAGGACGAAAGGCATCGTGTTGCGGCGATTCTCGTTCCTCGCTTCGGCTCCTGAGGCACGTTCGGAGCGTCGATCGCGCACACGCGACGAAGTCCCTCCCTCATGGTCGGGGCTCGGTTCATCGTTTCGCGATGATCGCATCACTTCGACGGCTTCACCTCGAAGCGCGACAACTCCTGCTGCTTCGCGAACTCGCCGGTGATCATCACGTCGCCGCGCTGCTTCTCGCGGCCGTGCTCGCTGAGCCAGCGCTGGCCCTTGGCGAAGATTTCGCCGAAGTCGTCGGGCGACATTTCGCGCGCTTCGTAGTCGGCGCGGGCGATGGGAATGAGGCGAAAGAGCGGCTCGCCTTCTCTGATCACCACTTCATCAATCGTCGATTCCTCGATGCGCGGCAGTTCGATCACGCCGTGCCACGGATGCGCGGGGAAGTACCAGTCGCACTCGATGAGCGCCTCGATGACCGACCAGGCGCGATGAGGCGTCGAAGCGTGCGTCGCCGGGACCGCCTTGATGAGCAGCATCTCCCCAGGCTCTGTGCGGAAGTAGAGGAATGTGCTCACTTTCACCTGGTGGCGGATCTGCGCGTAGACCTCATCGGTGATGACATGCGGCCGCTCCTGGCCGCGCTCCCAGAACCACGCGTTGAGTTGCGGATGCGGGATTACGCCGCCGGTGAATTCGACATCGGACTCGACTTCGATGGCCTCCTCAATGTCCCAGTTGCCCTGCTTGTCGCGGATGAAGCGCATGGTAAAGGGGTTGATGACGTCCCAGCCGAAGGCGTTGGCGGCACGGATGGGCGGGCAGTGTTCCGGCCATCCGCTGCCGGCGCTGCGTTTGACGTAGGCAGGTTTGGCCGGGCGCGGGTGCGGCAGGTCGGCGTGAAAGCGGAAGTAGTCGAGCATGGGGTGATTGTAGATGTGATCGATTCGCGCAAGAAGAAGCCCATGTTCAATGAACATGGGCTTCGGTGCTTGGGCGCAGGATGTCGAATCACTCTGCGATCAGAGTTGAATCTTGTCAGTGCCGAGCGCGCCGTGCTCGTCCATGCCGCCGCGGCGCGGGCCGGCGTGGGGCGCAGGCTCGCGCTTGCCCTGGCCCGGCTCGGGCTGGCCGCTGGCGTCGCCCCACTGGGCGCGCTTGAGCGAGAGGCCGATCTTCCGGTCTTCCGTGTCCACACGGAGGATCTTCACTTCGACCTCCTGGCCCTGCTTGACGACGTCCTGCGGGTTTTCGACCTTCTGGTCGGAGAGTTCGGAGATGTGCAGCAGTCCCTCGAGGTCTTCTTCGAGTTCGACGAAGACGCCGAAGTTGGTGATCTTGGTGACCTTTCCCTTCACGACCATGCCGGGCTGGTAGGCATTGGGGATGGCGCTGATCCACGGGTCTTCGGTGAGTTGCTTCATGCCCAGGGCGACGCGCTGCTTCTCCTGGTCCACTTCGAGAACGACGCACTTGAGCACGTCCCCCTTCTTGAACATCTCATTGGGGTGGGCGATCTTCTTCGTCCAGGAGATGTCCGAGACGTGCAGCAGGCCGTCGATGCCCGGCTCGATCTCGACGAAGGCGCCATAGTTGGCGAGGTTGCGCACCTTGCCCTCGACGATCGTGCCGACCGGGTACTTCTGCGACATGATCTCCCACGGATTGACCTGGAGTTGCTTGATGCCCAGGGAGACTTCCTGCTTGTTCTTGTTGATGTTGAGGACGACGACGTCGATCTCCGCGCCCACCGAGAGCAGTTCGCTCGGGTGGTTGATGCGCTTGGTCCATGACATCTCGGAGATGTGCACCAGGCCCTCGATGCCGTCTTCGAGTTTGACGAAAGCGCCGTAGGAAACGATGTTGACGACGGTTCCCTTGACTTTGCTGTTGATCGGATAGCGGTCCTCGATGTCGTCCCAGGGCGAGGCTTCCATCTGCTTGAGGCCCAGGGCGATCTTCTCCTTCTCGCGGTCGATCGAGAGGACCTTGACCTCGAGCTGCTGGTCGATGGAGACGAGTTCGCTGGGGTGGTTGATGCGACCCCAGGACATGTCGGTGATGTGGAGCAGGCCGTCGATTCCGCCGAGATCGATGAAGACGCCGAAGTCGGCGATATTCTTGACGACGCCCTTGACCACGTCGCCTTCGGTCAGGCCGGCAAGGAGTCGGTCGCGCGCTTCGCCTCGCTCCTCCTCGATGAGTTTGCGCCGGCTGATGACGATGTTGCGGCGCTGTTCGTCGATCTTGAGCACCTTGGCGCGGACGGTCTTGCCGAGGAAATCCTTGATGTCGTTGGGCCGGCGGACGTCAACCTGGGAGGCAGGAAGGAAGACGGGCACGCCGATGTCCACCAGCAGTCCGCCCTTGATCTGCCGGAGCACCTTTCCCTCGACAATGTCGCCCTCCCGGCAGGTTTCGAGGATCGTCTCCCAACCGCGGATCCGGTCGGCCTTCCGCTTGGAAAGCATGACCAGGCCGTCCTCGCCCTCGATGGATTCGAGGAGGACTTCGACATCGTTTCCGACTTGAATTTCGCTTGGGTCATCGAACTCCGTCCGCGGGACGAGTCCTTCGGACTTGAGGCCGATTTCGACGACGACATTGTCGCCGGCAAGACCGACGATTCGACCCTTGAGAATGGAACCAGGGGTGAGGTCCGAGAACTTCTCCGCAAGAATGGATTCCATGTCGAACTGCTCGGATTCAGCGCCGAAGGCTCGCTCGAACATGGTCCTGGTTTCGTTGTCAGAGAGAGCGAGGTCTCCTATCAAGTTGTGATCTACCATGAGTTTACCACTTCCGTACAAGGCAAAGTCAAAAAGGCCGGTCCGAGAACAAAAGCGGCCCGAGCAACGGACTCGGGTGAAACCGCACTCTGCGGACAATCGAATAGCATAGCGCGGCTGGTTGAGATCGTCATCCCAGCGGGAAGCACACTTGATGCTGAAGCGGGTTTGAAGGCCAGCGGCACCGCCCCCACCCGAGTGGGGGACGGGCACAGGGACCTCGAGGACGAAAATGCGAAAACTTCCGGGTTGGTGCTTCCATTCGGGAGCCCATCGTGCATAATGTGTGTCGAGGGGAAATTCCCGCGACTCGGCGATCCTCGCTCAGTCCAGCAGGCGGTGTCTGTCATTCCGCCAGTTCCGGCGATGATGCTGCCATCCTGATTCAAGGCTGGATCCGGTCGCAGGACGGGGAGAGACGGTCTTGACCGGCGTTGGCTCCATTCAACTTTCCGCGGCAATTGCTGCGGCAGCCTGCCTGCTCTGTCCGCTCATCGGACGGCTGATCATCAAATGGCAGGAGCCGGAAGGCTGGCGCCGGCCACTCCATCCCGCGCTGGTGATCCTGACGCTCTGCCTCATCGCCGGCGCAATCATGCTCGTCGGATGGGGAAGCGAGTTCGCCCGAGCCGACGCACTCTTCGTCGCCGTGCTCAGCCTGGCCCTCGGGTTTGGCCTGACGGGCGAGCGCTTTGCCGCCCGCCGTGCGGTCAAGGTCACCGTCCAGATCGTTCTCGCGGCGTTCGTCGCCGTGGCCGGCATCCGCTTGCCCGTAACCGCAGGCGCCTACCCCGCTCTGGACGCCTTCTGCACTGTTCTGCTCATCATCGGTCTGCTCAACCTCCTCGTGGTGCTCAACTTTCTTGACGGCCTGGCCTCCCTTGTCGTCTTCATCCTTTCGTCGAGCGCCGCGATCATCCTCAACGTCAGCGTCGGCACGGATCAACTCGGCGACCCCGCGGGCGTGGTCTTCGCCCTTTCGCTGTGCGGCCTGAGCCTCTGGTACTTCATCTACTCAAGGCCGAGTTCAAAGGCCTACATGGGCGATTACGGCACGCTCATGCTCAACATCGGCCTGGCGCTGCTGATCATCCGCATCGCTGTGGTGCGCGAGGACATCACCTCGGGTGCCGTGATCGGCAATCCCGCGCTCCTTCTCCCCCTGCTGTTGACGATCCCGCTTCTGCTGGCGAGCATCCATCGCGAACAGAAGTCCCTCTTCCGCCGTTCGAGGCTGGCGCTCATTCTGATTCTGGCCGGGCATCTTCCCTATCTCTTCCCGCTGCTGACCGGGCCGCCGAGCCGACTCATTCTTGCCGCGAGTCTGCTGATTGGTTCGGTGATTCTCTGGACGGGGATGGTGACGCAGGGGCGGATGCTGCGCGGCTGGTCGATGCGCTGCATGGCCGAGCCGATCGCCGACACGCTCTGGATCGCGATGCGCATCGCCGTAGTCAGCGTCCTCTTCGCCTGGCTGTTCGACCTCGGCGTGCTGACGGCGCTGGCGTCAGTGGCCGCAACCAGCGCTCTGCTGATTCTCCAGATCGCGTTCTGGCGACGATCGATCGAGGCGGATGAGTTGCCCGAGGTCGTCGTCTTCGGCCGGCACGAGGACTACCGCAAGGCACAGTTCATCTTCCTGAACTGCGAGGACCTCTTCGGCCGGCGGCGCGCGCGGCGCTCGCGCATCGGGTTGAACTCCAAGCACCTGCGCAGCGAAGTCATGGCGGAACTCAAGGCCGGCCACACCTGCCTGATCCTCGCGCGGTCGGCCCGGTCCTCCCTGCTTGGTCTCCAGGGATACGAAGACCTGATCTTCGCAGGCGACTGCCTTCTGCTGCGGCACCTCGACGAGACCATCAGGCCGAGATGGGTGCCGCCCCTGCTCGACGGACTCATTGACGTGCTGCACCGCGCGGCGGCGCTCGCGGCGCTTGTCTTCCTGGCGCCGGTCGGGCTGGCGGTTGCGGCGGCAATCCGCCTCGAAGACGGCGGGCCGGTCTTCTTCCGCCAGCGACGCCTCGGGCATCGCGGCCGGCGCTTCACGCTCTTCAAGTTCCGTTCGATGCGGATCGACGCGCCCCGTTACGGTGAAAGCCCGACGACTGCTGTTGACGCCCGCGTCACGCGGGTGGGGCGCCTGATCCGACGTCTGAGCCTCGATGAACTGCCTCAACTTGTCAACGTGCTGCGCGGGGACATGCGGCTGGTCGGCCCGCGCCCGGAGATGCCCTTCATCTGCTCGCGCTATACGCCTCACCAGCGGCAGCGCCTGCTCGTGCCGCCGGGTCTGACCGGCCTCTGGCAGATCAGCCCGCACCGCAACGCCCCCATCCACGACCACGTCGAATACGACCTCGCTTATGCGCAGGCCCGAGGACCGATCCTCGACGCCGCCGTTCTCATCGCCACCGTCCTCAGCGCCCTCAAGAGCGGATTCTGACGCCGGCGATGCTCGCACCTCGCTCCCGGGCAAGATCGCGGCAAAGGCCTGCGTTCGCTCCGGCCGCGCCTGCAGTGTAACCTGTTTCTTCAACAGTCACACGGATCGAGGCAGGTGAACATGGCTGAATCAGCCCGTACAACTGCGGGAACTCGACGCGGCGCAGAGGACACGATTCTCGGTGCGATCGGCGGCACGCCGATGGTCCGCCTTCAGCGCCTCGCGCCGCCTGGCAGCGCGACGGTGTTCCTCAAACTCGAGTTCTCCAACCCGCTCGCCAGCGTCAAGGACCGCATCGGGCTGGCGATGATCGAAGCCGGTGAGCGCGAGGGCCGCATCGGCCCCGAGACGCACATCATCGAGCCGACCAGCGGCAACACGGGCATTGCACTCGCCTTCGTCTGCGCGGCTCGAGGCTATCGGCTGACATTGACGATGCCCGAGTCGATGAGTCTGGAGAGGCGAGCGATGCTGCGCCACCTCGGCGCGTCAATCACGCTCACACCGACCGGCCAGGGCATGGGCGGCGCGATCGAGCGGGCGCGCGAAATGCTCGCCAACGACCCCGACGCCTTCATGCCGCAGCAGTTTGACAATCCCGCCAACCCTGAAATCCACGAATCCACGACTGGACCGGAAATCTGGGAGGACTCGGGACGCCGCATCGATGCGATCGTCGCCGGCGTGGGCACGGGCGGGACGATCACCGGCGTCACGCGCTTCATTCGCCGGCACAATCCCGAGTTCCGGGCGATCGCGGTCGAGCCGGCCGACTCGCCGGTGATTTCCGGCGGCAAGCCGGGTCTGCACAAGATCCAGGGCATCGGTGCGGGCTTCATCCCGCGCAACCTCGATACGACGCTGATCAACGAGGTCCTCACGGTCACGAACGATGAAGCATTCGAGTGGGCCCGCCGCCTTGCGCGCGAAGAGGGCATTCTCGGCGGGATCAGCACGGGCGCCAACGTGTGCGCCGCGCTTCGAGTCGCCTCGAGGCCTGAGTTCCGCGAAAAGCGACTCGTCACGATCGCGTGCAGTTTCGGGGAGCGCTACCTCAGCACGCCGCTCTTCGCGGGCGAGCACGAGGCGGCTCGCTGAGTGCGCCGAGCCTCGCTTCGGTCGGCTCTGACGCGAAGAGCGCGGAGAAAATGAACGGCGCCCCGATCCGGGCCGGGGCGCCGCGCTGAGAAGTCCGCTGTTGAGCCGCGCGGCCGTGTTCCGGGCCGCCGCCGATCCGCCAGGGTCAGTCGTAAAGTGCGCTGACCGTCGGCATGTTGGGATCGGTCTCAAGCCGCAGCGTCGTGTCGATACGGAAGTTCGACTCGGTGCGGTGGCGCTCGGCGAAGAAGAAGTCGAGCGTGCAGTTCTGGCCGTCGGTGAGGCCCAGGCGGTCGAGTTCAACGAGCTGGGCGACCTTGCCGTGCACGCCGCCGATGTCGATCACCAGCTGTCCGTTGATGAACACCCAGACGTCGTCGTCGCCGTAGAACGAGAACACCTGACCCAATCCCTGGCGATAGGTGAACTGGGTGCGCAGTTCGAGGGTGAAGTGGAAGTTGTGGTCTGGGCTGCCGCCCGAGTTGCCGTACATCTGCCCGTCGATCGGGAAGAACGAGTTGTTCTGATAGGTGTAGATCGGCAACTCGTCGGTGCCGCCGCTGCGCGTGAGCGTGAGGGTCAGCGGCTGGCTGAGATTCAGCCCCGGCACGTCGCGGTACCACTGGGCAAAGGACTGGGCGGATTCGATGGCGCCCGAGTCCGTGTAGGAACTCAGGCTGCCGGCCACGTCCCCGAGTGACGCGTTGTAGAGCGAGGGATGAATCGGCTGGCCCGCGGAGTTCTTCCACTGGCTGAGGACTTTCCGGCCTCCGCCGACGAAGACCGGCTTGCGCTCCGAGTCGAGCGACAAGGCGATGTTGCCCATGTAATGGCCGAAGCCGTTAACCGGCCTTCGCTCCATGTCGGGATGGCCGTTGGTCTTGGACCGCTCGATAAAGTCGCGGACCACGCCGGTCAACTCGATCGTGTTCGGAGGCGGATCAGCGGCCAGGGCCGCGCCGCACGGCGCCACGAAGCCCGCGGCCAGAATCGCGAACAGGGCCTGATTGCGTTTCATGGTTGCCTTCCTTCCAACAACAGATCAGACTGCAAGGCTTTGACAGAGGCCTTCTCAATCCAACACCCTATCAATGTACAATTCCCCGACGCGCGGTGCCCGCGCGAAGATCAGAAAGCCGGAGAGGAATGTGAAGCCTTGCCGACGGTGCCGGCTGGCGAAGATTCCGCCCTTTCCTGAAGCCCGGCAGCCCCGTCGGACGATCCATTCCCGGACCGCCCCACTACACTTCGCTGACGGCCCTCGAGGCGCCGGAAAGAGAAGGATCATGGATACCTTTGTCATCGACGGCGGACGGCGTCTCAAGGGACGTCTCACCGTCAGCGGCTCCAAGAACGCGTCCCTGCCCGTCATGGCCGCCGCCCTGCTCACCGATCAGCCCATCACACTTCACGATGTGCCGGACCTGCGCGACATCGCCAACATGCGCGGGTTATTGGGCGAACTCGGCTGCGAGGTCGGGCACGAAGGCAACCTCACCCGCCTCCAGGTCGTGGACGAATCCGCCAGCCACGCGCGCTACGAAATCGTCCGCACCATGCGCGCGAGCATCTGCATACTCGGACCCATGCTCGCACGCCGCAAGATGGCGAGAATCTCTATGCCCGGGGGCTGCGCCATCGGCGACCGGCCGGTGGACCTGCACCTGCGCGGCCTGCGGGCGCTCGGGGCCGATATCCGCCTCGAGGGCGGCGACATCATGGCCCAGGCGGACGAACTCACCGGGACGACCATCTTCCTCGGCGGGCCGGCCGGCTCGACCGTGCTCGGAACCGCCAACGTCCTTTCCGCCGCCACGCTCGCCCATGGCACGACCGTCATTGAGTGCGCCGCCTGCGAACCGGAGATCGTCAACCTCGCCGAGACGCTCGTCGCGATGGGCGCCCGCATCGAGGGCGCCGGCACGCCGCGCATCACCATCCACGGCGTGCGCGAACTCGGACCCGCCGAGGTCCGCGTCATGCCCGATCGCATCGAAGCGGGCACCTACATGATCGCCTCCGCCATCACGAACGGGCAGGTGACGATCGACAACTGCCCGCTTGACTCCCTTCTCGCCCTGCTCGACCGTCTCGACGAAATCGGCATCAGCGTCACGCGCACCGACCGGGCGCAGCCCGCCAATCGCTGCACCGTTGTCGTCGAGTCGAGCCGGCGGCTCAACCCCGTGCAGGTGACGACACAGCCTCATCCCGGCTTCCCGACGGACCTTCAGGCGCAGATGATGGCGCTGCTGTGCCTCGCCGACGGCAACAGCATCATCACCGAGCGCATCTACGAGCAGCGGTTCCTCCATGTGGCCGAGTTGAGCCGCATGGGAGCAAGCCTGCACCGCCAGGGGCCGACCGTCGTCGTCTCCGGCGTGCCCAAACTCGTCGGAGCGCCGGTGATGGCCAGCGACCTGCGCGCCTCGGCATGCCTCGTCCTCGCCGGACTCGCCGCGGAAGGGCGAACGGTCGTCAACCGCGTCTATCACCTCGACCGCGGCTATCAGAGCATGGAAGAGCGCCTGCGCCAACTCGGCGCCGCGATCGAGCGCGTCGATGAAGAAGAGGTCGCCGCTGACGCATCTGCGCGCGTCGCCGCGCCGCGTTGACGCTGGCGCTCACTCCTCATCAAACCCGCGATCGACGAGGTCGATGAGGGCGTCGAGCATCTCGCGGGCGTCGGGGCCGACGGCTTCGAGGAGCAGTTCGGTGCCCTTGGTGGCGGCGAGCATCATCATCTGCATGATCGACTTGCCGTCCACCTTCTGGTTTTCGCGGCACACGGTCAGGTCAGACTTGAAGTTGCTGGCGGTCTCGACGAAGGACATCGCCGGCCGGGCATGAAGGCCCAGTCGGTTGCGGATAATCACCTTGGCGGTGGCATTCGTGGGCAAGCGCCGTCGTCTCCGCAGGAGGGCTCGAGACCTGAAGCGTGAGGCATGGGGCCGGCGCCTCGGCCGCGTTCCTCATGGCTCAGCCCCCGGCCGCAGATCACGAGTCCCAGGTCGCGGGCCTCATGGGCCCGGGCCTCACAGCTGTTGGCTGTCCGCTTCGCGGATCAGCGTGATGATGTCGTCAACGGTCGTGACCTGTCGCAGGAAGCGCCGGAAGGTGTCCTGGCTGAGGTTCTGGAAGATGATCTCCATCGCGCGAAGGTGATCCTCCGGCTGATCGCCCGGGCTCAGCAGCAGGACGACGGAAAAGACGGGCTGGCGGTCGAGGGCGTTGAAGTCCACGCCCTTGGCGCTGACGCCGATGGTGGCGGCCATGCGCTTGACGGAGGGGTGCTTGACGTGGGGGACGGCGACGCCCTTGCCGAAGCCCGTCGAGCCGCGCCTCTCGCGCTCGAGGATGGCTTCGATGATGTCATCGCGGTTTCCCTTCTCTATGACCCCTGCGCCGAGAAGGGCATCGACGAGTTCGGCGACGACTTCGTCGCGCGTCACCGCCGCAAGAGAAGGCACCAGGGCCGACTCCACCATGATTTCGTTCAGTTTCATTGGCGATTGTACTCCGATGCCCGAGCCGGCGCGTCAGCCCGGGTGCTTGCGATTGCGCGTCTTTTCCTTGTGCTCAGCGAGTTGCCGGCTCAGTTTGTCCACGACGCCGTCCATGCATGCATGGTAGTCCATTGCATGCCCGCGGCTGATGAACGGATCGTGCCGGTCCACGTGCGCGATCAACTCGACCTCGAACTCCCTTCCCGGCTTGTCGATCAGCACGTCCACCGTCTGGATGCGGTCGTAGTAGCGAGGGAGCCGTTCGCACTTCTTGTGGGCATATTCTTCCATGGCGGCGCTGACGGCCAGATGCCTTCCCGTCACGTTGATCTGCATGGGTCAATCCTTGGCGCTCAGACTCGCGGTTTCTCACGACTGGCCTGTGGGCGGCGGCACCGTATTCCCACCGGCGGCAGGCGGCACCACCCCTGGCCCGCCGGGGACGGCCGCTTCCCCGGCACCGGGAACGCGGAAAACGCCCTCCGGATGCGCCGCCGAGGCCGGCAAGGCCTGCCGCTCGGGGACCAGCACCCCGCCGCTGACTGTGAACCGCAGGGCCTCTTCAACAGTGATGCTGAGCGGGCGAATCTCGCTCCGCGGCAGGCTGATCGTGTAGCCCGTAAACGGCGTGGGCGAACTCGGGATGAACACGGTGACCATCTGCACCGCGTCGTAGCCCGCCGCCGCCGCCAGGTCGTTCATCGAGTGCCCCGTCAGAAACCCGACCGACCAGATCCCCTTGCGCGGATACTCGACGAGCACAACGCGATCGAACTCGATCTTCTTCTCGCCGAGCATGAAATCGACCAGTTGCTTGACGTAGGGGTAGACCTGTTTGAAGATGGGAACGCTGGCGACGATGCGCTCCAGGCGGGCCGCAATGCGGCGGCCGACGAAACCACCGAAGATCCGTCCCGCCAGATAGAAAAGCAGCACCGCGAGAATCAGCCCGATCGCGTCCAGCCAGCGGTGCTGGTCCCACCACGCCCGGAACGCCCTCTGGCGGATGTCGCCGTCAAGCGAGGCGTCACTCAATCGCGGCAGCTTCTCCGCCGTCCGGCGATCGCGCTCCGCCACACGTTCCTGCTCGCTTACCACGTACCAGTCGGGCAGGTGGGCCTCCGCCCACTCGGGGTCGTCGTGCGGCCCGCGAATCAGCACGGGAATCATGCGGATGACCGCCAACCGCGTGATGCTGTTGATCGGTTGGGCGATGCGGGTGTCCACGAACTGGTAGGCGTAGACGACGATCCAGATCGTCAACACGGAGGGAAGCAGGATCGCCAGCCCCCGAAGGAAGAATACCTTGAAATCACCGGTGAACGTCCGATGGGGCGGCTTGCTCATCGTCGTCAGCGATCTCCCTGGCGCGGGAGCAAGGCGCGCTCCCCTACCGCGACAACTCTATCGACGGTTCCTCCTGCCGTCCATGATCCTCATGCACTCAACCCAGCACTCGATCGCACCACCGCATCGCGACATCCAGCAGCGCTGCCAGTTGCGGCGACGGCTGGCCGTTGATCGGGAACGGGTTGGGCGTATTGAACACGTGATCGCCGCCTTCGATTAACTCCACGCCGACTTCGCCGGCGTCGCCGGCCATGGCAGCGATCTCGGCGGCGTCCCGCGGCGGGACGGTCGCGTCCGCCTTCCCATGCACGATCAGGAGCGGGCATCGCAGAGCCGCCACATGCCGGGCGATGTCATGGCCTTCCGGATCCGCCATCTGTTCATCCAGAAACCGCCGGCCCACGCGAAGAACCTGCCCCGTCCGGCTGCTGGTCACTTCCAGCCAGCCGCGCTCCAGGACATCCCGCTTTTGTGATTCGGCGAAGCGCCACGGCCGGCTCGGGGCCGAAGCGGAGATCACTGCGGCCGGCAGGGGTTCACGTCCCTTCATGAACCGCCGCCCGGCCGTGAGCAGCACTCCAACACCTCCCCGGCTGTGGCCCATGAGGATGAGTGGGCGGCCGCGGCCCGGGAGCGAACCGCCATGGACCGCGTCGATGACCGCATCGATGTCAATCACGTTGTTGTTCCACGTGCCCTGCTCGAAGAGATCGGGCCGCTCGAAGGTCGCGAAGTTCTCCGTGACGCCCGAGGTCGTGAGATTGAAGCGGTGGGCAATGACGCCTGCCTCGGCGAACCGCTGTGCAACGAACGGGAACAGGCCGTAGTCCTTGTAGCCCAGGAAGCCGTGCACGAGCAGGATGACGCCGCGCGCCGTCACGCGAACCACTCCGCCGGCTGAAACCGGAAGGTGCGAGTTGCCGTAGATCGGCAGACCGCGCCAACCGGGAATCGTCCAGTTGGTGATCGTCGGCATTCCCGAGCATAGCCTCGTTACGCGAGGCCGTAGATCGGCTTGAGTTTCCCCTCGAGGTGGCGCATGAGCGGATCGGCGCTCAACTCCCTGCCGGTGATGCGCTTGCAGAGTTCGGAGGCGCCATAGCGGCGGCCGTGGCGGTGGATGTTCTCCGTGAGCCACTTGCGCAGCGGCTCGAACTCGCCCCGGCGGAACTGCGCGTCGAGATCGCCGAGTTGCTCCCGGGCGGCCTCGAAGAACTGGCAGGCGTAGAGGTTGCCCAGCGTGTAGGTCGGGAAGTATCCCATCAGGCCAAAGGCCCAGTGCACGTCCTGGAGGCAGCCGTTGCTGTCCTTGTCCACTTCGATGCCGAGATACTCCTTGAAGCGCCGGTTCCACTCGCGCGGCACGTCGCGGGCGCTCAGTTCGCCGCGGATCATCGCCCGTTCGATCTCGAATCGAAGCATGATGTGCAGGTTGTACGTCGCCTCGTCCGCTTCGACGCGGATGTAACTCGGCTCGACGATGTTCTGCGCGGCGTAGACGGTCTCGACGCTCTGATCGGCGAGGAGTTCGGGCATGAACTCCTTCGCGTGCGGGAGGCACCACTCCCAGAACGAGCGGCTGCGCCCGACGATGTTCTCCCAGCCGCGCGACTGGCTCTCGTGGATGCCCAGGCTCACCGCGCTTCCGCACGGCGTGCCGAACGCCTCGGCCGGCAGGTTCTGCTCGTAGATGCCGTGACCCGCCTCGTGCATCGTCGAGCTCAGGGCGTCCATCACATTGTTCTCGCGGAAGCGCGTGGTCAGGCGGCAGTCGCCCGGCCCGAGGCCCGAGCAGAACGGGTGCGTCGAAACGTCCAGCCGGCCGTCGTCAAAGCGGAACCCGATCGCGGTGGCCACGAAGCGCACGAACGCCTCCTGCTGGCGGCGCGGCACCTCGCGGGTGTGGACGGAGTCGTCGGGCCGGTTGCCGCCGGCGCGAATCTCGTGAATGAGGCGGCTCAGGCGCGTGCGCAGGGGAGCGAAGATCTGCTCGATCTGCGCGGCCGTCGCCCCGGGCTCGTACCCCTCGAGCAGCGCATCGTACGGCTCGCCTCCCTCCGGCCAGCCGTAGTACTTCGCGCTTTTGCGCATCAGGTTGATCATCCTGTCAAGGTGCGGCTCAAACTTCGAGAAGTCCGATGCCGCCCGCGCCTTCTGCCACTCGTGCTGCGCAACTGAGCGCGTTCGGCTGAGTTCCTCGACGTGCTCGCGCGGCAGTTTGCGGGCGCGGTCGTAGTCGCGCTTCCACTCGCGCACGTTCGCCGCCTCGATCGAGTCGCGCGGAATCTCCTCGCGGAGGCACTGCTCGAGGAGGTCGCCGACTTCCTTGCTCGTGGCGCGCTCGTGGACGAGTCCTGACAGCAGGGCGCACTGCTCGGAGCGCAACTTCGCCCCGCCCGAAGGCATGTACGTCTCCTGGTCCCAGTGCACGAGTTCATCGACGCTGCCGAGGACGGCCGTCTCCCGCTGGAGTCCGGCGAGTTTCGCATAGGCTTTGCCTGGCATGGCGCTGGTCTCTCTCCTTCCCTGCGGGGTCATGCGATCCTGCGGTCGAGCCCGCGGAACATGATAGTCTCCCGGCGTGCTCATTCACGCCCGCCCGCCGAGGGTGCCGATTCATCAGAGGACTCGACCCCCCCCACAACGAGGCCGCCGTCCGCATCCGCTCATGACACACGCCGCCCCACCATCCCGTCGCACAGCGGTCGCAGCACGGCGGCATGATCCGGTCTTTGATCGATTCAGACGCTGGCGAGGCGCAGCGCCTGCCGACCGAGTTGTCAACTTTCTCGGTGTTCGGGAGCGCAAGGAGTGTCTCGCCATTGATTGCGATCGCTCCGCCCCGGATGCGGTCTTCATCGAGCCGGATCTGCCGCCATGTGTTGAGAGTTACTTCGAGTGGACAGCGCTGCTGGGCGCCGTGACGGGCTACGCGGAGGCGTTCGCGACAGGACGTGCGCAGCGGCCCTTCACGATGATCGAACTCGGCGCGGGCTTCGGGCGGTGGCTGGCCAATGCTGCGGGCGCGGTGCGAGCGTACCGAGGCACCGGGAGCCGGGAGTTCGAGTTGCCGCCGCCGCGACTCATCGCCGTCGAAGCCGAGCCTCAACACTTCTCGTGGATCGCCGAACACCTGCGCGACAACGGGATTGCGTTCGACCCTGGCGACCTGCATCACGCGGCGTGCGCGGCGGAGGACGGCGCGGTCGATTTCTACTGCGGAGTGGCGGCGCGGTGGTGGGGACAGGAGATCGTCCGCCCCGGCCGCCGCGCGATCGAGAAGTTCGAGGGCCAGGCCGTGCAGCGCGTGGCCGTACGGGCGCTTGGCCTCACGACGCTTCTTCGCGGCCTCGATCGCGTGCACTTCATCGACTCCGATATTCAGGGGGCAGAGGCGGAGGTCTTCACCGCCGCCGGAGAGGCTCTCGACCGTTGCGTCGAGCGCGTACTCATCGCCACGCACAATCGAGCCGTGGAAGAGCGCCTTCGCGCCTTCTTCCGCACCGATCGCGGCTGGATCTGCGAGATGGACTTCGCCTGCCGCGCCGTCAACGACACCCCGGTCGGCCGGATCGACTTTGAAGACGGCCTCCAGGTCTGGCGCAACACCCCGCTGGCGGACTCGTGCGCCGCCTGAGATTCACACGGCATCGCGGAGCGCGTCGTTGTATGCAGCGGCCATGAGGCGGTGGAAGTGATGCACGCCCTGCTCGCGCGTCGGCGAGTAGCGGCCGCGGCCGTAGAAGCGCGAGCGCACGCCGCGCTGCACGGCTTCGACGACCGCCTCATCCTCGCGCTCCACGCGGTCGAGGCCTGCACCCGCCCCTTGATCAAGCCGGCTTCGGTCCAGGACGTACGAGAGGAATGAGACGCGCGTCAGTTCGGGGCCAAGAGGCCTGACGACGTTGACCGACACGCCCCACGGGTAGAAGTTGAACATCGTGTTGGGGAAGAGCCACCAGTAGTACGCGGCGACGCGCTGGCCGTGATCGGGCGATGCCGGCGGGGGCTCGAAACATGCCTCAGCACCCTTTGCGATCCCCAGTTGCAGATTCGAACGCGCGTAGATCTCCGTGCGGTAACTGCCGTAGTCGATTGCTTCGTTGAGGCCGGCGTGCACGAACGGGATATGAAAGCCCTCAAGGTAGTTCTCGACATAGAGCGCCCAGTTGGCGCGCACGAGATACTCCTTGCTCCGCGTGGCGTCGAACGCCAGATCATCGAGAGGCAGCCAGTCGCAGCGCCTTGCCATGTCGCCGATCGTCTCATCGAGCGGCGGCGCGGAGGCATCGAGATTCGCGAAGATGAACTTGCGCCACGCGGCGAAGGGGACGCGTCGCAGGTTGTCCGCCTCGGTCGGGAAGCCCTGCGCCTGCTGGAACTCGGGCATGTACTCGAACGTGCCGTCGAGCCGGAAGCGGCGGCCGTGGTAGCGGCAGGTCAGGCACCGCTCGCGCCCGCCGTGCTCGACGACGATCGTGCCGCGATGCGTGCAGACATTGGAGAGGCAGTGGATCGCATCGTGCTCGTCGCGCACCAGGACGAGCGGCTCATCAAGGCACCCTTCGAGAAGCGTGAAGGGATGCGTCTGGCCGGGAACCTTGACGGAGTCGGTGTCGGCGACGAGATGCCATGAGCGAGGAAACACCCTCTCGCGCATGACCCGGTAGACCTGCGGATCACCGTAGAACCAGCCGGGCAGGGTGGAGGCGCGGGCGATGTCCAGGTCGATCTCGACGGGCCGGCGACGACCGTTGTCGGCCATGAAGGGCTCCTTCCGGCGGCGCCGAGGCTCACGGGGCAGAGAAGTCAGGCGGAAAGGGCAGGCGCGGCGATCAATTAAAGTCGATCGGGGCGACGTCGGGCATGCCGATGGCCACGGCCATCTCGCGCGACTGCGCCGCGGAGGCCGGCACCAGGCGCAGGACATATTCGCCTCGGCGCCAGGCGTAGTAGGCCTTGTCAAGGTCGCGCGTCATGCCGCGGTCGACGGGAACGACGCGGTAGGCCAGGCCCTCGCGCAGGCCGGCTGAATGCGTCAGGTCCGAGGGGTGCGACCGCTCGATCCACACACTGACGACGTCCGCGTCGGATCCGAAGCGAAGGTGGATCAGGTCGGAACCCCGGCCGATCACGCTGCAATCGCCCGCGTTGAGGAAGCGGTAGCCGAACGACGAGAGGTCGGGGACAGGCACGTTCCAGCGAAGATCATCGCTCAGGTGCGCTCGCACCTCGTCGAGCGATTGGAGGCTCAGTTTGCTGCGCGCGTAGTGCTCGTCGGTGGCGCAGCGGAGGTGCTCTCCGGGGAAGCCGAGCGAACCCTCGACGCCGATGGGAATGTGCACGGGGCGCCGCCAGTCGAACCAGTCGCGAGGCGCGGCAATGCTGAGCACCACGGCCGCGCCGATGAGCAGGAGGAACCCTGCTGCAAGACCCGATGGGACGAATGGTCGCCGGCGGCCGGCCCATGGCGCTGCGGCGGACCCGAATGGCAGCGCCTGGGACGCAGGCTCGAACGATGCGCGCACCGCCAACCGCAGCGATGCCGGCGCCTGGTCTTTGCCCATGACCCTTCCGACTGCGGCGCGCAACCGGCGCTCGAACTCGACGAACGCCTCATCCTCCGGATGCAGGGCAAGATGCGCCCGCAGCCGGTCAGACTGCTCTGCCGTCAACTCATCGTCGGCGGCAATGCGAAGCAGGTTGGCAAGGTCGATGGGCAGCATCGGAACACCTGGGACGCAGACCTCACTTCAGGAGGGGCGGCCCAACGAAGGACGCCCACTCGATCTGTGGCTGGCACTATCCGGCGCCTGGAGGCTTATCTTCCAGGCGAATTCCGGCCTCGGCCGCCAGCGGACCGAGTTGTGCCACCAGAGCGGCCCGGGCACGAAAGAGGCGGCTCATGACCGTTCCGATCGGCACGTCAAGGATTAACGCAATCTCACGGTACTTCATTCCCTCGACTCCCCACAACAGGAGAACTTCCCTGTACTCTACGCTGAGGGAATCAATAGCCGACTTGAGCCTCTCGTCTACATGCTCCCAGTTCAAGGCTGCAAGGTTCCATGCCGGTTCAGCCTCGTCAGGACCAGGCCTGGCGCTGGCATGAAAGTGGATATTCTCGGACGCTAGTGGATTTCTCTGGTCCCTGACGACCCGGCTGAAGAATACGTTCCGGAGGATCTTGAAGAGCCAGGGACGGATACCCCCGCCCTTGGGCTCAAAGCGGGAGGAGGCCTTGATCGCCTTGAGGATGGTCTCCTGCACGAGGTCTGAGGCATCTTCAGGCCTGTGTGAGAGTTGCAGCGCCATCCGGTACAGGGCGTCGAGGTGCTCCAGCGCCTTGCTTTCAAACTCCTCGCGATCCAAACGCTCCGCCTTCCAATCGTCCAATCCTCGGCCGACCGGACCCATCCCGGTCCACCCACATCCTATCGCTACAATCGCCCTCTCTCGCCCTGAAGGTCCTGCATGAGCCCTGAGCGACGCACATTCTACATCACGACTCCCATCTACTACGTGAACGACCGGCCGCACATCGGCCACTCCTACACCACCACCGTCTGCGACGTGGCGGCGCGTTTTCATCGCTTCCTCGGGTTGGATGTATTCTTTCTCACCGGCACCGACGAGCACGGCATCAAAGTTGAGAAGTCCGCGGGCGAGCGCGGGGTCAGCCCGCAGGCCCTGGCCGATGAGAACGCGGCCGAGTTTCAGCGCGTGCTGCGCATGCTCAACTTCACCAACGACGACTTCATCCGCACGACGCAGCGCCGCCACACTCTCCAGGTCGAACGCTTCGTGCAGCGGCTCATCGCCGGCGGCGACATCTATCTCGGCGAGTACGAAGGGTGGTATGACGAGGGTCAGGAAGAGTTCGTTCCCGACACGCGCGCCAAGGATCAGGAATACAAGTCCGTCGTCTCCGGCAAGCCCCTCGTTCGCATGCGCGAGGAGAACTACTTCTTCCGCCTCAGCGCCTACCAGAAGCGGCTCGATCTGCTTTACGAGAACCAGCCCGGGTTCGTCCGCCCCGAGGCGCGGCGCAACGAGATGCTCGGCCGCCTGCGCGACGGCCTGGCCGACGTTCCCGTCACGCGCACCAGTTTTTCATGGGGCATCCCCGTTCCCGGCCGGGGCAGGCACGTTCTGTGGGTGTGGCTCGATGCGCTCTCGAACTACATCACCGCTCTCGGTCTGGGGCTTGAGAGCGGCGAAGCGGACCTCGTGCCGCGCGATCGCTCGCGATTCTGGCCGGCGGACTACCACGTCATCGGCAAGGAGATTCTCTTCTTTCACGCGATCTTCTGGCCGGCAATGCTCATGGCACTCGATCTGCCCCTGCCCCGCTGCGTCTACGCCCACAGTTTCTGGATCAGCGAAGGGCGGAAGATGAGCAAGAGCCTGGGCAACTTCATCGATCTGCCCACGATCCAGGACTACATCGATTCCTTCAGCCTCGACGCCTTTCGCTGGTTTCTTATCACCCAGGGTCCGCTTGGCTCGACGGACACCGACTTCGCCCGCGCCAAGTTCATCGACGTCTACAACAGCGACCTCGCGAACACGCTGGGCAACTCGATCAGCCGCGTCGTGAACATGATCGGCAAGTACTTCGAGGGCCGTGCCCCCGAACCGGGCACTCACACCGTCGCAGGCTTTGACTGGCCGGCGCAGACGGACGCGGCGGTGCAAGCGACCATCGAGGCGATGTCGCGCCTCGAACTCGGCGAGGCGATGGGCAGCGCGCTGGGGCTCGTGCGGCAGGTCGACGCCTTCATCGATGCCACGCGGCCCTTCACGATGGCCAAGGATGAAGCAAAACGCGTGGAACTCGCGGCCGTGCTCTACCAGTGCGCCGAGACGCTGCGCATCGCGTCGGTCCTCCTGTGGTGCGCCATGCCCGACAAGATTGAGCAGGCGTGGCGCATGCTCGGGCAGAACATCAACCCGGCCTCGGGCAATCTCCGCGACCTGTGCCGTTGGGGCGGCCTCGAGCCGGGCACGCAAGTGGTCAAGGGCGAGGCACTTTTCCCTCGATTTGTCGACTCCCCCGACGACGGCCGCACCTGATCGGACGTGCGGCGCGCGCCCATAACCCGCACCTTCGACAATCGGCACTCGGGCATCGAAACTTCCCGCTCCGGCGTCATCGAGCACCTGTGGCGACACGATACTCCCGATCATGGGTGGCTCACGACGCGTCAAGCCCGTGCTCTACATCATCATGGCGTGCGCTTCGCTCTACACGCTCACGCGCTTCATCGACCCGCTGCTTGAACTCAGGGAGAAGGGCCTCGGCCCGGACTCGGCGAGGGGCATGCTCAAGTCGGTGCTCGGCCCAGGTGCCGAGAAGGCGCTCGGGGAGCCAGCGGGCGGCGACCTCGCCGGTCTGCGATCACTGCTCCCCGGCGGCGGCACCAATGGCGCGACCGGTACCGATCAGAAGGAGCCCGCCCAGCCGCGCGAGATCGTGGTGCGGGACGTCCGCTACGTCGATGATCCGCCTCGCATCGGCCGGGAACTCTTCTCGCAGGCGATGCAACTGCACAGCAGCGGTGATCTCGACGCTGCGGGCGTACTCTACCGCCGCATCCTTGAATCCGAGCCGAATGACACGGGCGTGCACCGCAATCTCGCCGTCCTCTACTGCCAGCAGAAGCGGTATGCCGAGAGTTGGAAGCACGTGCACGCGCTGCGCCGCCTCGGCCGCGACATGCCTGAGGGGTTTCTCGCAGTGCTGTCTGGGGCGATGGCGGACCCGGCGGGCGACAGCACACCCGGACAGTAACCGCGCGACTGGACCGCTCGGCGCGCTCCCCTGCGCAGACCTTCAGGTCGCGGCTAAACATGCGCCGGTCGGGCGGCTATGCTGTGACGGATGGATGTGCATCGCCCCTGCTACCGTATTGCGCCCCTGCTCCTGGTCGTCGCCGTCGCGTTGACAGGCTGCGCCCCCGGCCCGATCGGGCGACTCGAACTGCGCAACGTGGAATACGACCGGGTTTTCGACGCCGCCGTCGCCGCCCTGCGCGATCAGCGCTTCACGCTCGACCGCGTTGACCGGCGCCTTGGGGTGATCACGACCAGGCCGCGGGCGGCATCGAGCGTTATCGAGCCTTGGAAGGCGGACCACTCGACGCCCGGCCAGGCGATCGAGTCCTCGCTGCACTATCAGCGCCGCCTCATGCGAATTGAGTTCCTGCCGCTGGGCGGGATCGAACCGGCGACGGGCGCCCAAGCCATGCCGCCGTTCGGCCAGGTCAGCCCAGCCGAGCCGCTCTTCATTCCCGCCGAACATCCCGGCACGCTCGTGCTCAGCGTGCGCTGCATCGTCGAGCGCTCGCACCGCCCCGGCCTGCAGGTGGACACGGTCGCGGTAAGGCGGAGCAACGTCACGCTCGACCCCTCGCTCTCCGAGCGCGGCGTCGCGCGCCAGTTCTGGGAGCCGGTGGCGCGCGATGCGCACATGGAAACGCGCTTCAAGCGCCGCGTCATGCGTCATGCCGGAACCGCCGTCAGTCTCGTCGAACCGAGGCTCAGCGCCCGCTGACCGCCGCGCGGAACTCCTCGACCAGCACCGCCTTTACTTCGTTCATTGACGGCGCCGCGTCGCCCAGCAGCCGCTTCATGCTCGTCACCGGCCTTCCGACAAGGCCGCAGGGCACGATCGCGCCGAAGTGATCGAGGTTTGTCGCCACGTTCAGCGCCAGACCGTGCGTCGTGATCCACCTGCTGACGCGGATGCCTAGCGCAGCGATCTTGGCGGCGGCGGGCCTGCCGCCGATTCCCGCTGCCGGATCATCGACCCACACGCCCGTCGCCGCAGGGTCGCGAGCGGCCTCAATCCCGAACCGCGCCAGTGCGCGAATGATGATCTCCTCAAGCAGCCGCATGTACGCCGCGACTCCGAGGTGCAGTCGCTGAAGATCGAGAATGGGGTAGGCGACGATCTGGCCCGGTCCGTGGTAGGTGATGTCCCCGCCGCGGTCGGTCTCGCAGACCTCGATGCCCAGGCGAGTCAGTTCCGAGGGCGAGGCAATGAGGTGGCGCTCGGCCCCCGGCCGGCGGCTCACGGTGATGACCGGATCGTGCTCGACAAGCAGCAGACGCATCGGCTCATCGGCCGCACCCCGCCTGCGGGCGGCGATCATCGCTTCACGGTGCTCCACCTGCACGTCATAGGCCGGGACATAGGCCAGGCGGCCCAGGTCGATGACGCGCAGCGAATGCTTCATGTGCGTGGCAGGGTTCACTGCGGATTGTAGAGCCGGGGCCTGCGGAGACTGCGGAACACACTGTCGCCCGCGCCCCTACTACAATCCCCGTCATGGGCCGAATTGATCCCACGAGCGTGCTCGGGCCGGACGTTGAACTCGCCGACGATGTCGAGATCGGCCCCGGCTGCCGGCTCGACGGTCGCGTCCGTCTCGGCCGCGGCACCGTCCTCATGGGCTACAACTTCCTGCGCGGGCCGCTCACCGTCGGCGAGGGCAACCGCTTCTACCCCTTCGTCTGCGTCGGCCTTGAGCCGCAGGATTACAAGTTCGACCCGTCCACTTCCGGCGCCGGGACGGTCATCGGCGATCACAACATCTTTCGCGAACAGGTGACCATCCACCGCGCCACCTCCGAGAGCGTGCCGACGACGATCGGCCACAACAACATGTTCATGGTCAACACGCACGCCGGGCATGATGTGCGCGTGGGCGACCGCTGCATCTTCGCCAACAACGCCTCGATCGGCGGGCACGGCGTGATCTACGACCAGGTGAACATCGGCGGCAGCGGAGGCGTGGCCCAGAAGATAGCTGTCGGCCGGCTGGCGTTCGTCTCCGGCACCATTGCAGCGACACAGCACATTCCCCCGTTCATGATGTCGCGCACGATCCGCACCGTGGGCGGAATCAACATCGTCGGCCTGCGCCGCTCGGGCATGAGCCGCGACGAGATCGACCGGGTGAAGTGGATGTTCCGCCTGATCTACCTCCAGCGCAACGCGCGGCCGGCGATCCTCGACGCCTTGCGTCTTCGCGCCGCAGATTCCCCCGTTGTGCAGGAGATGCTCGACTTCCTCACGCTCCACACGGGCGCCATCTCCGAACTCGAGCCGGGCAAGGAGTCGCGCGCGACGCTCGAGGTGTAAGATCGGACGAGCAACGTTGACCCCGCCGCGCCGCCGAGTACCCTCACTTCACGGAGGACTCATCGACATGACGACACGGATGTCGCTGTGCGTACTGGGGAGCGGCTCGACGGGCAACTGCTCGGTCCTCGTGGCCGAGACGCCCGGAGGCGGGCGCAGCATCACCCTCATCGACCTCGGCCTGAGCCCGCGCGAGACGGCCCGGCGCCTGCACCGCGTCGGCCTGCGACTCGACGACGTCTCCTCCGCACTCATCACCCACTTCGACTCTGATCACTTCTACCAGGGGTGGATCAACGCCGGCCGCAAACTCGGCCTGACGCTGCGCTTCCACCGCCATCACCGCCCCTTCGCGCATCGGGCGGGAGCGACGGTCGTGCGCTGCGAGTGCTTTCACACGGCCTTTGATCTGTGTGACGGCGTACACGTGCGGCCGGTGCATTTCGCGCACGATGAGCACGGCACGGTCGGCTACCGCTTCGACAGCCTCGCCGGCTCGATCGGCTATGCGACCGACCTCGGCGCCGTGCCGCGCGACCTGTATGAACACTTCGCGGGCCTGGACCTGCTGGCGCTCGAGAGCAACTACTGCCCGGTGATGCAGCGCGAGTCGGACCGGCCGATCTTCCTCAAGAAGCGCATCATGGGCGGAAGCGGGCACCTCTCCAACGAGCAGTCCTTCGAGGCCGTGCAGCGCATCGCGGCCGCGTCGCGCCTTCAGGCGGTGTGCGTGCTGCACCTCTCGCAGGAGTGCAACGATCCGAAGAAGATCGAGGCGATGTACGAGTCGCAGCCGCAGTTGCGGCAGAAGCTGATTATCTCGACGCACGACCGCCCGACGCCGTGGATGCGTCTCAAGCCGACGGCGGCGCAGCGGCCGGACCGGTGTTTGTTTACGAATGCGGCGGTGGGGAAGTAGGCGCGGCAGAGCTCCAGCGCATGCCCAAAGGTCAGCGATGCGGCTGGGCATGGCGACCAGACTCGCGATTAGTAGGTTTCCTCACGACCATCACGAGCGCCTGTTGCGGAGCCGATGCTCCTTGAGCCACTCTCGCACGAGAGTCGGGAGGCGCTCGCTCACTTCACGCCCAAAGAGCACTTCGTCCACGTATCCCATATGCAACATGTCGATCAACCGGCACAGGTATGACCGCCCGCACTTCCACCACGTGTAGTGCGAATCGACCATCAGGTAGTGACGGCATCGCACGCGCTCAGCCGTTCGCAGTTCCTCCAATTCCATTCCATCGAGCAGAGTTTCGTAGACGCCGTCTGCAACTCGACTCCCAAAGGTAGTCGTGTAGTAGTACTCCTTGATCTCCCATACAGCGATCGGGTTCACTGCGCCGGGAAACGCACCGTCCACCCATCGCGCCATCGTCCGAAGGGGAACCGCACCCTCTGTGAAAGTGGTCAGGCGTCGCGGAGAAAAATCGCAGGGCGCACCACGAAGCGTCTCATCGATGAGCATATTGATGATAGCCGTGAAGTACGCCGGTTTGCGCTTCTTGCCCTTCTGCTTGTTCATCGGGATTGGCAGCGCTGACCTCGTGCGGCGTTTGACTTCGTTGTAGAGCCGCGCAGCCGCCGCAGAATCCATGAGCAGGGGCTCCACTCTTTGGTTCAAGACTGAAGCGCGAAACTCGAAGTAATCGACAAGCGATCGGCCCAGCCTCGTGGGCTTCTCGGAATTCGTTGCTAAATGGCTCGTTCCGAGGTCGAGTGATTCCATCGCGGCCACGATCTCAGCGACGGTCGGCACTCGAATCCGCTTCGTCTTACGCGCCGTGTACCCAATCCTCTCGCTGATCGAGCGCACATGCGCCCAGAAGTGCTTGGGCTGATTGAGGAATCGGCTGTCAGCGCGCATTCTGCTCTTCCTCGAGGCGACGAACGAACTCGGAGAGCGGTATTCCCAGCGCGGCGCAAATCTCGCGCAGTTCTGCGATGTCGATTCGTCGCTCGCCGGTTTCGTATTTGCTCACGAACGACTGAGGCTGCCCGAGGAGTTTGGCCAGATCCGCTTGCCGCAATCCAGCCTCCAGCCGACATCGACGGAGGAGCAATCGTGTGCGGTCCTTGCTGTCCAAGGGAGGTCGGATCGGCATGGGCCTACGGTACGCGGGCTTGACTCGTATCCCAAAATGGGATATCCTCTTCGCAGAACATGAACCGAACTTGACCCTAACGACTCAGCCCGGGAGAATCACGCATGCAGCGAATGCTCTTCGACGCCGAGCCACCGATTCGCGTAGAGCGCTTCACGCGCGGGCTCCTGAAGTGGATCGGGAACAAACAGCGCATCGCTCACGAGATCGTCGCGTACTTTCCTCCGGAGTTCAACCGCTACATCGAACCCTTCGCGGGAAGTGCAGCAGTGCTTGGAACGCTCGCTCCCGATCGCGCACTGGCAAGCGACACGTTTCGCCCCCTGATTGAGATCTGGCTGCATGTTCGTCGCGAGCCCGACAAAGTCAAGCGTTGGTATTCATCCCGATACCACCGGATGATAAAGGGCGACAAGCGCGAAGAGTACGAGAGGGTCAAAGCCGATTACAACCGAAGTGGAAACCCGGCCGATCTGCTCTTCCTGTGCAGAACCTGCTATGCGGGAGTTGTCCGCTTCCGTCAATCGGACGGATTCATGTCAACTCCATGCGGCCCGCACAACCCGATGACTCCGGATGCGTTTGCGAGTCGAGTCGATGAATGGCATCGCCGAATCTCGGGAACCGACTTTGAAGTTCTGGATTTCCGCGAAGCGTTGGCGAGGGCGCTGCCTGGCGATCTCGTCTATTGCGATCCTCCCTATACACACAGTCAAGCCATACTCTACGGAGCCCAGAGGTTTCGGCTTCGTCAGTTGCTTGATGCTATCGGTGAGTGCAAGCGCCGGGGAGTCCATGTGGCGCTCAGCATCGACGGCGTGAAGCAATCAGGACGCAAGAAGTGCCACCTCGACATCCCTGAGGGCCTCTTCGAACGCGAGATTCTCATCGACTGCGGTCGATCCATGCTGCGACGCCTTCAGATGGGGGGCCAGACACTCGAAGGGGAGGTCGTGGCTGATCGATTGCTCCTGACGTATTGATGGACGACTGGACAAGCCCCCCATGCCCGCCGCCACGTCGATTCAATCCGACATCGCCTCTTCCTTCGCTGCACATCGCGGCTCGCTGATGCATCGCGCGTGTCCGTTGTGCGGGCGCGACAACGCCGATGGGCCGGCTCTCTTCGACTCGATCCCCTGGCACATCCGCCGCTGCGCCGGTTGCTCGATGGTTTACCTCGAAAACGCGC
>CAADHA010000054.1 GCA_900696685.1 uncultured Planctomycetota bacterium
CCGCCAAGAGGATTCCTGGGCGCATCGGGAAGTTGTTTGCACAGCCAGTCAAGTTGTTCTTCGGTGAGTCGCATGGCCATGCATTGTTATACCGATCGCGATGTAATGGGTTTCGGGATAGGCTCTAGTTTCCGGCCGGCACCGGTGCTTCGGAGAGGCGCCCGCGCACGCCATCCCATTCGATCTTCACGATCGCCTCGGGCTTCTTTTCGTCGGACTCGCCTTCGGCCTCGTCGGGCTTGTCCGCTTCTCGAGACGGCTGCTCCTGGGCGCCATTCCCGGCGTCCTCCTGCGCCGGCGGTTCGTCGGCCTTTTCCTTCTCGTCCTGCTCCTTCTTCTGTTTCTCCGCTTTTTCCTTCTCCTTCTTCTCCTTCTCCTGCTGCTTCTTCTTCTCTGCGGTCAGTTCATCATCGGGCAGGAAGGGAGAGCGCTGATCGAGCCCCAGCGCGAGGAAATAGACCTTTGTCGTGTCGGTGAAGTATGGCTGCGGCGCGCGCGGTCCCCACGGCGATCCCGTCCACGAGCGGAACGTGCGATCGGAGAGGAAGTAGAGCCACTTGCCATCGCCGCTCCATGCCGGGCTGTAACTGTCGTAGCGGTCCGTCGTCACCGCGTGTACCTGCCGGTTTGCGAGGTCGTAAATGCACACCTGCCGGAAGGTGTTGGGCGCGAGCGACGTGTAAGCGAGAAAGAGGCTGTCGGGCGACCACGTCAGGTCGCCGAACTGGTCCCACGAACTCTCGGAGATCTCGTCGATGACGCGGTCCTCGCCGCTCTCGATCTCGAAGAGCCAGAGGCGCTGCTTCTTGTCGTGGTGGGCGAGGTATTTGCCGTCGGGCGAGGGGACGCCTTCCCAGCGGAGAATCTCGCCGCCGGTGGTGAGTTGCTCGCCGTCGCCGATGCCGCTGGCGGGATAGGTCCAGAACTCAACTTCGCCCGTGCGGTCGCTCAGCGCGAGAATCTTCTCGCCGTCGGGAAGGAAGCGGGCATCGCGGTAGCGGGTCGTCTTGTCGCGCGTGACGTTGATGAGCCGGCCGGGCCCGACGGGGGCGACGAAGACTTCGCCGCGGGCCGTCAGCGCCACGCGATCACCTTCGGGCGAGACGTGGGCGGCGGTGAGGTAGTCCATCGGCGACATCTGCCACCGCTCGCGCTGCTGATCGAAGTCGGAGGTCAGGCCGATCGCCAGCGAGCGATCGCTGCCATCGCGCGTGTCGAAGAGGCGCAGGTCGGCGCCGAGTTGGTAGACGATGCGCGTGCCGTCGCTCTCCGGCTCCTTGACGTCCCAGCCGACGTGATGAGTGTGCTGGCGCAGGTCGGAGCCGTCAGGCATCATGGACCAGAGGTTCATGGTATCGTCGCGGTCGGAGGCGAAGAAGAGCCGCCCGCCGGCCCAGATGGGGTCACGGCTGGCGCCGGCGTAGTCGGCGGTGAGGGGTGCAGCCTCTTCGCCGCCGCGCAGGCTGAAGCGCCAGAGATTCTGCGCGGTACCGCCCCTGTAGCGCTTGGTGTGGCTGCCCTGGAAGTTGAGGCGGGTGAAGAAGAGCGTCGCGCCGCCCTCGTCGAAAACGCCCTGCGCACCTTGCGCCAACGGGATGAGCGACACTTCCAGCGATTCCGGATGAATGAGCGCGAGTTGGAAGTTGGGCAGTGTCGAGTGGACGGTCGTCCGGTAGAGGACGCGGCCGTCGCGCGACCAGCCGCAGACAAAGTTGCGCATGCCGTCGAAGGTAAGGCGGCGCGGCCTGCCGCCTGCGGCGGGCATGACGTAGACCTCGGCCGGGCCTTCGTACTGTGCTGTGTAGGCGATCCACTGCCCGTCGGGCGAGATGGAAGGGTGGGATTCTTCGGCCTTGTGGGTGGTCAGGCGCTGCGCCCGGCCGCCCTCGACGCCGACGCTCCACAGATCCCCTTCGGCACAGAACACGATCCGCTGGCCGCCAATCGTCGGGAACTGGTAGTAGCCGACGGGTGCGCCGTCGACGGCCTGCGGCGTGGAGGTGACCGCCTCCGTCGTCGCGGCGAGCCGCTCGAGTACGGGGTCCTGGGAAGCGCCGAGGCCCGAGCACGCGACGTTGAAGACAACCAGTCCGAGGCAGGCGGCCCGTCGCGACCGTCGGAAACACGCAATGGACATGGGTTGAAGGCTCCGAAGATGTTGACAGATCTGTCGAGAGACGTCGCAAGGGTTGCCGCCACATTAGCCCGACCGCAGCCGTGCTTCGCGACAAACGACTAGAATCCGGCATCATATGAACGCTCCAACGCCCACGCCGCCCCGGATCACGCTGCGCACCATCCGCAGGATGGTCGCCGAGGGTCGGCGGTTCGCGTGCCTGACGTGCTATGACGCGACGACGGCGCGATGGCTGGAGCGGGCCGGGCTGCCCATGCTGCTCGTCGGCGACACTCTGGCCGAGACGGTGCTCGGCTACGACCAGACGATCTATGCCACGATGGACGCGATGGTGCTGCTGACCGCCGCTGTGCGGCGTGGCGCGCCGAACGTCGTGCTCATGGCCGACATGCCATTCATGAGTTATCAGGCCGATGAGGCCGAGGCGCTGCGCAACGCTGCACGATTCATGACCGAGGCCGGGGCCGATCTCGTCAAACTCGAGGTCGATCGATCTTTCGCGCCCCTCGTCGAGAAGATGGCCCGCGCGGGCATTCCGGTCGTCGCGCACATCGGCTCGCGGCCGCAGCAGACGAAGATCGCCGGCGGGTACCGCTCCGTCGGGCGCACGCGCGAAGAGGCGATGCGCCTCGTCGCCGATGGGCGGGCGCTGGAGGCGGCGGGGGCGGTGATGCTGCTCATCGAGGCGACGCCGGCAGAGGTGTCGCAGGAGATCGTGCAGGGCGCGACGATTCCCGTGATGGGCTGCGGCGCCGGACCCGCATGCCACGGTCAGGTCATCGTCCTCAATGATCTTCTGAGGCTGAGCGACTGGCAGCCGCCGTTTGCCCCGCCCGTGGCCGACTTCGGCGGCGAACTGGTCAAGGCCGTCAAGACGTGGATCGATAAGGTCGATCGCAACGACCTGGGCGAGCATCCATACACCATGGTGAAGCCTGACGCCGGGCCGGCCGAGCCTCGCCGTGCGGGAGCGCCGGCGGCCCGCTGAGGCGATCAGGCACAGCGGGGGAAGGGACCTTCGTTTGCGCGGATTCAATCGTTACGCTCCGAGCGTGGTCGTGTTTTTCGCCGCGTGCATTGTGCTGCTCGCAGGTCCGATGCTCATTGACCGCCTCCGCTTCGCCCAGGAGCAGGCGTCGGTCCACCTGGCGCGCCTGGAGCTGAAGAACTCGCCTCTCCTGACTCAACTGAACAACTCGTTCCAGAGTATCGCGCGGGCCGTCGAGCCGAGCGTCGTTCACATCACGATCGAGCGGGACGGGGCGGGCGGGATCTTCGGCGCCCAGGGGCTTCCTTCGCAGGGCAGCGGGTGGGTGTTCGACGATCTCGGCCACATCGTGACCAATCACCACGTGGTGCAGGGCGCCTCGCGCATCGAGGTCCGTTTCGCCGACGGCTTGCCGCACAAGGCGGCGTTCGTCGGAGGCGATGAGAGCACGGACATCGCCGTCATCCGCGTAACGAGCCGGCGCGTGGTGCCCATCACGCGCGCCACGGGAATGCGCGTGAAGCAGGGCGACCTGGTCTTCGCCTTCGGATCGCCCTTCGGCTTCGAGTTCTCCATGTCCTCGGGCATCGTCTCCGGCCACGGGCGGCAGGCGCACCTGAGCCAGAACGGTTACGAGAACTACATCCAGACGGATGCGGCGATCAACCCCGGCAACTCGGGCGGGCCGCTGACCAACGTCTACGGGGAACTCGTCGGGATGAACATGGCCATCGCCGTCGATCCGAAGGATCCGGTGCGGAGCGGCCGCTTCACGGGCGTTGGTCTGGCCATTCCGCTGGACATCATCGAGTTCGTGGTCGAACAGGTTATCAAGGGCATTCCGATCCAGCGCGGCGGCCTCGGCGTCACACTACGCGACTTCGGACCTGACGACGAGGCGCTCATCCGCGAACTGAACCTGCCGGAATCCGGGGTGCTGATCACGGAAGTGCAGCCTGGATCGCCGGCGCATGGCGCCGGATTGCGGGTCGGCGATGTCATCCTCCAGGCTTTCGGGCAGGCCATGACCCGCACCGAGACCTTCCGCACGATGATCCACAACCTGCTGCCGGGATCGGTCGTGCGTCTCCAGGTCTGGCGGGACCGCGGCGTGCATTCGTTTGACGTGGTGCTTGGCGACTGGGAGGCGATTGACGCTCACAATGCGCTTGAGTCCGTGTGGGGCGTATCCGTGCAGGCGCTCACGCCGCAGGAGGCGCGGCGCGCCGGCCTGGGCGGCGGTGACGGAGTGCGCATCACGGCCGTCCTCCCCGGTTCGCTCGGTCACCGCGCCGGCCTTACGCCATGTGCGGCCGTGCTGGCCGTGGGCGATTCTCCGGTCGAGTCGGCGGCTGACCTGGCCCGGATGCTCGAGCCGATCCGCCACGGCGCCGAAGTGCAGTTGACCTATCTCGACGCGAACGAAGCGCGCCAGGCGCGGACGATCGTATTGCGCACGGGGCAATGATCGCGAGAAGTGCGCGGTGAGCCCTTCGTGATTGCAATCAGAGGTGAATGAGCATCGCGATTCTCGTGATGCCGAGATTCGTCAGCCCCACAGCGGAGACTGATGATCGCGCTCGATCCGCTTTCGGATCGCAGGCAGGTCGCGCCGGATGTGGGCGAAGAAGCGCTTCAACCCCGGGCAGAGATAGTTCAGACCGGGCTTGCCGTCGGGCGTGCGCACGAAGCGGTTTTTCGGGCACTCCCCCCAGCACAGAGACAGATGCGGACACTGCCGGCAGTAGTCCGGCAGCGTGTCGCGCTTGGCGTAGCCGAAGTCCTGCTGGCGTTGCGAGTAGGCCATCTCGCCCCAGTGTCTTTCGGTGATTCGGCCGAGGCGGAACTCGGGATAGACGAAGTGATCGCAGCAGTAGACGCTGCCGTCGTGTTCGACGGCCAGCGCCTTTCCGCAGAACTCGGCGGTGATGCACTTCTGGGCGGGAAGGCCGAGCGACTGGGCGATCGCCGACTCGAACAGGTCGACATGGACGCGGCCGTAGTCCCCTGGATACCACGAGTCCCAGACCTCGCAGAGGAAGCGGCCCCAGTCGGCGGGATCGACGGACCAGTTGGTGACGATGGAGTCGGGCGCGCCGGGCCGGGCGCGCGGCGTGCCGACGATCGGCAGGTCCGCCTCGATCCACTTCGTGGGCGCGACGCACTGAAAGTCGCGCGGTTCGACGCAGGCGATGAACTGGATGATCCTCCCGCCCACCTCGCCGCACAGGAAGCGGTACACCTCCCGGCCGTGGCGGGCGTTGTCGCGATTGACCACGCACAGCACGTTGAACGGCACTCCATGCTTCCTCAGGAGGCTCGCCGCGCCCATGACGCGGCGGTGCGTCGGCTCACCGCCGCGGTTCACGCGGTGCAGATCATGCAGATGCTCGGGGCCGTCCACGCTCAAGCCCACGAGAAAGCGGTGGCGCGCGAGAAACTCCATCCACTGCTCGTCGAGCAGTGTGCCGTTGGTCTGGAGGTCGTTTTCGATGCGCTGGCCGGGCCGGGCGTAGCGGTTCTGGAGGTCCACGACTTTCTGGAAGAAGTCCAGCCCCAGCAGCGTCGGCTCGCCACCCTGCCAGGAGAAGACGACCTCTTCGCCGTTCTGTGCCTCAATGTACTGCCGGATGTGATCCTCGAGAATCGCATCGGACATGCGCGGGAGGCGGGGCTGGTGAAGCAGGCCCTGTTTGTGGAGGTAGTAGCAGTACCTGCAGTCAAGGTTGCACGCAGACCCGACCGGCTTGACCATCGCGTGGAAGCAGTGGGTCGAGCTCGCACCCGGCGGCAGATGGAAGGTCGGTGATCCTGTCATGTCCGCAGGACTGTACGCCGGACAGGGCCTCACTCCCCGGGCGGTCGCCCCACGATGAAGAACTCGCGGATCCCCGAGCCGCGCAGCCTGTTCACCAGTTCGATGAAAACAGGGAGGCGGTCGCTGCGGCCCTGCATGTCGGCGGCAAGGTAGACCCGGGCGTCAGGCTTGGCGGCCAGGCGCTCCTGGAGAGCCGCAACCACGGAGTCGAGGTCGGTCGCCGCGGCGTCCACGAACAGCGACCCCTCGGCATCGAGGGTGATGGAGATCGCCTCGGAGGGCGCGGCCGGCCGGCCTTCGCTCAACTCCGGCAACTGCACCGGCAGAACCTCGGCGCGGATCAGCAGCACCATCGCATAAATGAAAAACGCCAGAAGAAGGAAAATCACGTCCAGAAGGGGCATGATCTCCAGTCGCGGTTCAAGGGAAGTGTCGCGCTGGATTCGTACGGCCACGGCGGGATTGTAGAGCCAACCAAGGGGAGGTGCGCGGTGCTGCGCACGATGCCGTTCTGTCCGCGCAAGCGGGCAGGTCCACCCCTTCGCGGGGATGACGGAAGACAGGAGAGCGATTGCCCTGGCCCCGCCCGCAGATCACGCGCGGGCGAGCCACTCGATCGGCCCCGGGTCGCTGAGCACCTGCGCCAGCGCATCCTTCGGGTCTCTCGGGTCAAACTCGACGGCGATCAGGCCGGCGCACGGCCCGGGCTGCAATGTGACCAGTTCGGCGTCCGAACCCAGCGATTTCGCGCCATCGACGGTCGCACTCTTCAGCAGTGCCGCGGGCCCGACGCGATCGCGCCGATGCAGCAGCGACATCTCGTCAAGGATGGAAATTCGATCGGTCCGATCGAGATTGACAATCGAGTCCGTGCCGAGCGCGAACAGGTGCCACTGCATGACATTCCGGTAGCGACGAACATCGCGACCGAAGTAGGCTGTGGCACGCGGACAATGCACAATCGCGGTTCCAACCAGTTCGACGCGGTACAGCCGGCGCACATCAATGTAGTTCATGTGTACCGCGAGCCAGCGAGACCTCTCCCCGGACACCATCGCGAGCATCTCGAGGGGATGTTCACCAAGCGGGGTGATTCCTCCATCCCATTTGCCGATCTTCCGCAGAAAATCAGCGAACGGACCGGTTGCACTTCGTGCGAACTCGATCTCCGCCTGCGTCTCGGCGAGATGGGTCGAAGCAGGCATGCCGCGCGCCGCACTGAGGCGGGCGGCCGCCGCATACACCTCCGGCCCCGCACTGTACGGTGCGTGGGGCTGAAGGCCGGCCTGGATCCGCTCCTTCCGGTCCACAGGATACTTCTCGCAAAGCGCCTCCATCGCCTCGACGGCCTGTCGCTGCCGGCTGCCCAGCCCGAAGAACTCGACGAAACTGATCCCGCGCAGCCGGCCGTCGGCGCGCAGCACCTCGAGAGGCACTGTCGATCCGATTCCGCCGATGTCGCCGATGATCGCGGTGCCCCCTGTGATGCTCATCTCAATTCCCAGCCGGACCGAGGCCGCGAGGGCCTCCGGGTCGGTCGGCCGGGCGCTGCGGATGAAGTCGATCCACTCGATGAAGTCGCGGCCGCAGGGCTGCGGGCCGACGGAAGTGAGGTCGAGGTGGGCGTGCGCATTGACAAGGGGGGGCAGGACGAGGTGATTCGGCCGCTCGATGACCTTGGCGCCGGCGGGCGGCGCCAGTTCATCCGGCGAGCCGACGGCGATGATCTCCCCGTCGCGCCAGTGGATGGCTGCGGGGCGGCGGGGTGGTTCGGTCGCGTCCTGAGCGGCCCCGGCGAGGATGTAGAGGTCGGTTTTGACGCTGCGCATGCGATCCGGCCGATGCTCTGGGCTGCGTTGCCGTTGGTCAGGACTCCGCAATACGATACACTGACTGCGGGCCGGTGCGACAAACGCGCCCCCGCGGCCGCCCCGACAGGAAGGATGGCTCCCCCATGAGGTCGATCTCCCGTTCCCTCACACTCGTCACCGCTCTGGGTTTCACAGTCCTCGCCGGCTGCTCGCAGGGCACGGTCGATGACCTCCGCCACACCGTGCGCGTGCAGCAGCAGCGAATCTCGGAACTCGAGGTGCAGAACGAGTCGCTCAACTCGACGACGCAGGCACTGCGCCGCCAGGTGCAGGCGGCCGACAGCAGTTCCCTCGAGGCCGAGCGCCGCCGGGCCGAAGCCGCGGCGCAACTCCAGGCTGCGATGGCGATGTACGCCGACCTCGAGCAGCGCCTCAACGACCTCGACCTGATGGTCCTTCCGCCCGAACTCGACGAGGCTCTCCGCGCCTTGGCTGCCCGCCATCCTGAACTGATGATCTACGACCCGAAGCGCGGCATGGTGCAGTTCCTCAGCGACCTCACCTTCGACCTCGGAAGCGCCGACCTCAAGAGCGAAGCGCAATCCTCGCTGCGCCAACTCGCGGAAGTGCTCAAGGGAGCGCCGGCCGCGGGCTATGAAATCCGCGTCGTCGGCCACACCGACAACGTCCCCATCCGCAACGTCGGCACCCGCGCCAAGCATCCGACCAACGTCCATCTCTCGGTGCATCGCGCCATCAGCGTGCGCGATGCGCTCGTGGGCGCTGGTGTCGCGGCGGGCCGCTGCAGCGTCGCGGGTTGGGGCGAGTTCCGGCCCGTCGTGGCCAACCCGGCCGCCGGCGGCGCCCGCGCCAATCGCCGCGTCGAGATCTTCCTTGTGCCTTCGTCCTATTCCGGACCCAGCGCCGAGGGCAGCGCGCCCGAGGCCGTGGCGCCGACGCGCCAGCCCGAGGAGCCGCTCAAGTGACGGCGGCGGGCGCCACAGGCTCTCAGCCTCTATGAGAGGGCAGTTTCGACGCCTCCATCACTGCTGCCCGACGCACGCGCCATGAGCGGCCCTGAGCATTGTCGTCGTCAATTCGATATCGATCGAGAATGGGAGATGTGCAAGTGTTCACTCAACGCGCCGCCGCTGCGGTCTTCCTTGCATTGACTGTCCTGCTCAACGGCTGCTGCTCGACCTGCTGCCCGCCGCAGCAATGCGCTCTGCTTGAAGTTGAATCGGCCGTCTGCACCATTCACCCCACCAGCGGCAACACGGTCTCGGGCGTCATCACCTTCCGCGACGTGGAGGGCGGCGTCCAAGTCAACGCCACGATCACCGGCCTGAGCCCCAACCAGAAGCACGGCTTCCACATCCACGAGTTCGCCTTCACCGGCTCGGCCGACGCCATGTGCACGGGCGGGCACTACGACCCTGAGAAGACCGCCTGGCACGCGCTTCCAGAGCACGCTGACCGGCCCCACCACGCCGGCGACATGGGCAACCTCGTTGCTGATGCGCAGGGCAAGGCCGTCTACACGGCCGTGATCCCGAATATCACGGTCGCGGGCCGCAACGCCGTCCTCGGCCGGGCTGTGATCGTCCACGCCAAGTCCGACGATGGCGGCCAGCCCGTCGGCAACGCCGGCGGCCGCATCGGCGTGGGCAATATCGGCATCGCCGCGCCGGATGGGCATCACTGAGTTTCCTCGCCCCGCCGCTCCCTCGACGTGATCACCGCCGGGCGATGGCGATGATGTCGCGATAGATCCCGGTGATCCGGGCGCGGTTGACGATCTTCATGCTGGTGACAGTTTCGATCTGGCGCTCCAGTTCCGGCATGGTGTACTCCGCGACGTGGTAGGTAGGGTCGGATGAGCCGCCGAACTGCCACGCGGGAGTCGAGACGATGAGGTGCCCGCCGGGAACGATGAGCCGCGCCGCTTCGCGCAGCACGGCGGTCGGGTTGGGCAGGTGTTCGATCACGTCGAGCATGTAGACGGTGTTCGCCGTACCGTCGGCCATCGGCAGCGGGCCGGGCGCGAGGCGCTCGAAGCGCGGCCGCGTGGCGGGATACGCCTGATCCTTCGTGGCCTTGATCGCCTGCTCGATCGCGCTCGGCTCGGGGTCGAAGCCGATCACTTCGACTCCCTGCTTGGCCAGGAGATGGGCGTACAGCCCGTCGCCGCAGCCGAGATCGACGGCCAGGCCGCGCGGCATGAGATTGCGGATGATCTTCACGAAGTGGTCGGCCCGCTGGCGAAACGGCTCGACCTCGGCGTAACTCTTCCAGTGCAGCGCCGGCCGCTGGTCGTACTTCTCGAAGGGAAGCGCTGCGCCCCAGAATCGCACGTTCCAGAGCAGCCCGGAGCCCGCGTGACGAGCGCGCACAACTTCAAGGTCCGGCGAGAGGCGGTCAAAGCCCCATCGCCGCACGAAGTGCTCATCTTCCGCGCACCGCCGCGTCAGCACCGACTCATCCTTCACGACGACGTCGGGGACGGCGCCGCATCGCCCGCCGGCGCGCCGCGCGCGAAGCGACAGGTCAAGCAGAGCCAGCGGTCCCATCGCCTCATCGAGCCCGCCGTGCCGATCCCACATGGCGCGATCGATGGCCGCGACGCCGCCGGCGATCGCATCGACTTCCTCGGGAAAGCGATACGCGTCGGCCGACAACCCTTCGCCGAGGCTGTGAAAGCCCTTGGGATGTACGATGAACTCCCCCATCGAGACGAGTTTGCGATCGACGCTGATGCGCTTGGCGCCGATGAGACCGACGCTGGGAAGTTCGCGGAAACGCGAGGCGAAGCGATCGAGCCAGTCGGCCGGGGCGATGGCGTCGTGTCTGACAGCGCCGGTCCACACGACCACCATCGCATCGTGTGACTTGGCGTCGATGCGCCAGGCGCCTGGAGCGGCAACGGAGACCGGCCGCGAGAGTGTCGAAAGCACAGACATGCTCAGCCGTATCGGGCCAACGACTGCGTCGCGCTCAATATCGCCGGGCTGATGTTACTCGATCCGC
>CAADHA010000055.1 GCA_900696685.1 uncultured Planctomycetota bacterium
ACGATCCGTGGGGTTGGGGCCGACATGATCCCCCCAAAACGCGCCTTGCCCATCGCCGCGTCGGCCGATTGCCATTGCCAGTCCACGCCGCCAAGTTCTTCGCACTGCTCGATGAGCACGCCCCAGACCATGAGCAGCACCCCGCGTTCGATCCAGCGCTGGAAGGTGCGATGCACCGAAGAGTCGTCGCCGAACTCGCGCGGCAGCGCGTTCCACTGACAGCCGGTGCGCGCATGATAGATGATGCCGTCGAGGGCGCGACGTTGATCGCTGCGCGGCCGGCCGGTCTTCGCCGGCGGGTCCATTTCCATCAGCAATGGGGCAATGATGGTGTTCCACAGGTCATCGGGGCACCGCCAGATCGTCGGCAGCGCCTTCACCTTCCGCTTCGTCCGGGCCATCCTGGCCTCCTCCCCGTGCATCCTGCACGGGGTCACTATCGGTCACAGAGCGGGAGTTCTGAGATAGGTTCTCAGAGCATCATTCCCCTGCCGCCCGGCTGCGGATGCTGTCGAGGACGTTCATGAAGTTGATGTAGGAGTCGTAAGGACTCTCGTAGGGGTTGAAGTACTTATGCACGTCGCCGTCCGCGAAGTACTTGGTACACATGTAGTAGAAGTGATCGCTCGTGGTCAGTCTGCGCCAGTCGTTCAGGAGCGCCTCGTCGCCGGTTGCCTTGACTGCATCCTCGAGTTTGTAGAGTTCAAGCAGGGCGTTGCTCTGCATGGCGTTGCCCAGCCAGGCGCTCAGGTCGCGCTCGGTGTCGGCCCAGGAAATCATGTGCGGCACGTCGTACTCGCCCTCGGGCTGGTATCTGAGCACGCACTGGCTCGGGGTGAGAAAGTCGTTGTGGCCGGGGTTGACGTCGAAGATCTTCTCGGGGAGAGCGTCGAGAAAGGCAAAGATGCCCGTCTCCTCCCACTGGTGTTCGCCGAAGGTTTCGTAGTCCATGAAGAGGTTGCACACGTAGCCGTTGCCGTTGATCTGGTTCACCCAGCCGGCGAACTTCTCGGCCGTGAGGGGCCAGTCGGCCCAGCCGCGGTTCGAGAAGCGGAAGGCGATGTCGTCGCTGAGGCGGTAATTCTTGAGCAGCAGCGTGATGTCGCCCGCCGTCGGCGGGCGGTAGAGGAAGGTCGGCGAGCGGTACCCAAGCAGGCCATCCACGCCTTCGCAGAGGATCGTGTCGTAACCGCCCATCCCGGAGATGAAGCGGGCGAGGTCGTTGTTGTAGATGAGTTCGGTGTTGCGGAAAGTCGTCGGCTCGGCGCCGAAGAGGTCCTTGACCAGCGCGCGGTGCTTGTGAATCTGGTCGCGGAACTCGTCGCGGCTGTAGAGGAAACTCAGTGAGTGGTAGTAGGTTTCGGAGATGAACTCGCAGCAGCCGGTGTGCGCGAGTTGAACGAAGAGGTCGAGTACGTCCGGCGCCCAATGGCGGAGTTGGTCGATGAGCACGCCGGTGAGGGAGTAACTGACGCGGAAGCGGCCCTCGTGGCGGCGGACGAGGTCAAGGATCAGTCGAGTCGTCGGCCGGTAGCACTTGTCGGCGACCTTCCGGCAGATCTCGCTGTTCTTGGCGTCGTCGAAGTAGTGATGATCGGTGTCGAAGACGCTGTAGCGCCGCAGGCGGAAGGGCTGATGGACCTGGAAGTAGAAGCAGACGGACGCCATGGGGGACTCCGGGGACCATCCCGCGATTCGATGAGCCTCTTCGCGGAGTGGACATCTATTCTGGCCGCTCGCGCGTCGGCATCAAGGGCGCGGTGGGAATGATCGCGGGCGTACGCCGCCGTTCGCGCCGGAATCCGTGGATGCGGCGCGAGCGAGGCACGGGCGGAAAGGGGGGTCGGAACCACGGCATCCAGGTCACGCCACCTTCGCGCGGGCGGCGATCTGGTCGCTGCGGCCTTCGCGCAGGGCGATGTGCTGGAGGCCGTTGACGGCCGCAAGGCGATACGTTTCGCTGAGCGTCGGGTAGTTGAAGACGGAGTGGACGAATCGATCGATCGTGCGATCCGCCTGGGCGGCTGTGAGGACCATCATGCCGATGTGGATCAACTCGACCGCCTCGTCGCCGATGATCTGTACCCCCAGAAGGAGCCGGCTCGGGTATTCGAACACGAGTTTGAGAAATCCGATGTTCGGCAGGGCGTCGGACTCGATGATTCGCCCGCGCGCGGTCATGGCAAGGGCAGCGCGGCCGACCATGACGTCGTGCCCCGCCTCACGGGCCGCCTTCTCCGTCTGGCCCACGATCCCGATCGGCGGGATCGTGTAGAGGCCGATGGGGAAGACGTTTGACAGAACCTTCTTGTAATCGAGGCCGAACATGCGGCAGGCGGCCACGCGTCCCTGCTCCATCGACGTGGACGCCAGGGCCGGGAACCCCACGACGTCCCCCGCCGCGAAAACGCCGGGACAGGTGGTCTGACCGCCGTCGTCGACCGTCAGGTATCCGCGGCCGTTGGCCACCACGCCGATGTTTTCGAGGCCGATGTTCTCCGTGTTGCCGCTGCGGCCGGCCGCGTAAAGCACGTGCGTCGATCGAACTTCCGTGCCGTCCTCGAGCACCACACACAGGTCCTCGTCCCCATCGGGCGGGATAATTTGCCGAACGGCCCGTCCCGTCTCGACCATGATCCCCGTGTCCTCCATCGAGCGAGTCAGCGCATCGCGGATCTCGTCGTCGAGGAAGCCGAGGATCACGTTGCGCGGCTCAATGAGCGTCACGCGCACTCCCAGTTCGCGGAACACGCAGGCGTATTCACACCCGATCACGCCGCCTCCGACGATGGTGAGCGACTCGGGGAGGTAGCTGAGTTGCAGCAGGCCGTCCGAGTCGACGATGCGCGGGTGGTTGTACCCGAGCGACTTGAGGTCGGTGGGCCGGCTGCCCGTGGCAATGAGGATGTTCTCCGTGCGCAAGTCGAACTCCCGCCCGTCGGCGCGGGTCACGCGGACGGTGTGCGGGTCGAGGATGCGGCCGGTTCCGCTGAAGATTTCGATGGCGTGGCGATCAATCGACGACTCGATGCCGTCGTGCTCGATCTGCTGGACGGCAAGCATCCGCGCCATGAGCGAGTGAATGGAGATGTTGCGATCGAGGCGCAGGCCGATGCCGGGTACGGAGCGCCTTCGGAAGGCGGAGAGGAGCAGCGCGGTTTCGCGCAATGCCTTGGAGGGGATCGTGCCGGTGTTGACCATCGCGCCGCCGGGGCGATGCCCATGCTCGATGATGGCGACGCGGCGCTTGAAGTAGGCGGCCTGCGTGGCCGCCTTTTCACCCGCCGGGCCGCACCCGATGCAGACCAGATCGTATTGCGCCATGCGCCCGTTATCGGTCAGGCCCGGTCCGGTCTTGAGGTCGGTTCGACTCCCAGCCGGGCGCTGATCTCCGCCACCCACTTCGGGGCGAGCGTGGCCGCATCCTCAAGGGAGCGCCGCGGCCAGCGCCACGCAATCCACGCTGCCGCCAGGAGGCACAGCGGCGGCTGCCAGTACCACGAGTAAATGTCAAAAAAGATCTCGGTGGACCAGGGCCCGATCACGATGCATGCGAGGTTGCCCGCAACCAGCCACCAGACCGGGCGACGATGCACTTCGATGTCGAAGGAGACGTGCCGGGACGTCCCATCGGCGTCGGCGACGCGGCACACCAGGTCGGCCGTGACAGGTCGCGAAGGCAGCGCCACGCGGAAAGTCGAGTCATCGGACCAGGCGACTTCAGGCAGGCGGCCGCGCCGGTTGCCTTCGCGCAGACGCTCGCGGATTGCTTCGCGGGGCAGGGAGGTGCCGATCGGCGCCGGCCGCTGAACTGGAAATGGAGAGAGTCCGGGGTGTTCGCTCATTCAGGTGTACCCAGCGCCCCCCGACGCCGGAAGGATATCCGCATGGGCGGAGGACTGCCGTACGCACCGTTGCAGACCTGCAGGGCGCCTCGCAAACGCCTAGCGTTGACAATGATCAATTCCGACGATGTGGTGTTTGAGTCCATCCCTCCGGACCCGTGTGCCCTGCTGGCGCAATGGCTTGACCTGGGGCAGCGCGAGTCGCGCCAGCCGAACTGGAATGTCCTGTACCTGGCAACGGTTGACGCGCTCGGCCGGCCGAGCGTTCGGCCGGTCCTGCACAAGTATTACGATCCGGTGACCGGCCGCCTGACCTTCTTCACGAACTACCACAGCCGCAAGGCCCGCGAGATGGAGACCAACCCCAACGTGGCGGCGATGATGCACTGGGACCGCCTCGACCGCGTCGTGCGCCTTGAGGGTGTGGTCGAGAAGGCGAGCGCCGAGGTGTCGGACAGGTACTTCGCGACGCGCAGCCGCGAAAGCCAGTTGGGCGCGTGGGCGAGCGATCAGAGCGCCGATCTGCCGGACTGGGAGA
>CAADHA010000056.1 GCA_900696685.1 uncultured Planctomycetota bacterium
ACCAGAGGACAGTTGACAGCCTTCGAGCCGCTGCGGGGCGATGAGGCCGGGGCCTTCGCCGGGACCATCAATCCCTACAAACTCCCGATGGTCTACCTCGCCTACGACAAGCAGCGCACCCTCGGCGCCCGCGTCACGCTCAGGGAGGAGTCGATCGCGCAGCCGCTGACGATCACGCTGCGGCCGCTGGCGGAAGTGAACTACGAGGCGCAGATCGAGAACGGCTATGAGCCGTCAAACTTTTCGGCCTCGATCGGGATAGGCGATCCGGCGACGATCGTCATGCTCAGTTATGACGCAGGGCCGTACAAGGTTCCCGCCGGGGAGTATGACCTTCGCTTCGGCGGGCAGGAGTTTCTCGCGTTCCGCAAGCCCTTCACAGTGAAGCAAGGCGAGAGCCTCGACCTGGGCGTGTGCAGCCTTTTGCTCACGCCGATCGCGCGCAATGTCGGCAAGCCGGCGATGGAGATCGAGTGTGCCGAGGCGCGCGGGGTGCCGGCGGATTTCCGAATTGAGGCACTGCGCGGCAAGTGGGTGCTCATCGAGTTCTGGGGTTTCTGGTGAGGGCCGTGCGTCACCGGCAGTTTGCCGAAACTCATGGAGTTCTACAACCAGCATCCCGACCTGCGGGACAAGTTCGAGATTCTCGCCCTGCACGAGAGCCGCACGGTGCAGACGCTGGCGCAACTGGATGAGAAGAACGCCGCCAACGAGCGCGACGTCTGGAAGGCGAAACTACCCTTCCCCGTCCTGATCGACAAGGAAGGGCGGACGGTGAAGCGCTACGGCATCACCGGCTATCCGACGCTCGTGCTCATTGATCCCGACGGGAATCAGATGAAGGCGGGAAGCCTTGATCTGCTCAAGGAGAAACTGGGGGTCAAGGATCCGCCGCCGGCGCCTCCGCCCGCCCCGCCGTCGAGCGAGCAGGTGCAGGCGAAGGAGTTTCAGTTCACCGGCTCGGTCGTCGATGCGTCGGGCGCGGCGCAGCCCGAAGCGGAGATCGCGCGGTGGTTTCTCCACCGAGGCGGAGCGCTGCTCCCGCAGGGGGCGATGAACACTGATGCGCAGGGGCGATTCTCCTGGAAGGTGCAGGCGGACCAACTTCCCCTCCACTACATCGTGCTCGACAAGAGCCACGCGCTCGGGGCGCTGGTCAAGGTGACGGCGGAGGCGGTCAAGGCGCCGCTGACGATCACGCTGCGGCCGCTGGCGGAGGTCCGCTTCACGCCGCAGATCGAGGAAGACTTCGGCCCGGTGGTGCTGACAACGTCGTTCGGCTGGCCGGACGCGACGGCGTTCGTGGTGCAGAGTTACGAGCCGGGCCCCTATCGCGTGCCGGAGGGTGAGTACGAACTCAACATCCGGGGCGATCACCTTGAAGTGCTCCGGCGGCCGATCAGCGTCAGGGCAGGCGAAACGCTGGAGATGGATGACGTGCTCGTGAATCTCGGGCCGGCGGCGCGCGCTTTCGGCAAGCCGGCCCTGCCCATTGAGTTCGCCGAGGCGCGCGGTCTGGCGCCGGACTTCACGCTCGCCGATCTCAAGGGCAAGTGGGTGCTGCTGGAGTTCTGGGGATTCTGGTGAGGGCCGTGCACGCGCGACAGTCTGCCGCGCCTCAAGGCCTTTTACGAGAAGCACGCCGACCTGCGGGACCGGTTCGAGATCATCGCCATCCACGAGAACCGCACGCTCAAGACCTTCGCCGAACTCGACGTGAAGAACGCGAAGACGGAGAAGGAGATCTGGAAGGGTCCGCTGCCCTTTCCCGTCGTGATCGACAAGGAAGGCAGCACGGTGCGGCGCTATGGCGTGAGCGTTTTTCCGACAGCGCTGCTCATCGACCCGCAGGGCCGGCTCGTCCGGGGCGGCGGTCTGAAGATGCTCGCGGAAAAACTGGGAGTCGCGTCCGCGCCGCAGCCCTGATCCTCGCGCGGGGCGCGTGGACCGGAAGTTGCTCAGGCTTCGATGAGACCGACGCGGATGGCGAAGCGCGTGAGAGCGACTTTGTCGTGCAGGCCGAGCTTCTCCATGATCCGCGCGCGGTGCGTGGCGACGGTGGCGTAGGAGCGGTTGATGCGCCGCGCGATCTCCTTGATCGACAATCCGCTGGCCGTCAGGCCGAGCACATCGCGCTCGCGATCGCTGAGCAGGCTGAGGCGCTGCTGATCCTGCGCATCGAGCGTGCCGTTGGCGCGCGGGCGCACGGCGCCGTTCCTGACGACATGGGCCGTCACCTCGGCCGCCCGCTGCGCAAGTTCTTCGCGGGGCAGAGCGACGAGGGCGTTGAGCACGCGCCCATCCGCCCGCGCGCCGAGGTGATCGGGATCGGAAACGAGCAGAACGCTGAGGATGTCGGGGAAGCGGGCGGTGAGATCGCGGAACTGCCGCCAGCCCGCCTGGTCGTCGGCGAAGCCGATGATCGCATCGACGCCGTGTCGGCCTTCGAGCAGTGCGGTCGCGGCCTCGGGCGGGCAGGAACATGCAACGCGATGGGAGCGATGCGCCGTAAAGGCCGTCGAAAGGGCCTCGCGATCCTCCTCCGATCGGGCCACGATGGCGACGTGGAGCAAAGGCTCTGCGCCACCCTTTGGCGCGGAAGGCGGGCGCTGAATGTTCGTGCCGCTGCGATTCATCAGAATTGGGGATGGGTGTTCCGAACGGAGCGATGAATCATAGTGCAGTCATCAATCGCCGTGCAGAACATCCGGCCCGGCCGGCGGCGAACCTCTCGCGACGTTCGGGAGAGGTACGGTGAATTTCGTGGTGCGATCAGCGCCAAAGGGTCGCCCGCACTCCCAAACACCCTTTTCAGCAGGAGCAGACGATGTCAGCGAATCCGCAGCAGGACAAGACCAAGGCACAGGCGATGCCCGGCAAGCCCGCCCCCGGCCCCGGTACGGGCAAGCCCGCAGCCGCCCCGGCCAAGCCCGCCAACCCGCCCAAGCCGGCCCCCGCGCCCGGCCCCAAGAAGCCCTGATCGCGCAAGGCACTCAGCCATCGATTCTGATTCAAGTAACAGCCGCACCCTCGGAGGGGTGCGGCTGTTTCGCCTCACAGGACATGGCGGGCGGCTCGCATAGAGAAGCAATGCGCGCGCCTTACTCAAATTTCGCGCAGAAGTCTCTTGACAATCTGGACCTTGGTGATCATCATAGATTGACGTGGGAGGCCGGCAGCCGCAACGGATTCATGCTGGCCGCATGGCCGCGTCCGGCGCTGCGTGGAGCGCGCCTGTCGAGGGCTCGTGGGAGGGGGTGATAGCCAGCGACTCGCCTTGAATGCGTCGGCATGTTGCGCGCTGCTGCTGCGCGCTCGCACGATGAAGTTGCGCCGTACATGCGGCAGCCAGGATGGCCGGTGGCGAATTGTCGGCAAGAAGCGAAAACTCCGCATCGCTAACTCGGGCCGGCCAATGTTGAGCCGGCTGGTCTCGTGGTGGCCTTTCAATCCTGAAACGGAGGAATCATCATGTTGAAGAAACTGTTCGGTGCATCGGCGGTGCTCGGCCTGGCCGTATCGGCCGCGCTCGCCCAGAACTCAGTCGTGGTTCCGCAGCAGTTCCTGAACCAGAACACGGCCAACGGCCTCAACTCGGTTCTGCGCGACGCCCCGAATTCCCGCACGTATCAGTGCGTGTACGGCTCGAACGAACTGTCGGGCATCGCGCCGGGCACGCCGATCACGGGCATCACATGGCGCGCGTGGCAGGGCCAGGCACAGTGGCCGCCGTCGGACGCCACGTGGACGGCATACGACATCTATCTCAGCACCTCACCCAACGCCCCCGGCTCGTTGAGCACGACCTTCGCGGCCAACGAGGGCGGCGATCGTGTGCTCGTGAAGAGTGGCTCGCTCACGATCCCGGCCGGGTCGTTCCCCGCAGGCAGCAATCCGCCTGCAGACCGCTTCGGATAAGTCATCCAGTTCTCAACTCCGTTCACCTACAACGGCGGGCACCTGTGCGTGACGATTCGCCACACCGGCAACAACATCGCCAGCGCCGCCTTCGTGGACAACGCCACTGAGTACGGCACGGGCGTCCATGGCGGGTACACCACGACCTACGATGGCCCGACCATGACATTCACGTACACGGGACCGCTCGTGGCCAAACTGCATTACGGCAGCGGCGCCCGCTACACCTGCTCCATCACCGGCACCTGCCCCGGCACGGTCCGCCTCTCCTGGAGCGGCGCTCGGCCCAACATTCAGCAGGGCATCGTCTTCGCCCGCAACACGGGCAACTTCGTGATTCCGTCTGGTCCCTGCCAGGGCACGCAACTCGGCCTCGGCACCAACCAGCTGCAACTCTACAACACCATCGGCACCGGCAACGGCGCCGGCTCGGTCAACGCCCAGGCCGGCCCCGGCGCCTGCGGCGGCTTCGTGCAGCTGATCCAGGTCCCCGGCTGCCAGACCAGCAACGTCGCTCAGGTTCCGTAATCTGACCGATTCGCTGTCTTGAATCTCAACGGGAGCGCGGCCCAGCCGCGCTCCCGTCTTTTCTGGTCGTGCGGCTCAGCGTCAGTGCGAAGTCGATACGCGCATGATGCGGCGATACAAGGCGGTGCACCACCTCCGCCCTGGATGTTGGCGGGGTTTGCGGGTCGGCGCGAGAGACGCGGCCCTCCTACAATGCTCTCTGTGATTGAGGCTCGCGCCATCTCAAGTCCGCTCGGACCAAGGTCCGATTGGAGTGCAGCCAGATCCATGCGGAGAGCCGCACGATGACCAGACCGGCAGCGAGGCGAGGTGCGGCCGATCGCCGACACAAGAGACCGGCGTCCGGCGGGGGACCGGCTGATGATCGGGCAGCACCGGCGCCCGCCGCAGCGGCGCCCAAGTTGCCCGAGCCGCCTGCCCCGCCCTCCCGGGAAGCCACGATCAATGGCGACGTCGCACCGCCCGCTCAGTCCATGCCGGCTCAACGTCCAGCGCAGGACGTACTTCGAACCTGGGACGACGAGGCCGATCCCCGGCGGAAACGGATCCCCGAGGGGCTGTGGATGCGCTGCGTGGCCTGCGGTGAGATGCTCTTCCGCAAGGCCCTCGAAGACAACCTCCACGTCTGCACCAACGACAAATGTCAGCACCACTACCGCATCTCGGCGAGCCAGCGCGTGCAGCAGTTGTGCGATCCCGGCACCTTTGAGCCCATGGACGAGCATCTCGTCAGCGCCGATCCGCTGCACTTCACCGATCTCAAGCCCTATCCCGAGCGCCTCAAGGCGGAAATGGAGCGGACCGGGCGCAATGAAGCGGTGATGACCGGATCCGGTTACGTCCACGGCCGGCGCGTCATGCTGGCGGTGCTCGATCTGACCTTCATGATGGGCTCGATGGGCAGCGTCGTGGGCGAAAAGGTGACGCGCGCCATCGAACGCGCCACCGAGCAGGACTGGCCGCTGATCATTGTCAGTTCCTCCGGCGGCGCGCGCATGCAGGAGTCGACGCTCTCGCTGATGCAGATGGCCAAGACGTCGGCGGCTCTCGCGCAGTTTGACGACGCCGGCGGGCTTTACATCAGCGTCCTCACCGACCCGACGACGGGCGGGGTAACGGCCTCGTTCGCCATGCTCGGGGATGTGATCCTCGCCGAACCGGGCGCGCTGATCGGCTTCGCCGGGCCGCGCGTCATTCAGCAGACCATTCGCCAGGACCTGCCCGAAGGCTTCCAGCGCGCCGAGTTCCTCAAGAAGACGGGTTTCGTTGACCGCGTCGTTCCGCGCAAAGATCTCCGCCGGGAAATCAGTCGCATCATTGACTATGGCGGGAAGTGATTGCACCCATTGACCCAAGCGCCGTTGCACGCGCGGTCGGCTTCGATCCGCCGTTGACGGACCGCTCATGGTCGAGCAGCCACCGCTTGCGCCACAGGCCGCCGCCGTAGCCGCAGAGAGTTCCGTCGGCGGCGATGACGCGGTGGCAGGGGATGGCGATGGCGATGCGGTTGTCGCCGTTGGCGCGGCCGACGGCGCGGTGAGCACCGCCGCGTCCCACGGCTCGAGCGAGCTGGGCGTAGGATCGCGTTTCGCCCGGCGCAATGCGCCTCAGTTCCCGCCACACCGCGAGTTGAAACTGGCCGCCGACGGGCGCGAGGCGCGTGCGGAAGTTCAGCAACCGGCCGGCAAAGTAGTTCTCGAGTTCGCGGCGGATGGATTGCAGATGCACATTACTCCCGGGCACAACCGTCGCGCCGAGGCGCCGCCGCAGCGTCGCGATCTGACGCTCAATGGCGCGTCGATCGACGAACTCGAGCAGGTGCAGCCCCTCGTCGCCGGCTATGGCGAGCATCGCTCCCAGGGGCGTGTCGAGCCAGTCGGCAAAGAGGCACTGCACGTCGCGAACTCGCCCCGGCGGTGCGCCGAACAGGCGCGAGAAAGCGTCGCGAAAACCACTGATGGACTCGAATCCATTGCGGCGGCCGATGCGCTCGACCTGAGCGCCGCGGCGAATGTCGCTCAGCGCCTCGCCCAGACGCCTCGCCCGGCAATAGGCGTGAAACGTCATGCCGTAGCGCCGTTTGAAATACGCCCGCGCACGCGTGGGCACGATGCCGAGCGAGCGCAGGTCGTCGTCGGTGAACCGGCGCCCGGGCCGCCCCTCGACGCGCTCAAGCAGGCGCTCGATCCACTCCGGCGGCCGGAGACCCCCATCAAGCGGCCGACAGCGCTTGCAGGCCCGGTAGCCGGCGTGCAGGGCGTCGCCAGCGCTGAAGAAGAACTCGACGTTCTCGCGCCGCGGCTTGCGGGCGCTGCACGTGGGACGGCAGAAGACGCCGGTGGTCCTCACGCCTACGAGAAAGACCCCCTCACCCTCCGGGTCCCGGCGCAAGAGGGCATCGTACATGTCCGCTTCACTTGGCCCGGCGCTGGTCCGCTGTGTTATCATGATCCCGTAAGATAACGGTAGCGTGAGAGTCGGCCACCGGTGTTTGAGCGCGGAATTCAGTTCTTCTTCCGCCACGCCCGGGCGCCCCTGCAGTGGCCTCAGCGGCGAGGCCGCAGCAGTCGGAGTACGCCTTACGCGAATCTATCCGCGGATTCACAGAGTCCTAACAATGCGGAAGTATCCTTCGGCAGCGTGGTCAAAGCGACCCTCAAACCGCACTGCAAAGGAGAATGCTCAATGCTGCGAGCGAAGTTGAACCGGATGATCGGCGTTCTAGTCGCGGCCTCGGCTCTGGCCGCGCCGTCCGTCTTCGGCCAGGTAAAGGTCGATCCTGCCCTGCCGGAATACAAGCCGGTCAAGGGCGTGTCGGGGACCATCAAGAGCGTTGGTTCGGACACGCTCAACAACCTGATGACGCTCTGGGCCGAGGGGTTCCTCAAGATGTACCCCAACGTCCAGATCGAGATCGAGGGCAAGGGTTCGACCACGGCCCCGCCGGCGCTCATCCAGGGCACGAGCAACTTCGGCCCGATGAGCCGCGAGATGAAGGCGCAGGAGATTGACGAATTCGAGAAGAAGTACGGCTACAAGCCGACGGCGCTGCCCACGAGCATCGACATGCTCGCCGTGTATGTCCACAAAGACAACCCAATTCCGGGCATGACCCTGCAGCAGGTCGACGCGGTCTTCTCGAAGACGCGCCGCGGCGGATACGCCGAGGACGTGACCCGATGGGGCCAACTCGGCATGACCGGTGCATGGGCCAATCAGCCCATCAGCCTCTACGGCCGCAACTCGGCCTCGGGCACCTACGGCTACTTCAAGGAGAACGCACTGTTCAAGGGCGATTACAAGGACGCGGTGAAGGAGCAGCCGGGCAGTTCATCGGTCGTGCAGGGCGTCGCGTCGGATCGCTACGCCATCGGCTACTCCGGCATCGGGTACAAGACGGCCGACGTTCGGGCGGTGCCTCTTGCGGCCGACAGTGGAAGCGAATTCGTCGAGGCCGCGCCGGAGAACGCCTACACCGGCGCGTATCCCCTGGCGCGCTTCCTGTATGTGTACGTGAACCACAAGCCCGGGACGGCGATCGATCCGCTCCGGCGCGAGTTCGTCCGGTACATCTTCAGCAAGCAGGGGCAGTTGGATGTATTGAAGGACGGCTACTACCCCGTGCCTGCCGCGATCGCCGCGGAGACTCTTGAGAAGCTCGGAATCCGCTGATCGCGGGAATCGGCCGGCATCGGTCAGGCCTGGATCCTTTGCAAGAATGAACGGGTGGCCGCTTGACGGCGGTTACCCGCATTTGCAGGACTCGTCGAATGAAAAGAGTGGGGCCGCGCGACCGGAATCCTTCACCGGCCGCAAGCGCAGCCGCCGCACGAGCCGCCTCGTGCGGTTCGCCGACGTGCTGTCCCGCGCGTGCATTACCGTGGGGGGAGTGGCGACGATCGTGGCGGTCTCCACGGTTGCGGTGTTCCTGATCTGGGTCGCGGCGCCGCTCTTCCTGCCGGCGCGCGTCGAAGGCGTCGATCCGGTTGAAGCGCGCGTCGCCGAGAATCCACCTGAGCAGTTTGCAGTTGACGAATACCAGGCGATCGGCTGGAGCATCTTCGACGACGGCCGGCTAATCGCGTTCAACCCCGCCACCGGCGCCGCCATCGCGCCTGTCGCCGAACTCAATGACCCGCACCTCACAGCGTGGTCGATTTCGCAAGTAGACGGAACGGCTTCATTCGGATTCGCCGATGGATCCGTGAGGCTCGGACGCATCGCGTTCAGAGGCGTGTTCATTGATGAGTCGGCGCTGCCTGAGGCGGTCCAGTCGCTCCATCGAGGCGTCGCGGCCGAGCACGATCATGAAGGAAGGCGCGGCGTCATTTCGCGCACCTCTGAATCGCAGTTCCGGTTCCAATGGGTGGAACTGGAACTGGGCGACCCGATCGCGGTGGGCAAGTCGCCCATCGCGCTCATCGACCATGCCTTCAGCCACACGTCCAGGACTTTCTGCGCCCTCACGGAGACCGGCGAACTCAAGATAGAGCAGGTCACGGAGCGGCGCAACATTCTCACGCGCGAAGTGACGCAGGTGGTCAACGAAGGTGTCCTTCCCTATGTGCCGCGCGCCGCCGGGCCCCCGACCCGCCTGCTCATGTCGGGCCTGGGCGACACAGTCTATCTTGTCTGGAGCGATGGCCTGGCCCGCCGATTCGACACGCGAATGCTCAAGCAGGCGCAAGTCGTCGAGGAGATCGACCTCGTTCCCGAACCCGGCGCAGAGTTGACGACCGTGGCCTTCCTCATCGGCAAGACATCGCTGCTAGTAGGCGACTCGCAGGGACAGGTCGGGGCGTGGTTCAGGATCAAGCCCGAGAACGCGCAGACCTCGGATGGCGCGCTGCTCGTGCGTGCGCATGTGCTGAGAGGTCCGCCGTCCGCGGTGACGGCGCTGTCGGTCTCGGCGCGCTCGCGCCTCGTGCTGGTCGGCCACGCCGACGGGACGGCGCGCGTCCACCAGGTCACAAGTCACAAACTCCTGGCAGACGTGGATGCGGGAAGCGGGCCGATCGCGCTGGCCAGCCTGGCGCCGAAGGACGACGGACTGTTCCTGCTCAGCGGCGGGCGGCTGCACCGATGGTCGATGGACACCCGCCACCCCGAGGCGACCTTGGCCGCGCTCTTTGCGCCGGTGTGGTACGAGGGATATGTGAAGCCCGCGCATGTCTGGCAGTCTTCGAGCGGAACCGACGACTTCGAGGAAAAGTTCGGCCTGTATCCGCTGATCTTCGGCACGATCAAGGCCACGGTTTATTCGCTGCTCTTCGGTGTGCCGCTCGCGCTGCTTGCGGCGATCTACACGAGCGAGTTCCTCCATCCGCGTGCCAAGGCGGCGATCAAGCCGGCCATCGAGATGATGGCAAGTCTTCCCAGTGTCGTACTCGGCTTTCTCGCGGCGCTGGTGATCGCGCCGTTCGTGGAAAACGTGGTGCCGGCTGTTCTGGTGCTCTTTGTCGCGTTGCCGGTCACGTTTCTCGTCGGCGCCTATGCCTGGCAGATGCTCCCGCAGCCGGTCATGCTTCGGCTCAACCGCTGGCGGTTCGCGTTCATCCTCGGCCTGACGCCCATCGGCGTGCTCTCCGCCTGGCTGCTCGGACCGCTGGCGGAGCATCTCCTCTTCGCCGGCGACATCAAGATCTGGCTTGACGGACAGATCGGATCCGGGCTGGGAGCCTGGATGATCCTCTTCCTGCCCCTCTCTGCCGTGTTCGCGGGGCTCCTCATGTCGCGATTCGTCAATCCGCGGCTCAGGCCTCGAGCGCGATCGTGGACCCGGCGTCAGACTGCGACCGTTGACCTGATCAAGTTCATTGCCTCCGGAGTGTGCACGCTGACTGTTGCATTGCTCATCTCCTTTCTGCTGACCGCTCTGGGCGCCGATCCGCGCGGCTCATTCGTGGACACCTACATCCAGCGCAACGCACTCGTCGTTGGCTTCATCATGGGCTTCGCGATCATTCCAATCATCTACACGATCGGTGAGGATGCGCTCTCGACGGTGCCCGAGCACCTGAGGGCGGCGTCGCTCGGCGCCGGCGCGACGCGCTGGCAGACGGCCGTGCGCATCATCCTGCCGACGGCAATGAGCGGCCTGTTCAGCGCGGTGATGATCGGCCTGGGCCGGGCCGTGGGAGAGACGATGATCGTTCTCATGGCCGCAGGCAACACGCCGGTCATGGAGTGGAACATGTTCAACGGGTTCCGCACGCTCTCGGCCAACATCGCCGTCGAACTGCCCGAGGCGGTGCGCAACAGCACGCATTACCGCACGCTGTTCCTTGCGGCCCTCGTGCTCTTTGCCTTGACGTTCCTGCTCAACACCGTGGCGGAAATAGTGCGCCTGCGATTCCGCCGGAGGGCCTACCAGCTGTGACGCATGCGATCCGACCAGCCGCAGGTCCGTCACGCCAGGCCGCTTCGGGCGGCCGGACGCCTCATGCGCCGGTCAAGCGCGGAGTGCGCCGGCGCGAACGATCCAGGACTTCGCTGCTGGCGCATGGCGAGCCGATGGTCTGGCTCACGGGCGGCGCGCTGGCGGTCGCCCTGCTCATGATCACCGGACTGCTGCTGCTGGTCCTGGTGCAGGGGGCGGGAACATTCTGGCCCCGGCCCGTCGAGCGCTTCACCCTGCACAGCGGCGCGGTCCACATGGGCGAGGTCACTCGCGTCGAGTCGTTCGAGCCGGACGAGTCGCTGTTCAGTCAACTCGAAGGCCCGGCGCGCGCCCGGGCCGAAGCGATGCTGGCCGAGGGCGGCGGACTCATCGAGCGCCGACTGGTGCGCATCGGGAACTACGAACTGACGGGCGAGCACTTCGCGTGGGTCTCCGATTATGAAGTGGCGCAGCGCGAGGAGCCGGCATGGGCGTTGATCATCGAGCGACTCGAATGGGGGCGATTCTATGGTGAACCGAAGGCCTTCCTGATCGACGGCGAAGTCGCGGCCGACTCGCCCGAAGCCGTCTGGGCGCTCTTCAACGAGCATCACCGCCCGTCGCGGCAGCGCTGGCGCGAGCGAAGGCATCTCGAAGTACATGAAATCGGGCGCGTGAACGCGCGTCAGGAGGCGGCGCGCATCGCCCTGCGCCAGGCGGAGATTGATCACGGCGTCGAATCGCCCCAGGCCGCCGCCGCGGCCGCGCGATTCGAAGTTGTGCAGCATGAGGTCGAAGGCGAATTCTCTCGAATCCGCGATGCGATCAGGGCGCTCAACGAAGAAAACGCCCGATTCAAGATCGTGCTGAGCACCGCACAGGGGCAGGAGAAGCACCTCGAGGCGGCCGAGATCGTCCGGGCCTTTCCGGCGAATCAACTTGACGTCACATCGAAGGCGGGCGTGTACGCATCGCGCTGGAAGGAGTTCCTCACCGCCGACCCGCGCGAGGCCAACAGCGAGGGAGGCGTCTTTCCGGCGATCTTCGGCACGGTGCTCATGACGATCATCATGTCGCTGCTGGTCGTGCCCTTCGGAGTGCTCGCGGCCCTGTACCTGCGCGAGTATGCGAAGGGAGGCGTGGTCGTTTCAGCCGTGCGCATCGCGGTCAACAATCTCGCCGGCGTGCCGAGCATTGTCTTCGGCGTCTTCGGCCTGGGGTTCTTCTGCTACTTGATGGGCGGAACCATCGACCAGGTCTTCTTCCAGGCCAAATCGGCGAGCGGGCCGACCTTCGGCACCGGTGGCCTGTTCTGGGCCTCGCTCACCCTGGCGCTGCTCACGCTGCCCGTGGTGATCGTGGCGACGGAAGAGGCGCTGGCAGCGGTCCCCAACTCGATGCGTGAGGGGTCGTACGCCTGCGGCGCAAGCAAGTGGCAGACGATCAAGCGGATCGTCCTGCCGCGCGCGATGCCGGGGATCATGACGGGGATGATCCTTGCGATGGCGCGCGGGGCGGGCGAGGTGGCGCCGCTCATGCTGGTCGGGGCGGTGAAACTGGCCCCCGAACTGCCCGGTGAGATCAACTCGATCGCCCCCTTCTTTCACATCGAACGCAGTTTCATGCACCTGGGCTTTCACATCTATGATCTGGGGTTCCAGAGTCAGAACAGTGAAGCCGCCAAGCCCATGGTCTTCACCACGACGCTCCTGCTCATTGCCATCATTGCCATCCTGAATCTGGCGGCGATCTGGCTGCGCATGAGGCTGCGGCGGAAGTTCGTCGCCAATCAGTTCTGACCATGGGAGAGACAGGAATGACCGCCTTGGAAGCAGCCGGACCAAGACCTGTGGCCATGCGACCCGCGCGTGGTGCTGCCGCCCCCGACGAGCCCCACCGCGACCGCCTCAAGGCGATTGCGGCAGGCGAGGACGTGGCGCCCGTCGTCCATGAAGACTTGGCCGGCGAAGAAGCCGTCCTCGAGATCGACCGGTTCAATCTCTGGTATGGCAGCAAGCAGGCCCTCTTTGACATCAACATGCCCATCTCGCGCGGCAAAGTAACGGCCCTCATCGGGCCTTCCGGCTGCGGCAAGTCCACCCTCCTGCGATCTGTCAACCGCCTCAACGACCTGCTTGACATCGTCCGCGTCGGCGGCGACATGCGCCTGCTGGGCGATTCGATCTACGGACCCGGCGTCGACGTGATCGAGTTGCGCAAGCGCATGGGCATGGTCTTCCAGAAGTCCAATCCCTTCCCCATGAGCATCTACGAGAACGTCGTCTACTCGTTGCGCATCGACGGTGAACGTGACCGGCGGGTGCTCGACGAGGTCTGCGAGCGCAGCCTGCACGGGGCGGCCTTGTGGGAAGAGGTCAAAGACCGCCTGCATGAGTCGGCCCTTGGCCTGTCGGGCGGGCAGCAGCAGCGCCTGTGCATCGCGCGAGCGATCGCCGCGGAGCCCGAGGTCCTGCTGATGGATGAGCCCTGCTCGGCCCTCGATCCGATCGCCACGGGCAAGGTGGAGGACCTGATCCACGAACTCAAGGGCGAGTACACGGTCCTCATCGTGACGCACAACATGCAGCAGGCCGGGCGGGTAAGCGATTACACGGCCTTCATGTACCTCGGACACGTGATCGAGTACGGTCCGACGATCGACATTTTCACCAATCCGCGCGTGCCGGAGACGGCGGACTACATCACGGGGCGGTTCGGGTAAGCGGGCGCGGAGAGTTCACCCCACGATTCGCAGAGCCTCATCGTGGGCGTGCTGGAAGGTCAGCCATGTCACAGCATTTCGTTTTCGAGATCGATCGCCTCAAGAAGCGCCTGCTGGCGCTGGGAGCGCTGGTTGAAGAGAGCGTGCACCGGGCGGTCCTGTCGGTGCAGAACCGCGACGGTCGGCTCGCCACTCAGGTGATCAAGTCTGACGCCGAGATTGACCGGGCCGAGGTTGAACTCGAGGAGGAGTGCCTCAAGGTGCTGGCTCTGCACCAGCCGGTGGCGCAGGACCTTCGATTTGTCGTGGCGGTGCTGAAGATCAACAACGATCTCGAGCGAATCGGCGATCTCGCCACGAACATCGCCAGCCGCGCGTTCTATCTCTCAAGCCAGGCGCCCACGAAGATGCCCTTCGACTTCTTCGCCATGTCGGAGAAGGTCAAGTGGATGCTCAAGGCGACGCTTGACGCCCTGATCAAGGAAGACACGGCGCTTGCATACGAGGTGCTTGCCGCTGACGACGACGTGGACGCGATCAACCGGGAGATGTACACGCGCGTCGAGAACGGCATCCGACAGAGTCCGGACGAACTCGAGCGGCTTATTCACATGCTCGGCGTTTCACGGGCGCTGGAACGCATCGCCGACCACACGACCAACGTCGCCGAGGACATCATCTACATGTACGAGGGGCAGATCGTCCGCCACCAGACCGTACAGGCGAGCCCCGCCGCTCCGCGCGCCGATCGATGAGAAGGCTCAGTCCGCCACGCGCGACGTGACCATCAGCTCCACCGTCCGGTCATAGAGCATCTTGCCGGGGAAGGTCCAGATGACGGCGTCGCCGACCCGCCGGTCGCCGTTGTGCGAGATGATCGTGCCGGGCATCTGCACGGCGATCTCAAAGCGATCGTCGCCGAGGTCTTCGGTGATCTCGAACGCCTTCTTGTGAAAATCGAAGCGCCGGCGGAACGCTCCAGTATCGGTGACAAATGCACTGGAGTGAAGTGCGGAGACGATCGCATCCGTGGTTACGGCGTCGAACTCGGCCGTCACCGCCTCGAAGACCTTGGAGTTGTCGTCCTTTCCCGCCTGGCTGAGGATCGCGGCGAGGCGGTCGTAATCGGCACTGCGTCGGATGTTGTCGAGGGCATCGTGAACCGCCAGCCAGGCATCCTGCGGCACGTTTGGATTGGTCTCAAGGAACGCCTGACGCGCAAAGGTCTCGACCTTGGCGATGGCGAAACTGATGAGGACTTCGGAAACGCCCTTGAATTCGACCAGGCCCATCTCCTCGCCCTGCTCGCGGTTCGCGGCGAACTTGCTCGCCTGCTCGCCGGCGAGGTCCTGGAGGAGACCGATCTGCGCGTAGGCGCGGGGCTGATAGGTGCGCGTGAAGTGGTAGTACCATCCGTCTTCGCGCCTTTCGATGCGCAGTTGCGTCGGGAACTGGAGGTAGGCCTCTTCGAGGGCATCGCCGCGCTGTGCGAAGTTGGAGGGCAGATCGATGCCGGCGGGGATTCGGCGGCGCGCCTCGAATCGCTGCACCTGCTTGCCCTCAGGCGTCTGGCGCGTACGTCGCTGCACATCCCACATTCCGCCCGCGAGAGGCAGCCGGTCTCCCTCCTCGATGTCGCGGATGTCCTCGCCTTCGACGAGCAGGTTTATCTCAACGGCCCCGTCGGCGGAGATGATGATCCGCTCCTTGCGTTCGAGGCAGCCGAGCAGACTCGCTCCGACAACCGACGCGGCCAGCAGGCCAAGCGCACTCCTGAGTCGGCACATGTGAACTCCAATCTCGAACTGGGGCCGGGTCGAGAATAGCGATGCCGGACAATCATAGAGGCAAGCCGCATGCGGCGTCGGCCGACGCTATAGTGGCCCCGCCGTCGCGGCGCCACCATGCCTGATCTGCCCTACGAAAGCCGTGTTCCCTATGAGCAGTCGCGTATCCACGCGGCGGCGATCTACTGCTCGGACGGGCGCGTGGGCGAACACTTTGACGACTTTCTTCAGAACGGCCTCGGCCTGCCGCGCTACGACCGCGTCGCCCTGCCCGGCGGGCCGGCGTGCCTCGCAGGCCATCCCCAGACGACGCTCGAACAGCGCAGTGTCGTCGATGAACTCCAATTCCTCGTGGATGTGCACCGCCTCAGGCGCGTGATCCTCATTGCGCACCAGGGATGCGCCTTCTACGCCACGCGCCTGCAACTCCAGGATCGGCGGCTGGAACTGGTGCAGAAGGCGGACCTCGTCCGGGCCACGGCCGCCGTTCAGGCCGTTACGAAGATTGACCGCATCGAAGCGTGGTTCGCCCGCCTGGTCGACAACTGCGTGCGCTTCGAGGCGGTCGAGGTGTGACTTGCCCCATCATCCGCCGGTCTGGACCCTCTCCCGCCACGACCGGGCATCCTGTGGCCTGTTGAGTTGCTCGTAGCACTGGACCAGTTCCATGAAGACCTGGCGAGTCAGGTCGTCACCGACGCCGAGGGTGCGCTCCAGCCCTTCCGACGCGAGACGGAGTTCGACCTCGGCCTCGGCGAGGAGATCGAGTTCGCGCAGGCAGCGTCCGTATCGCCCGTGGAGGAACCAGCGTCGCCAGTCATCGGCCGCGAGCGAGCGATCGGCGCCGCCCGCGGCTGCGGCGAGCAGCGGCCGGGCCTCGGCGAGGCGATGTTGCGCACGGTAATGGGCCGCGAGGTTGTTTCGCGCAAAGAGCGTCTCGGGATGGTCCGGGCCATGGTGCGTCTCCAGCGTTTCGACGGCCTGGCGGTACTCCTGCTCCGCCTCCGTTGGGCGCTCCATGTCCTCTAGGAGTCCTGCGAGGTCCAGGCGCACACGCACGGTCTCGATCGCACCCGGGCCGTACAGGGCCGTGCGATCGGCGATGAGGCGCCGGTACTCCGCTTCTCGCGCGTCGTTCTGCCCGGTCAACTCCAGCATGCGAATGCGGGTCAGCAGGGCGAACTGGACGGCGGGATGGTCGCGTCCGAGGCGATCCGCGGCGTCGACCGCCAGGCCGTTGAGCAGAGCGATGCAGTTTGCGTCCTGCTGCTCCAGCCAGGCAACGGCAAGATTGGTTGCGAAGTAAACAGCATCGGGATGAAACTCGCCGAGCACGGCCCGCGCGCGATCCAGCAGCGGCGCCAGCAGCGCCGAGGCGTCCGCGAAGCGGCGCTGCTCGATGAGCCACTTGCCGAGGTTGTTGGCGGCCCCGATGGTGATGTAACTCTCCTCCCCCCACTGCGCCTGCGCCTGCTCGTAGGCTTCCAGAAGCAGGGCGTGGGATTCGGTGACCGCGCCCGATGCGGTCAGGGCGTGCGCGTAGTTTGACGTGACCGCCACTGCCTCGCGGCCGAAACCGCCTTCGCGCGCGCGGTGGGCGGCGATGATCGCGCGAAAGAGTCTGAAGGCGTCGTCGTAGCGCCCCTGCCGCGTGCGCAGTCCGGCGACGTCGTTGCCGAATTCGAGCGTGTGCTGGTCGTCGGCTCCGTAGATTGCCTGCTGCTTCTCAAACGCGCCGGTGAGGAGCGAGTCGGCCGCTTCAAGGTTGTTCTGGTCGAGTCGCAGCAGGCCGAGGGCGTTCATGGCCAGAAGGGTCGAGCGGGCCTCGGGGCCGTCGATGCGGGTGAGATCCTCCAGCGCCGCCTCGAGCAGAGGCTCGGCCGCGGCAGGCAGGCCCGTGTGCAGGTAGAGGCTGCCGAAAGTGTACTTGAGCGCCGCGGCGATACCCGGTTCGCGGCCGACCGCGGTGTTGAGCTCGGCCACGGCGGGATCGAGGACGCTCACGATGCGGGCGTGGCGGCCCAGTTCGTTGACGCGCGCCTCCTTGAACATCCCCTGGAGGTAGCGGACGATTCGCCGGCTCTTCTCCGCCTCCATCTCCGCGGTGCGGCGCAGGTCGCGCTCGCGCACCAGGCCGACGCCGACGACGGTCAGCAGGCCCGTCATCACGATCAACGCCGCGAGGCTCAGGCGCATCAGGCGCTGCCGCCGCTGCGCCTTCTCGCGCTGCTCGATTTCCGCCAGGCGCTGCCGCCGGCGGCGCGGCAACTGTTCGAGGCGTTCGGCCAGTTCATCGGCTGTGCGCAGTCGGCGCGAAGGATCGCCCTCGACACACTTCGAGATGTCCTCACGGAGCAGCGCATCGTCGATGTCCCGCTCCCAGCCGACGGCCAGCGGGCGCTCGAGATCGCCGACCAACAGCTGGTAGAGGAGCACGCCCAGCGCGTAGATGTCGCCCTGCACCGTAAACGCCTTGCCGATGAGCATCTCGGGCGGAGCGTAGAGGCGCGTGCCGGTGCGGCTGGACTCGTTCTCGGAGAGAAGGCCGGTGAAGCCGGTCATCGTGATCTGCCGCGCATCGAGCGCGCTTCGATCAGCGAGGATGCCGATTCCGAAGTCCGAGAGGCGCGGGCGAGGCTCGCCTCCGGCGACCTGATGAATGAGAATGTTGGAAGGCTTGATGTCCTTGTGCAGGACACCGACGGAGTGGGCGGCGGCAACGGCCCGGGCGGTCCGCGCGACCAGGTCGAGGCGGGTCGAGAGGGCCACCTGCGCCAGACCCCCCTGCTGCCTGACCCAGTTGTTCAGATCGCCCGCCTCGGTGAACTCGACCTCCAGAAAGTACGGCGCCTCGTTCAGCTGCACTTCGTAAAGGCGCGCGATGTCGTCCCGATCGCCGAGAACCTCGCGCAGCAGGCGGAAGAGCGTCAGTTCGCGCTTGAGTGATCGGAGGCGGTCCTGGTCGAAGCAGAACTTGAAGGCGCGGTGGACGCGAGTCCGCTCGTGCGTGCCGAGCCACACTTCGCCGAAGCCGCCCTCGCCGATGCGCCTCTCCAGCCGCCACCCGGCGCGGGTGGGAACTTCGAGACCGATCGCAGGGCGCCAGCCGAGAGTCTCATCCTGCCCCGGCGCAAGCGCGCGATGCGCCTTCTCGGAATCCTGGGGGGCGCGAAGCGGCGACTCTCCCTCTGCGCCAACTTCGAAGACTTCCAGCGGCTCATCGTTGCCCTTGAACAGGTAAGGGCCATGCGCCATCCAGCGCATCGTGAGCGTGCGCCCGTCGGGGGTGGTCGGATGCCTGCGCACATACTGCCGGGCGCTGTCGAAGAGGGCGCGGGTGAGGAGAATCTGGCCGCCTTCAGCGAGGCCCATGATGCGTGCCGCCAGATCGATGGCAAGCCCTGAGAGTTTGGCCCTGCCTGCCGGGTCGGCCTCCAGTTCGGAAACCTCGCCGAGGTGCAGGCCGATGCGAACGCTGATGGGCGCCTTGGCAGGCCAAGGCTCGCGTCTCAAGGCATCCTGGAAGAGGAGTGCGAAATTGACCGCGCTGCTGACAGTGTTAAAGCGGGCAAGGAAACCGTCTCCGGTATCCTTGAGAATCTCACCGTCGCCTACGAACTCGAATACCCCGCGGAAGAGGCGGTCATGGCGCGCAATCAGTTGCGCGGCATCCGCGTCGCCGAGACGGCTCTTGAGTTGCACCGAGCCCACGATGTCGGTGAAGAGCAGGACAACGAGACGCGTGATTGATTGTGTTTCCTGCATTGAGAGGCAGTTCCGATTGCGCGGCCGGCTTGAGGAGTCGCGATGGGCATTCTCAGCCCGGAAAACCACTCGGGAACAGGAGGAGCGTACCTGACCAGACGGGGTTCAGCAAGCGCCTGAAGGCAGGCCAGGGGGTCGAGAAGAGCACTGTTTGCACCATCATTGCCGGTTTTCGCTTGCGTTTGCGAGTCTTCGGGTACATACTGATGGGAACTCCGCCGGAGGATTCGGCGGCGGCAATGCAGGTGCTACCTTGAGGGGGAGTCGCCATGAGCGGTTTTTCGAGCAGGACTGGAGTGGTATCGGGCGTGGTGGCGGCTGCGTTGTCAATGGCTGGGGTCGCCTGGGGCCAGACGCCGGCGGCGACAAGCACGGCCCGCAGCGCCGTCCCCGTCAAGCCGCTTGAGATCGCGCCGGTCTTCAGCGATGGCTCGCTCGGTGAGTGGATGCCCTACGACCATGGGGAGAGCGGCGAGTTTCCCATGGCGTCAAACGTTCAATTCGGCGCGGCTGAGACGACCAAGCTGCGGGGGCCCGGCCCGCACTTCATCCCCACCGACGGCGCCGACTGCGGCGGCTTTGACCCCGTCTGCGGCCAGTTGTGCTCGCAGACACGCAGGCTGCTCCAGTCCTGCGCACTCACCTACGGTGGGATGCGCATCTCCGCGACCTCTTCGCGCAACAGCACCGGCGAACGAGGCAACGTGACGCAGGTCTTCCTCGCTTGGGCGAACAAGCGCAGCGCCGGACAACGCGACGATTTCATTCCGCCGCGCACCATCGGCGATACGGTCATCGAAGTGCTCATCTACGACAACTGGTTTGATCCCAACTGCGGGCCGTTCACCCCCAATCTCATCGGAGGCGTGCTGGTGAACTTCGGCCCGTTAGCCGGCCAGTGCGGCGTCGACGCCTACTACTTCTCAACGCTCAATCTTCGCGAGTTTCCCGAGGTGTGCATGACGATCCCGGGTCCGTCGGCCCGGTTCGGCTACGAGGTGGCATTCTGGTTCGACGCCCAGCGCTCCGCGCGCGCCGCGAACAACCAGGCGATGCTCTGGGGCACGAAAGACCGCGAGAACCAGGGTTCAACGCTGCCGACCGGGTACGTCGACACCAACTACGACGGTCAGTACGCGCCTCCGAACGAGTGCGTCAACCTGCAGACAGGCGGGTGTCCGCCCATCCTCGCGGCCGCAGTTGATTTCTGGGGCAACACCGAGCCGGGCAACATCAACCTGTGGGACAACGGCACATTCGTGACCGCCCTGCGGAGCGGCTGCGCGGGCCGCGACCTGAGTCTCGTCGAGGCGCCGAGCACTGTTTTCGGGTACGACACCCACGTCGCCCGATTCCACCAGGCCGATGACTTCAAGGTGCCCTCGGGACAGACGTGGCAGATCGACGATCTCCGCTGGTATGTCTACCAGACGGACGCAAGCCCGGCTGAGCCTGTCGTCGCGGCGTATGTGCGGGTCTGGAACGGTCCGCCCGGAGCGGGAGGAACGATCATCGGCGGAGACATGACGACCAACCGACTGCTCGCGTCTGAGTTCATGAGCACGTATCGCGCCATCACGGGCGACCAGACGAGTTGCCGCCGCGCCGTGAAACGGATCACGATCGACATGTCGTGGCTCGGTCAACTCCCGTCCGGCGACTACTGGATTGAACTCGGCACAGAAGGCAATCCGTCATTCGCCGGCCCCTTCGCAGTGCCCACGGTGCCGCGCAGTCCCAACACTGACAACTCCCGCGTTTACAGCGTGGCGGCCGGCACCTGGAGCGCCAACCTCGACACCACGTCGGGCTTCCCCTTCGACTACCCCTTTGAACTCGAAGGCAAGATCATCTCCGGCGGACCATGCTCGGCAAACAACTACACTGTGACGGTGACGGGGACCTGCCCGGGTTCGGTGAGGCTGTCGTGGAGCGGGGCCGAACCGAGTCGCCAGCAGGGCATTATCTTCGCCCGCAACCTCGGAAGTTTCGTGATCCCCAGCGGACCGTGCATGGGAACGAGGCTGGGCCTCGGCTCATCCGCGATCCAGTTGTACAACATCATCAGCACAGGAAACGGCAGCGGCACGGTGAGCGCTCAGGCGGGGCAAGGCGCGTGCCGCGGCTATGTGCAGTTGATCACAGTTCCATCGTGCGCGACGAGCAACGTGGCACAGATTCCCTGACCTTCGTAACGCCAGGAGAATGCGAAGAGGATCGCGGCCCGGCCGCGCTCCTCTGTCTTTGCTCCGGATTCGATCTCGTGCGCGTCAGTTGACCAGGCGGGTGGCAATCTGCGAGGTCCGCCCCGCTTCGGCCGCCTGGATGGTGATCGTCAGGCCGCGAGCGTTGGCGGGAATGACGCGGGTAAGCCTGGCCAATCGGTTGCCGTCCGCGACCGCCGATCCTCCGAGTCTGGGGCTGGCAAGCCCCAGTGTCACGCCAAGGGGCCGCACAAGCGTCTCACCTGTGCCCGCCAGACTGTAAATGAAATAGACCGTCAGACCGGGCGAAACGTCGGTGGCCTCGAAGGTTGCCTGCTGACCCGCGGTCAGGGGCGGGACATTGAGCGCAAACGGAGCGCATACACCGCGCGGATTAGCAAGGGCGGTCTGCCAGGACGAATGGTTCGAGCCCGTGCCCTGGTTTGAACTGCCTGGATCGGAAGTACATCCGCCGTGCGTGTGTACGCCGATCGCCTCGCCCGTGTCCTCGTTGAGGACGCATGAGCCGGAGTTGCCGCCGCTCGTATCAGTGTGGTAGCGGACGGTCGTCCCCGAGAATGTGCGGAAGGGTCCGAGGTGGGTCTTCTGGACCTGGTTCCATTCGCGAGGCACGCCGTTGCCGGTGGTGCCGTAGCCTGTGATGCGGATGTTCTGGCCGTTGACCGGCGGCGGCGACGAAGCAAGCGTATGGAACTCGCCCTGCGCCTGGTAGGCCGAAAGATTGGTCTCCGTGTTGCGGTAGACGCCGAAGTAGCCCCAGTCCTGCCCTACGCCGCCGTTGAGCGACTGCTTTGAGGAGACGTCAACGGAGTACTGATCCTCGGGACCGGGGTGCTGGATCTGGCCCTGACCGTTGGACAGAGGCACATTGAACTGGATCACCTGGAGGCTGCTGGTCGAGCAGTGGCCGGCCGTGATGAACTGGTGGTGCGCATCGTCGAAGAGCCAGGCCGAGCAGCCGATCGGGATGGCTCGCGCGGAGCGGGGATCGGTTGAGGGGAGGCGATCGTCCGTCGTACCGCAGATCGTCTGCGGAAACTCGGTGTCGTCGTCAATCCCGACGTCAAGGCGAGAGATGACAACGCGGTTGCCGCGGCTGCCCGGGCGGGCGAGCAACTCGACCAGCACGGCCGGGCCGTTGAAGTACGCCGTGCTGTGATGCCACTGCTCGATCGTCCATGCATTGAGATGCTGCGTCGCGCCATCCTCGAGCGAGATGATTCGAAGGATTGAACTGTCGACTGCGTCGATGTCTGGATCAAGATTGACCTCGTCGAAGTAGAGCCTCAGCCAGCCGGCTCCCTGCGCCTCGATCGTCTCCGACCAGATGACCTGCCGCCCCTGTCCCGAGTGGTTCAGCGCGCCTGAATCGATGTGGAGTTCGACGGGCTTGCTCGGGATCGGCTGTGCCTGCCCTCGCACCGAGGCGGGCACAGCGCCCAGTGAAAGCCCTGCCAGCAGCGTCGACACGATGAAGTGGGCAATCGGGCTTCTGGGCATGGGACGTTGGCTCCTTTCACAAGCAGTTTAAGAGAGGCGTTCAGCGTACGGTGTCCGACACCACGTTGGTTGTCTCGTTGAGTTCAGCAGCCTGGAACCAGACCTGCCTGCCCGAAGTGCCCTGCGGCACGCGGCGCGTCAACGTCGCCACTCCCTGTCCGTTGGCCCTCACTCGAGAGATGAGTATCGGGTTACGCAGGGCCACGACGACGTTGAGTGGTGGAACGGAGGTGCGGCCCGTCCCGGCCAGGCTGTAGGCAAAGTAGACGTACCCGTTGGGAGTCGCACCTTCCACGCGCAGGGTCGTGTTCTGCCCTTCCGTGAGAGGCGTCACGGAGAGTTTCATCTTCGTGACGATCCTGTACACGGTGCCGCCGAGGCTGACGATGTAGACTTCGCCCGCAGCGTCCTCGCCGAAGGACGAGATCGATCCGATCGACCCGCCGCCCAACTGCGAAGTCCGCTCCTGAAACTCGGTGAGGTTCTGACCGTCGTAACGGAAGGAGTAGATGTTGCGCGAGCAGTAGTCGGCGAAGAAGTAAGTGCCCTGAAGAAGCGGCATGGAGGGGCCGCGGTACACGTAACCGCCGGTGATGGAGCACCGCCCGCCGCTGTGGTCGTAGGTGTGAATGGGCAGGGTAAGTTCAGGCGCGTTGCAAGTGCATCCTGTAAGTCCCGTGCAGCGCAGCCCCTCCATGCACCGCCAGCCGTAGTTCCGGCCGCCGGCGCCCGCCGGCTCATAGTTCACTTCCTCGATGACGTTCTGGCCCACGTCGCCCATGTACATGTCGCCGTTGGCCCGGTCGAAACTCCACCGCCAGGGGTTGCGGACTCCCAGCGCCCAGATCTCGTCGCGGACATTGGGATTGCTGACGAAGGGGTTGTCGGGCGGAATCGTGTAAGGCAGTTCGTCAACGTCGATGCGGAGCATCTTGCCGAGAAGGTCCATGCCGTTCTGCGCGCGGTTGCCGGGGTCGTTGGCGCTTCCCCCATCGCCCATGCCGATGTAGAGGTATCCGTCAACCGGCGAGAACTGGAGATTGCCCCCGTTGTGATTTGAGAACGGCTGGTTGATGGTGAGGACGATCTGCTCGGAATTGAAATCCGCCACGTCGGGATTAGCGGTCACCTCATAGCGGGCCACGACCGTGTGGCCGGATGTGTTTGTGTAGTTGATGAAGAAGTAGCCGTTGTTGTCGTAGTCGGGATGGAAGGCCAGACCGAGAAGACCGCGCTCCCCGCCGACCGAGAGACGGGAACGCACGTTGAGAAACGGCGTGGGCAGCACCTGCCCGCCCCGGAGAATCCTGATGAGCCCGCTGTTCTGCTCCACGATGAAAAGGCGATCGAAGTCGCCCGTTGGAGAGGTGACAAAGAGGGCGCCGGACACACCGGAGGCCACCTGCTCGACGGCCAGGGTCTGGCCCTGGGCCGACGTGCCCGCGCCGGCGATCGTCAGAGCGGCCGCACACGCGGCGGAGAGCATGGAAAGTCGATTCCTGTTCCAGAACATGACTTCTCCCTTCGAGATCAGTTCGATGATCGCGTGAATGTGCAGTGGTAAACCCTCTCCGTCACAGGATTCTTCCTCTCTCCCTCACTTCCCGGACCCGAGAGGAATGAACAAGCGCCGAAGGCCTGGCGACCAATGCCGTGTCCCGACAGCCCCGCAAACCTGCATGAAGATACCGGCGCACTGCCCGGAACGCAACCCGGAAAGTCGTGGGAAGTTGAGAAAATGTGTGTTTTGGATGATGTTTGGTGTGCCTGCAGCGGCTAATTGCACCGCCTGTGAACGTGGGCCACGTTCCTGCGCTCCCGCACGATCACTCGACATTCAGACAGGTCAGTCCAGGCCGAGAGGCCGAGGATCGCGGAAGGGCCGGCTCGTGAGCGTGTTCACGCCGAAGGAAGCGAGCGTGACGAGCAGGCCGGCCGCCCAGGCGACTCGTCGCGGCCAGATGTCGAATCTCGGGACCGTTTCGTTTCGGCTCGCGGCATCCTTGAGCACTCTTGCCCCCGCCTCATGGAGCGTAATCCGCTTGGACCTGACTTCCTTGAGGTCTGGAAGCGGGGCTGTCCCTTCCTTCACCTTGGCGTCGTAATTCGCCTTGGCTGCACGGTAGTCATCGAGCGCGGCCTGGTAAACCGGCTCGGCACCGCTCACGATGAACATCTCGGCCAGGCGCGAGTCATCGGGCGGGTACATCCGTCCGACCGATGTCGGGCCCGGCAGCAGCCACATGGGCAGAACGATGGCAATCGGCATGAGAACGGCGCCGATCAGGGCATAGCCAAGTCGCAGGCCGGCTCCCATTCCCACCCAGAAGATCAGCAGCATGATCGGGATCATGTTGGGGATCTGAAAGCCGCCCGCGAAGAAGCCGACGGCCACGCCGCACGCCAGAAATGAAATCAGTCTTGCCATAAGGCCGCAATGCTAGGCCGCCTCCAGCCGCTGACAACGCGCGGCGTTGGGGTGCTCGGGTGCCGCGCCGGCTGATCCCCCTCTCAAAGCAGCGCTATTGCGTCGGCGGCGCTGTCGAGACATCGCGGATCGTTACAGAGACCACCCCGTTGGAGGTCTGGATCGTGCTCTCCGGGCCCTCGTCGGCGATGTGCATAGTCCGCGACCCCTCCGTTCCGACGGTCCGAAGCGTCGAACCAGTGATGCGGATGGAGCCGTTCGACGTCGTCGCAGAGATCCGCCCGCCGAGGGACCGCGGCACATCAAGCGTTACCGGGCCGTTGGATGTATGAATGCGGATGGCATCGGAGGCGCCGTCCTGTGCGCGGCAGGTTACGCTCCCATTCGAAGTGTTTACGGTCACTGCGCCTCGGGAGCCCAGCACATCAACGGCGCCATTGGAAGTCCTCACGTCGACGGGACCGTCGGGATCCGTGACCTGGACGCTGCCGTTCGAAGTCTGAACTCGGACGCCGCCTCCCTGCCGCAGGACCGTGACGGCGCCGTTGCTCGTTTGCGCAACTGCTTCGCCGCCAAGGTCGGAAAGAGCGATGCTGCCGTTGGAGGTTTCAACAGTGACTCCGACGGCGTCGGGGAGCCGGATGTCAAACGCGCAGCCATCCTGGCCTCGTCTGGGCTCAGGCAAGACGGCGGCGATGCTGAGCGAGCCGTCCGCGAGCCGCTCGACTCGTACCTCAACGGCGGCGAGTCGCAGATCCGCCTCCTCCTGAGAATCGCCTGCCGCAACGATGCGCGCGACGATGGCAACGTCGTTGCGGGCGGGGTCGGCGGCAATCCGAACGGAGCCGTTCCGCGTCGTGACGCGCAGAGGCAATCCGGCCTCATGCACAGCCGATACGCTCCGCTCCTCCTTCGCCAGGTACGCGCTGCCCTTCAGGCCGCATCCGGCCAGAGTCAGTACGAGCGCTGCCGTCGTGATCACGGTCAATCGTGTCAGTTGCATCACGGTTCGATCTCCCTGGTCGGGACCGGCAGCAGGACAGCGGAATCCGGCCCGACCATCATGGTATGATCTCCGTTATTGGGGATCGCGCGGCTGCGGTCTCAGAAACCGGCGGCTATTTGCCTGCCGCAGTCTGATCGTGCGTCTTCTGAAGCGCCGGCCTGCCGCAATTCCCGGCCAGAGACCGGCATTTCCCAATGACACAATGAAGATGGAGAGACCCCATGGACGCTCAGAAGTGCTTGGCAACAAAGGTGTTGCGATCGCTGACCACCGCAGTACTTCTCACCGGCCTGGTCTGGCCGGTGTTGCCGGCTTCGGCTCAGCAGGTCATCAGTTTCGGGCCCCAGTCCCGGGCAATCTCCTCCTCCGAGCGTGTTTCCGAACGCGACGTCGAGTCGCTGATTCAGATTCTGCGCCTCGATGACGATCAGCGGGACCTGGTCCGTGCGTTGTACGAAGGCCACCGGGCCGCGTGGCAGGAGGGGTCCAGTGAACACCGCGCCCTGGTCCGCTCCATCTTCGAGTCGGCGCGCGAGGGCGGCAACTACAACAACATCGGCCCGCGCATGAACGAAGCGCAGAAGAACTGGACCGCTCGCGGCGAAGCCCTGGAGCGGGACTTCTTCGAGTCCGTCCGCGGCCTGCTGTCGCCCGATCAGGCGGCCGCCTGGCCTCGCTTCGAGCGCGACCATCGCCGGCGCTCGCTCCTCGCGAATGAATCGCGCCTCAGCGGTGAAGGACTCGACCTCATCGATGTGAGCGAATCGCTTGACCTCGAGCCCGCAGCGCTTGCGCGCCTCGACCCTGTTTCGAGTGTCTACGCGGATGACGTAGATCGCGCGCTGACGGAGCGCTCGCGGGCGCTGGAGGCGCTTCAGAAGAAGACGTCCCCGGTCGCCGAGGGCGCGATGCAGGACGTTGACCCCGAAGTCATCAAGGAACTCCAGTCGCGTGTTCATGAAAAACGACTGGTGCTCCGCGACCTGCACGAGCGATACCTGAACCTGTTCGAAGGGCAACTGGGAGGCGAAGCGGCGGCGCGGTTTCGCGAGTTGTGCCGCCTGCGCGCATTCCCGGGAGTGTACCGCCCCACTGCGGCGGATCGCTACCTCGACACCGTCGCGGATCTCCCGTCACTCAATGAGGAACAGCAACGAGCCCTTGCCTCGATTACCGACGAATTTGACCGCCAGGTCGCCGGTATCAACGACCAGTTGGCTCAGTTGATCCGGACGGAAGAGACCGAGCGGCAGGAGGACGGCATGTTCTTAAACGGGCCGGGAATGGCGATGAACATGTCCTTCGGCGACACTCAGGTTGCCTTCGGAGGTGACGGGAGCGAAGAACGCGTGGGCGTCTTCATGATGTCCGCACGGGCCGAGGGAGAGCCGGCGCAGGTCCGCGGGCTGCAGCGCGTCGCGGCAGCCGAGCCCGGCGCGGCATTCATCCACTTCCCAACCGCGGAGGAGGACGACTCGCCGCGCGGCAAACTCAGCCGGTCAAAGCGCGACCTGGTCTCGAGAACAATCGAAGCCGCACATGCCCTCCTCTCGCGCGAACAGCAGGCCGCAGCCCCCAAGCCTGACGAACGCCAGCGACTGGCGCCTGAAGAACGGGCCCGGCTTCGCATGCGCGAGGCGCTCGAGAATGCGGTGATCCGCACCGCGGACGACGGCGGACGTGAGATCACCATCACGGTCGAGCCTTCCAGCGGCGGTCAGCGACCTTGACCCCCCGAACGGGTGGATGAAGGCGCCTGAATCAACCAGAGTGAGGTCCTCACCCAAGCGCCCGGCGGTGTCAGCCGGGCGCTTGTCAATCCCTGAGGACGGCAGCCCTCATCAACGCCGCAAGAGTGAGGCGGGAATCCCGGCAATAGGTTCAACCGGAATCCGTTAATCCGGTACCATAAGGGTCGTCCCACACCTCCCGGGCGAGGGTCAGAATGGGCAGCCTGATAGAACGCCCGGTCGAGAACGATTTCCTGAAAGGATCTGAGCCATGATGAGCAACTCGATGAATCGTGCGATCGGGCGCTGGGTCTGCACAGCCGTGGCGTGTGCATCGCTGATGCTTGGCAGTGCCGTCGCATCGGCGCAAATGGGAGGCTTCGGAGGCGCCAACTTCCGCCCCGCACTCAACAGCGGCGAGATCGATCGCATGATCGAATCGCTGGCGATGGATGCCGATCAGGCCGACCTCGTCCGCTCGCTCTTCGCGGGCTTCCGCGAAACGTACGAGCAGGCGTCGCGTGATGCGCAGGACCGCATGCGCGACATGTTCCGCGAGGCGCGCGAGTCGGGCCAGTTCCAGAACATGGCGTCCATGGGACTGAACACCGGGCGCGAGTGGCAGAAGCGGAGTGAGGCCCTCGTCCAGTCCTTCTTCAGCGACGTGCAGACGGTTCTGACCAAGGAACAGCAGGGGCATTGGGACCGGTATCAGCGCGAGTGGCGGCGTCGCAACTCGATGCGAGGCGGCGGGCAGCCGGGCGCGCTCGCGGGCGAGAACATTGACCTCTTCGACCTCGTCGATCGGATCGAACTCGAGGATGAGGAGTACGACCGGATCGACCCTGTCCTCGAGGCCTATGCGATCGAACTCGACCCGGCCCTTTCCAACCGGGATCGCGCCGTGCAGGACATGATGAACCTGTCTTCCGCCCTGCTGGAGGGGAAGTCCACCATCGAAGATCTCGAGTCCAAGTTCAAGGCAGTCCAGCGGTCGCGCGTGCAGGTGCGCGACGTCAACGACCGCTATGTGCAGCACCTCGGCTCACATCTTCCGCCGGAAAAGGCGCAGGCGCTTGAGCGCGCGTATCGCCAGCAGAGTTTCCGCGGAATTTACAGCCCCACGCGAGCGGACGGCTACTTCGAAACCGTCCGCCGGACCGGAACCCTCTCGGACCCGCAGAAGAGCGCCCTCGAGATGATCGAGCGCGACTTCCGGAGCCAGACGGACCAGATCAACCGCCAACTGGCTGAACTTCAGAAGAAGCGCGAACTCGAGGACCAGCAGCGGTTCTTCGAGCGGATAACGGCAATGGCGCAGGGGGCGATGGGCCAGCAGCGGATGCGCGGCGAGGGCGGCCCCGGGGCATTCTTCGGCGGCGGCCCAGGTGCACAGGACGACCCGCGGCAGACCCTCTTCCAGCAGAAGGAGGACCTCGTCGAGAGTACGCTTAACACCGTCGTCGCCCTGCTCACGCCCGAACAACTCGCCGCTGCGCCCAAGCCCGAGCGGCGGCGCGGAGGCTGGCGCGGCGCGGAGGACGGCGGACGCCAGTTCGACCGTCTGGAACGCCTGAACGTCGAGCAGCGTATGCGCGAGCGCGGCGGACAGACCGACGAAGGCGGCCGCAACCGCCGCGGCAACTGATCTCCTCGAGCGCGGCATCAGCAGCGATGTGAATCAGGAGGGTCTTCGGCCAGGCCGGAGACCCTCGTTCGTCAAGTCAACACACTCACCGCGACCCCGGCCGCGCCGTCGCCGCCGGAGATTCCTCAGGCACGAGGACCGGCTCGCGCGTGCGCTCATCGAGCACGGCCACACCCAACTCGAGCAGGGCGTTGAGCGCGGCCTGCTGCTCGGCCTGCTTCTTGCTCGGACACCAGCAGGAGGGAAAGCGCCGGCCGTCTATCTCGACGCACACCTCGAAGCACTTGGAGTGATCGGGGCCTTTCTCGTCGAGAAGCAAGTACACCGCAGAGTGGCCGAAGTGGCGCTGAGCGTGCTGCTGGAGGACGGACTTGAAGTTCTCATGGTGCCCGCTCGACGCCGCAGCCGCGATCGGTTCGGCGAGGTGTCGCAGGACAAACTCGCGCGCAGGCTCGAGACCGCCGTCAAGGTAGATCGCCGCGATCACCGTCTCGAACACGGCCGCGCTGAGCGAGTTGGGCAGGTCGCTCGCCCGCCCCATCCCCTTGCCGGTGACCAGGAGCGAATCCAGCCCGAGGGTGCGTGCCACGCCGGCACAACTGCGCCGGGAGACTGCCGCCGACTTGATCTTCGTGAGTTCACCTTCCAGCAGGTGCGGGTAGCGGCCATAGAGGTACTCACACACGATCATCCCGAGGATCGAGTCGCCGAGGAACTCCATGCGCTCATTGCTCTCGAGGCGGCAGTCGGCCACGGAGGCGTGCATGAGGGCGGATTCGAGAATCGCCGGGTTGGCGAACTGGTAGCCAAGAAGGCGCTCGGCCTGTTGACGGGTCGCTTCGTCCATGGACGCTTCCTCAGGGCTGCCGCTGGACGGCAGCCTGGTCACCTGTCCCGCGCCGCCTCCGCGGCGCGGACGACCGGGCAGGTGATCGCGCCAGCCCGCGCACCCATGGCGGGCTGGCAGGAGCAGATGCCCCGTCGAGCGAAGAACGCTAGGGCGCATCGAGCCGCCGGTCAGCGGGTCCGCCCCGCTTATGCGCCCTCTCACTCCGGCAGGAACTGCATCGGCTGGTCCACGGGGCGGGTTGAATCTATACTGCGGGTCCCGGGTCGATGGACGGCCCGCCGCTGAACTGACATTTCCCGGTTCCATGAGCCGGCCCTGAAGGCAGTTGACTCATGCACTATCCGCACAAGACCAGCCGCATCAAGAAACTCCGCAAAGTGGGCTTCCGCGCGCGGATGAAGACCGGCGCCGGCCGACGCATCATCAACTCCAAGCGCCGCGCGGGCCGCTCTCTCAACACCTATTGAACCGCCGCGGAGGCGGGAATGTGGTGCAGACGCGGAAGCAGGCAGACCTGAGACCATGCGTCCTGAGCCGGCGACCAGATGTGCCGTCCGAGGCACGATTCGATCAGGGTCGGGAACGCGAGAAGGCCCGTCCGACAGCAGAGCAGTTCGGCGCCGACGGTCTCGATTTCGTCGAGGGCGCGGTCGAAGCGCGCGATGGCTCTGTCCTGCTCGATGACACTCCGCGGATGCATGGTCGCATCCCTGTGGATTCGCGCATGGCAACTGCACGCGCGCGCGAAGGCCTCGCGCAGATCGGACACGACCGGTCGCAGAAAGACCAGCGATTGAATTGCCTGGTCAAGCGTGAAGATGCGTCGCGGAGCGAACCTTTCAGGTGAGCACGGCGCTCGGACGGCGGGATCCGCCAGTGCCGGCCGCCTGTCCTGTGACGGTCGAAGACCCATGGCCACCTCTCTCCCGACGGCCATTATCGCGGAAGATGCGTGTACTCGTCAATGCAATTTGTGCAAGTCGCGTGATTTTTCTCTTGATTTGCGCGCGGCTCCAAGATGGGCAAGATCGAAGGTCTGGCGAATGGGACCTGGGCCGGGCCGACATCCCCGATACGGGAGTCTGGAGACTCTGCGCGACTCGGTGAGTCAATGCCACTGGTCACACATTGAACAGGAAGTGGCATACGTCGCCGTCCTGGAGGATGTACGACTTGCCTTCGGAGCGCATCTTTCCTGCGGCCCTTATGGCGTGCTCCGACTCGTACCTGACCAGGTCGTCGATGCTGTAGGTTTCGGCGCGGATGAAGCCCCGTTGAATGTCGCTGTGGACCGACCCCGCGGCCTCAGGCGCCGTTTCGCCCTTGCGAATGGTCCAGGCGCGGATCTCCGGCTCGCCGGCGGTGTAGAAGCTCTGAAGGCCGAGGAGGTCATAAAGCGCCCGCGCCAGGACGGCGAGGGCCGGCTCCGTCAGACCCAGTCCCTCGAGCATCTCCTGCCTTTCCGCCGCGGCAAGATCGGCGATCTCCGCTTCGAGTTTGGCGCAGATCGGCACCAGGCGAGCCTGGGCGCCTTCGTTCGCTTCCACCCACTTGCGAAGGGCGGCGACGGCCGCCGATTGCCCCGCCAGATCGCCCTCATCGACGTTGGCGACGTAGAGCACCGGCCGCAGCGAGATCATCCCCATCGACCTCAACTCGGTCAGTTCGTCCCTTGACCACTCCTCGCCGCGCAGCGGTTTCTGCTGCTCGAGCAGGGCCTGTGCGCGCGTGGCGATCTCAACGCGCTTCCTGCCCGCCGCATCACCCGTGCGGGCGCGGCGCTGTGCCTTGTCGATCGCTCCTTCCAGCACCTGGAGGTCCGCGAGGAGCAACTCCGTTTCGACTGCCTGCACGTCGCGCACCGGATCGAGCGTCTCGAAGACGTGCGAGACGTCAGGATCGCGGAAGCAGCGCACGACGTGTGCGAGGGCGTCCACCTGTCGCACATTCTCGAGGAAGGCGTTGCCCATGCCCTCTCCCTGCGCTGAGCCGGCGACGATCGCGGGGATGTCCACGAGGTCGATCGTGGCAGGAACGTACTTGCGCGTCCTGATGTATCGGCCGATGAGGGCCAGTCTCGGGTCGGGTACGGGCGCGGTCCCGTGCACGGCCTTTGTCGTGGTGAAGGGATAGTTGGCGACTTCGACGTGCATGCCCGTCATCGCCTTGAACAGCGCGCTCTTCCCGACGTTGGGCAGTCCGACGATGCCGACTTGCATGATGACGCGAGACTCCGTGCGCGAAGGAACCTGAAAGTTCGAGCCGCAATCGTAGCCCGGATTGAGGGTGGAGCATCGCGGGAAACGTTGCAGAGCCGCGCTCAATGAAACTCATTGTGCGCTCACAACGCCCCGGTCCCGGGCGCCGAGGTTGAGCGGCTCGCAGCCGCGGCGTCGGCGCATCCAGTTGATCGGGCGATGCACCCAGCGGCGGCGCACGAGCCACTTCTCGAAGCGGTACTTGCCAGGCAGGTCGATCATCAGGAAGCCGAGCAGGAGTGTGAGCAGGCCCTGGCCCGGAAGAGCGAGCATGGCCAGGCCCGCGAGGATCAGCACGCCGCCGAAGAGGTTCTTGCCGACGAGCATCACGAGCCGCACAATCGGATGCCGTCCAGCCCACCGGCCTGGCGGCCGCCTGTCATGCGCGAAGTAGTCCGTCGGCACGCGGACGACCAGAACGGGCACGAGCAGCAGGCCGAGTACAAAGACCAGGACCGACAACCCGCCGATTGCCCAGGACAGTGCCTCGTTCTCGGCGATCCACTGGAGCATGGGATTGGTCGGCGCCCTTCTCGTGCTGTTCGATCCGCCGCGCCGGGTCGGCGCAGCGCTCGCCTGCTGCGCGACGCTCGCAGCGTGGATCGATCATATCGCTGCCTATCGTCGGCTGCGTAACGGCGGGTCTGCGCCGCCCGCGCCATGCGAACATCGGCACTGGCGGTGCGCCCTGTCACCCGCGGTGCGCCGGCCGGGCGCCCTGAGGCAACGCGATCGACGCATAGGACGCGGCCATGCGCGCGGCGACGGCGCCTGCGCTGTGCCGGCTCTCCAGGGTCGTGCGACCCAGACGACCCAGGCGCTGAGCCAACTGCGGATCGGCGATCAGCCGGCTCAGGGCGCCGGCCATCGCGCCCGCATCGTCATCCGGGACGAGCAACCCGTCCCGTTCATCTTCGATGAGGTGCGGGATGCCGCCCACTCGCGTGGCCACGACCGGCCGGCAGGCGGCCATCGCCTCAAACACGAGCATCGGGCAGCATTCGCTGCGGCTGCTGATCGCGACTGCGAGGCAGCGGCGCAGCAGCGGCGCAGGGCGACTGACCCACCCGACGAACCGGACGCTCTCACCCAGGCCCATCTCGCTCACCATGCGCCGCAACGCCGCCTCCATCGCGCCGCTGCCCGCGATCACGAGCCGGGCGCCGGGATGACCCGACTGCATGCGCTGCCACGCGCGAAGGAGCATGGGGAAGTTCTTGACGGGAACAAGACGCCCCATCGCCAGCACCATGGGCGCATCGCCGAGCCACCGCTCCAGGTCGGGCGAGAGTCCGGTACGGTCAGACTCGATGGCCGCCGGATCGAAGCCGTTGGGAATGTACGCCAGGTTGGCCTCGTCACCTCGCAAGCCGGGCAGAAGCGATGCCAGGTGCGGGCTGACGATCGTGACCAGCGCGGTTCGCGGCAGCACCCGCTTCATCGCAAGGCGCCACAGAGCGATCTTCCATCGCGGCTGCGAGGTCCGCATCTCCTCGAACATGTCGGCATGAACCGTGCGCACAACCCGGGCGCCGAGGCGCCGCGCGGCGATCATGGCCATGAGGTGGCTGGCCGGGTTGTGGCAGTGGATGATCGCGGGCCGCAGCGGCGCCAGGTTCCGCGCCAGGCACATCAACCGCCCGGCGCGACCAAGAGTGACGACAAGCGGTCGGTAGCCCTCCGCCCGAAGCATCTCCGTCGCGGTTGATTCCGCAAGCGAGACGAAGTGGATCGGCCAGCCGGCACGCTCCAGAAGTCGCGCCCACTGCGCGACGGCCGTGATGATCCCCCCCCCTTCGCTGCCCAGGAGCAGGTGAACGACGCTCCCGTCAAGCGCGTGCGGGCCAGGGGCCACGGAAGGCGGCGAAGGCGGATGGTCCGGCGGGGACGGGATCGTCACGGATGCGCTCACTCGTGCCAGACCACCTGAACCGGATGCAGCCCGACGTCCGCCGCCTCGCTCGCCAGGCGCTCCACGACGGCGCGGGTGGTGCGGCCGCGGGCAACGGAAAGCACGAGACGATCCACTACGCCCGCGATCATCGCCAGGCTCCAGTGCGGCCCCACGCAGGGCAGCGACCAGATCAGGCGCTGATAACGCTCGCTCAGCGCCTCATGCAACTCCCGCAGCAGCCCCGAATCCGCCATGCGGGCCAGGGAGAACCGACCCAGGCCCGCGAGAGCATCAAGGTTGGCGACGGAGTGGCTCATCGGCTGAGGCGTCGGCAGGTGCTGGCCGCACTCGATGGCGGTAAGGACATCGGCGATGTTGGGGACAGTGCGGCGGAGGCGGCGCCCCGTCTCGCAGGTCGAGCCGCCAATCTCGACCAGCACAGTCGAGTAGTCCCACCGCGCCCAGAGGCCCGCGAGGGAAACGGCGGTGAAGGAATGGCGATTGCCGCGGCCGGGCGCGGCCGTCACGCCGATTGAGAGCGTGTCGCCGTCGAAGGCGCCCTTGACCGCCGTGGCGATTTGTGCCAGGCGCGTCGCCGAGGCAGAAGAGTCCCCCTCGGAGCAGACCTGTCGCAGAACGCGGCCAAGAGAGCCGAGCGGTACAGGCGGAGCCTGCGCTTCGATGCGGCGAAAGATCCACCGCGGCCGCGAACGCAATGCCTCCACGGTTGCACCGTCCGCGCCGGGACGCAGATCACCCGTGGTCGAAGGGCGGCTCACGATGGCGTGCGACTCCTCCATGCCCGCCCTCACCTCCCTCCGCCGGGCAGGCGCATGAGCAGCCGGCGCGCAGGGCCGGGAAGTTCGCCGATGAGATGGACGGGCAGCACATGCGCCATTTCGTCGATCTGCCATGACGCGATGAGGCGGCTGCGCATCAGGCTCCGAATCGTGGGCAGCAGAAGCATCGCCGCGATCGCGGCGGCCAGCGTCCACAGGAGCTGTGCAGCCGCGTCCGGCGAGTCGGGCGATGCGTGATTCCCGACGCGAGGCTGACCGACGAGCGAGATGTGCGCAAAGGGGATCACGCTCGACAGTCGGCTCTCGAGCAGGGCCAGTTCGGCATCAATGGTGCGGAGCGCCTCCTCGGTCGTCGCCCGCTGGGAGGCAAGTTCGTCCATGCGCTGGGCCGTCTGCATCGCCTGCGCCAGTTCATCGGCGAGGCGCGACTCTGTTTCGGCCAGACCCAGTTCGCGTCCGGCGAGCGTGACGAGTTGGCGGTTGTTCTGCGCCTGTCGTTCAAGGAGGCCGACGTATTCGAGGCTCGGCTCCTGCACTTTCTCGCGGATCACCAGGATCTCTTCGTTGTTGAGGTCGCGCTTACGGCTCTCGATCTCGAGGCGGAGGCGGACCATGTCCTCGTGCTTGGCGGTCTTGACGGCAAGGTCGGCGGCGTAGCGGGCCTCAAGCGCGCTGATCTCCTCCTTGAGTTGCCCGATGCGCTGGTTCTGCTCGACAACGATCCGCGAGGTCTGCTCCACTGCGACGCCCTCGAGTTTGCGGGCGATGTCCTGCCGGTTCGCCTCGGCCTCCAGGAGGTCGGTCTCGAGTTCGGCCCGGCGCGATCGCGCGTCGATGAGCCGGGATTGAATGTCCTGAGCACCGGCCTGCGGGTCGTGCCTGCCGATCTCAAGGCGGTAGAGGGTGACCGCACTTGCGGCCTGGCGGAATCGTTCCGCCGCATCTTCGCGCACGGGCCGCAGTTCCTCCAGCCGCGCCATCGTCCGTGATCGATCCTCGTGGCGGAGCAGATCTCTCACGGCAGCAAGCAGCAGGTGCGGCGCCCGCTCGGCCATGACAGGAGACGGCGCTTCGAGATTGACGCGAACGACCTCCCCGACCGCGCTGTCTTGTGCCGGAAGGGCGCGAAGAGACGCAGGAGCGGGCACGGAGTCCGATTGTGCCACACCCAACGCGGCTGCAGCCCGGACCGGCCAGGAACGGACGGCCGCCCAGGCGTCAATGGCGCGGCGGCGCCAAGGCCCCGCCACAGCGCTGGCTGCTCCCGCCGCTTCACGAGCCTCTTCCTCAAGTGCAGCCGACACGGTTCGGAGGAGCGGGTCGGACACGAGCAGGTCGCGCAGTTCCGTCGGCGTGATCTTGACACGCAGCGTGGAGGCTACGGGGTCGCCCGCCTCCCCGGCGATTCGATACTCGGCCACGATCCGCCAGACGGGAGCCGTGGCCCAGAGGTGCGATACACCGACGATCACGCAGAGCACCGGCGTCGCCAATGTGAGCAGCGGCTGAGTACGCATCGAGGCAAGCACATACAAAGCGGCCCGGCGAAAGAGACCGTGTCGCGGCCGCACCGGATGCGACGGGCCTGCGGGCGAGCCGCTCGACGGCAGGAATCGTGCTGGTCGATCGGAATCGGACATTGAGCACCCAGACGGCCTGACAGCCTGTGATCATGCCGCGTCGCTTCGTACGCCGCGCTCGAGCACTGCATGATAGGGGAGCACGGCCCGCGCCGGCGGCCGAAGGAAGGAGTTCGTTGCCTGCCTGGATCTCCGCGATCCCGACTGTCGCCGGTGCATTACGTGCTCGACCACACGCTCCTGACCTCGGCCCGCAGGTCGGCCAGGCTGTAGCCGAACTCCTGGAGGCGCGACTCAAGAGCCCGTTCGGCTCTTCGGATGCTTCGCCCGTTGAAGAACTCCCTCTTCCATGCCTCCCACTGACGAAAGTACGATTCGTTGACGTCGGGCTTGACTTCACGGCTGACTTCGACCGGCTCCAGACCCGCGAATCGGAAGAGGTCCGCAAGAATCGCGGCCGGACGCGTGACGAGATGTTCGTAATGGATGACCTTCGCACGTTGAAGGCGCGGCAGGTCCTGTCTCATGATCTCGTGACACACGACCCAGTGTTCAACCAGGCGAGCGAGCGAGGTGCGGCGCTTCCACTTCTTTGTTGCGCCCGCCACCGCAACGGGGTGCCGGAGGATGAAGATGAAGCAGGACGAGGGGAACATCGCCTGCAGGAAGCGGGACTTGATGAGGTTGGGCGGCGACTTTTCGACGAGGTGGGAGCGGGAAACATCCCAGTGGCGCGACCACTGCTCCCAGAGGAGCCGGCGGCTGGCGTCCGAAACGAGGCTCGAAGACTCGGTGAGATGCATCGCCGGGGCGAAACCGAACTCTCCCGGCCCGCCGAATGCGCTGGCGCGCGGAAACACGGTCTGAAGGTGCTGCCCCTCATCCTCGGGCACGCCGGTGTCATGGAAGCCGGAGGTCGCGGAGTGATCGGCGAGGCATCGCGCCAGGAGCGAGGTGCCGCTTCGATGCAGACCGCCGATGAAGATGAATGTGTGTCTGCTGGAGTCCATGGCGCCGCAAAGACTTGCCCACGCGGGTGTGACCTGATCGCTGCGGCGTCGTGACGCCGGCCGCCGACGCTAGGCGCTTCCCGCCGCCAATGTCGGCTTGAGCGCGGCGGCAGGGCCGTAGGCCCGCATCTGGACGAGCGTCGGCAGCATGCGGTCGTGCTCGGGGATCTCACCGATGCGCTGTTCGCGACGGTAGACGTGGTACGCGGCGCCGCACAGCCCGAAGACGATGAAATACAGTTCATTCTCGAGGACGTTGGATGTGCCGGCGAAGAAGAAGAAACCGAACGTCGTCGAAGCCACGGCGGTCGCTTCAAACTTGAGACGGCGGTCGATCGTCGCGAAGGCGGCACAGAAGGCACTGACTGCGGCTGCGAGGTAAAGGCCGAGGTAGACGAGCACGCCCTGCAGGCCGTTCTCCGCCAGGAGCTGCATGAAGGCGTTGTGCACCCGGAGATAGGACCCGGGGGCCCCGGGCTCGCGATAGATGTTGTAATAGATGCCCCAGCCGTTTGTTCCCACGCCGACGACCGGATGATCGAGGAACATGTTCAACGCCATCTGCCACATCGCCACGCGGTACTCGATGGTGCGGGTGGCCGTGCCCGGGCTGGCGACCCGCTGGGCCGCAACGTCGAGATTCGACGCGGCGAGTACGGCCAGGGCGACAACGGCGAAGACCGCCACCAGCGCCAGTTTTGCGAAGCGGTGACGCACCGGCCCGGCGAGGAAGACGATCAGCGCCGCGACGACGAAGCCGAGCGTGCCGCCACGCGACCCCGTCCCGACAATGTTGAATGCGATGACCAGAAGCGATACGGTCAGTAGCGCCTTCTTCCACCACTCGCGGTAATACATCAGCAGTCCGAACGCAAGCGTGCCGGGCAGCGTCTGGGCGAGGGCGTGGAAGGTCGAGCCGCCCGACGGGCCGACGATGCGCAGGGCCCCCTCGAACGTCCCGAGCACGTTCACCTGCGCCTCCGGATCGGACTTGCCGAGGCGCTCGAGCATTGACTTGCCCGTCGCCACTTCGCTGAGCGTGGCGAATGCGACGAGCGTGCCGCTGATGACGATGCACAGCACGCAGCGGTGGAATACCTCCCGGTCGGACACAGCCAGGATCAGAATCGCCATCAGCGCGACGACGTTGGTGCGGCGATTGACGAAGTCGAGGCCGATCTCCCAGTGGGGCATGAAGGGCAGACCGATCAGCGAGACGACCAGGTAGAGCACTCCGAGGATGATGAGCGGATCGCCGAGTTTGCGGGACCAGCCCCTGACCTGATCGGCGAGTATGGCAGCGGTGAAGAAGACGATCGTGATCGCGATGGCGATCTTCGTTCCGCTGATGCGGCCCCCCTGCCCGAACGTCTGCATCCGGTCCCAGAGGACCAGGAGCATGATGAGGTAGATGCCCATTCGGAAGTCAAGGCCGAGGACAATGATCGCGCCGATGGTGCCGATGATCGCCGCGGTCAGCACGATCGGAAAGACGGGGCTTGAGGTGCGCCCGATGAGCACGCCGAGGACGAACATGAGTCCGAAGATGGGAACGAACAGCAGGGCGAAGAACGCCCATTGCCGCCAGTTCTGTCCCGGAGTCGTTGTGGTCAGCATGTCAGGAGAGTGGTGCGGCGGGACCCTGGGTTAATCGACCGGAGGCGTCGCGGCCGGCCAGGGCGACGCGCGGCGCGGGCCGGGGCACGCAACGCCCCGGCGACGCTAGTCATACCAGATGACGTCAATCGGACGCATTCCCGAACGAAGGGCCTGCTCGCCGATCTCCCGCACCGGCCCGCCGCGCGTCGAGCCGCGCACCAGCGCCAGCACGAGGCGGTCGCAGCAGCCGTTGAGCGAAAGGAAAGGGAAGCCGGTCTCAAGGCGCGGAGCGGCGAGCACGACTCGATCGTGGTTCTTCTTCAGTGCGGCCACGAGGGCCGCCAGACGCCCCGTCGAGATCAAGCCGAGGACATCCGCCTTGCCGGCAGCGATGGCCCCTGTGCGCGGCAGGCTGGCGTGCAGGCGGGCGATCTCTGTGAGCGCACGGCCCGAAGCGGCCGCGTCGCACGCCGCAGCAAGGTCGGGCGACGAGGCAGTGAGCGCTCCGCTGAGCGCCTTGGCGCCGCTGGCGAGGTCGATCAGCACGGTCGAGCGCCCCCATCGCCCCCAGAGCGCTGCAAGCGCTGCCGCGGTCTGCCCGATTTTCTCATCCGCCTCGACAGCGCTGATTGCGACGGCCACGCTTCCACCCTGGTTCGCCGCGTCGCACGCTGACGCCAATTCGCCGATCGCCATGGCGATGCGGGCGTTGGCGGGCGCGGAAACGAGGCGAATGAGGAACGACCCCACCGAGTGTGAGGTGTTGAGCGTCGCGTTCGAGCCGGTCGAGCCCGTGCCGGACGTGGAAGGTATGGCTGCGGTCTGGGTGGTCATGTCTGTGCTCGCACGAGGTTCCTGCGTTCAACCGTTGCGGAGGGCGGCGCTCATTGCAATCGGCGCCTCAGTCATCAGGCTCACACGCCTGCGAACATCCGGGCCGGCCCGCCGTGCGGGACGGCGGCAACGACGCGCATTCCCGGAATGGCCGAGACCTGCCGCGACGTGTGCAGCGTCTGATTCAGATAGTCATAGGCGATCGGAAGGACGAGCGCGGCGAAGACGCCGATGCCCAGCGCGAGGATCGCCGCGAGAAGCATGTTCGGGAAGTCGCTCTTGCGCTCGTTGAGCACCTGCGTATTGGTGCGCGACACGACGCCGGTGAAGAGGCGAGGACCGGCGAGGAGATTCTGCAACTGGCGCACCTGCGTCGTCAGCTGCTTCAACTGCTCCTCGTCGGCGATCGACTCCCGCTGCATGCGCTTGAGTTCGATGTCGGCCTTGACGGCGTCGTGCTGCATGGTGGTCATGGCGGCGATGGCCTCATCGAGCGCGCCGAAACGGGCCTGGAGAGCAGTCAGCTGCAGTTTCGCCTCGACCCACCGGCTGTACAGGGACTGGTGGCGGGGATCGAGGGTCTCCATCGTGTTGCTCTGCGTGCCCGAGAGCCTGCTCTCATCCCGCCGTGCGTCCTCGAGGCTCTTGCGCATCGCCTCAAGGCGGACTTCCAGTCCCTTGACCGCGGGAGAGTTCGGACCCAGCGTCGCCGACTTCGATGCGATTTCAGCCTGAAGGTCGGCGATCTCTTTCTCGAGCGTTGACCTGAGTTGGGGGTCGGCGCGGAGCGCCTCGGTGTCCCGAACCAGGGACCGGGTCTCCGGTATGGCCAGCAACTGCTCGGAGAGGGTCGCGAGTTCGGCCTCGATCGAGTCGGCACGGGCGCGGAAGGTGCTCTTCTCATTGCGCAGGCTCTGAGCCGTCTCCTGTGCCGCGCGGGCGTAGGCCTCGGGGTCGAAGAACTCATACTTGGTGCGCGCCTGCTGGAGTAGAACGTCGTTCTGCGCCACGCGCTCCTGCGCGCCGCGGACGAGGTCGTTGAGGACGGTCACCTGCTGCTGAACGCCGGCACGGAGTGCGGCGTCCGTGCGCTCCTGCAGGAGATCCATGATGGTGTCGCCGACTTTCTTCGTGATCGCAGGCGTATCGCCGTAGACGTAGATGGGAATGACCGTCGATCCTTCGGTCGGCGTGATGCTCAGCCATGTGGAGGTGAGTTCATCCATGCCCTTGGAAACGTAGTCGATCTTGAACTGCCCGCGCAGGAACTGGAGCGAAGCGACCTTGGCGATGACCTTCTTGATCCGAGTCCGCACGTCAGGTGGCTTGTCGGCCCGGGCCTGGAGATGTTGATCAAGCCCGGAGCGTGTTACGACCTCGCGCAGGAAACTGAGCGAGCGGGTCTGCTCGATGAGGTTCTTGACGAGTTGGGCCGCGGTGAGCGGAGCGGCCTGGGAGACGGCGCCGCTCTCGATGCTCATCTGGGGCAGTGGCGTCGGGTGGATTTCCATCGTCGCCTGCCCTTCCCACGTCGGCGTCACCAGCCACGTACCGAAGAGCACCAGGCCCATCGAGGCGACAAAGAGGACGACCACGGCAAGCCAGTGCCGCGTCCATGATCGGACGAAGTTGTCGATCATCATGGATCGAACCTCGGGAAGGGGCCAGCCCTGAGCGTCAAAGCCGATCGGGGCCGATTCTCGCTGCTGTGGGGAGTTCATGGGCTGATCTCGGGGATTCAGGTCGATTGCCTATCGTCGAGACGCAGGTGCGGTCCGAATGCCGAAGGAGGGGCGGATGCGCCTTGCGATCTGGCCGCCCACAACAAGGATGCGGATACCGGAGTGCTAGGATACCAGCGTCTGGCATCGGCGTAAAGTGCCTCGACTCATAAACATGGACCGGCGTGCCATCGGGCCGTCAAGGATCCGGGCAACCGGACAATCGTTGCAGACGGCCGGGGAAGACGGTGTGGAACGCGTCTTCTGCTTGCAAATCGGCCCAGCGCCACTATACTCGCTGTTGGAACGTCGCGTCTCTGAATGCACGCCGGGAAGTTCCCGGACGGAGGCTTGGCCGGCTCGATTTCCGCACGGCACCGTGCGGCTCCCGGCGTTGCCCCCCGGGCAGGAAAGACACGATCCGGCTCGCACGGCCGGGGACCGTCGGCGACAATGTTCGCGGAGTCGCGCGTTGGTGACATTGCGGGCGTCGATTCGCCAAAGCGGGTCTTACCGGCGCGCATGCCGGCCGACGTGAAATCGATCTACAAGGGAGAGCGGAAAATGAGACGAACCGGAATGGCAATGGGTTGGGCGGTGGCGGCCGGTCTGGCCGGGGCGGTCCAGGCGTCGGCGCAGCCCATGCGCCTCGTGAGCCAGTACGCCAACGGAACGCAGACCACAGACCAGTCGCGCGAGCCGTCGATCAGCGCCGATGGAAGGTATGTGTGCTTCGAGTCCCGCCATTCATTCGTCCCGGAAGACACGAACAACTACTGGGACATTTATGTCAAGGACATGATGACGGGCGAGATCAAGTTGTGCAGCCGCAGCACGGCCGGCGTGGTCGGCAACGGCTTCAGCACGATGGCGATCATCTCAGGCGACGGTTCGATCGTATGCTTCATGAGCACCGCGACGAACCTGGTGCCCAATGACACCAACAACCAGTGGGACTACTTCGTCCATGACCTCACGACGCGCGAGACGACGCGCATCAGCGTCCGCTCGGACGGCGGGCAGGCCAACGGCGGAGCCAACTGCTCGTGCCGCGTCTACAAGTTCCCGGCCGTGTCGCACGACGGGATGCTCATCGCCTTCCAGAGCAACGCGAGCAATCTCTCCGAGAACGACGACAACGACGCGGTCGACATCTTCCAGCACAACCGCCTCACGGGCGAGACGAAGCGCATCACCTACAGCCACACGGGCGGCGCGCCCAACGGCCACTCCTTCGTCCGCAACTGCTCGCCCGACGGCCGGTTCATCGCGTTCTACAGCCTCGCGTCCGATCTTGTCCCCGACGACACCAACGACGTCCGCGACATCTTCATCCACGACACGCTCCAGGGCGTCACCGAGCGCATCAGCATCACCTGGAACGGAGGCGAGACCAACGACATCAGCGAAGCCCCCGATGTCTCCGCAGACGGCCGCTACGTCGCCTTCGCATCCCTCGCGACCAACCTCGTGCCGGACGACACCAACGGCGTGTGGGACGTCTTCCTCCGCGACCGCGTCCTGCGGACGACCGAGCGCATCAGCGTCCGCAGCGACGGCGCTCAGGGCAACGGCTACAGCCGGCATCCGTCCATCTCCGACGACGGACGGTGGATCACCTTCCATTCGCTGGCGACCAACTTTTTGCGCGGCGATTTCAACGGCTGGCGCGACGTGTTCATGCACGACCGCGTCACCCGCGAAACGGTGTACATCAGCGGCGGCATCGGCGGCATCGGCGACCGGCCGAGCCTGGACGGCTTCATCTCCGGCGACGGCCGATGGGTCGTGTTCGACAGCGTCGCCACGAACCTCGTCGAGAATGATCTGAACAACAATCGAGACGTGTTCCGCCTCGACCGATTCGGCAAGACCCTCACGTTGACCGGACCGAATCCCGGTGAAGTGGACCAGATCAACCGGTTCGCGATTGACGGACTTCTGCCGGGCGCGGGCGTCATCCTCTATTACGACTTCCGTTCCGGAAGTTCACCCGTGGATGAGTGCAGCATGATCCGGCTGGACCTCAGGAATCCGAAACTGGTCGGCGGGGCCTACGGAGAGGCCGATGGCCGTGCGGTCATCAGGCGATTCATCCAGGGCGGCGCATCGGGCCGGACGGTCCGTTTCCAGGCGTACTGCCCGACAAGTTGCGTCAAGAGCAACGTGCTCGTCTACCGATTCGACTGAAGTCGGACCGGCGGCACAACAAGGTGGAGGATGCGGAGGAAGGGCGAGCTGACCATTCCCGGCGGCGCGGTCAACCTTCCTCGGCCGGCTGGGCGAGCGTAACTTCGATCCAGATCATCTCGCCGCTGCGCTTCACGCCCAGCCTGATCTTGTCGCCCGGCTTGTGCTTGCCCAGTTCCGTCATGAGAGCGCGGATGTCATTGACCGGAGCCCCGTTCCAACTGAGGATGAGAGCGCCGGCTTTGAGACCGGCCGCGGCCGCTGGCGTGCCTTCCGTTACGCCGTCCAGAAGCACGCCCGTGGTTTCGGCGTTGTAGTTGGGCTGGATGCCCAGGCGCACGCGAGACCGGACCATCGGCTGGGCCGGCGCCGCGTCTTCGCCTGCTCCGCCAGCCGCTGCTTCCGGAGGCTGATCGAGCATGTCGAGCCGGAACCCGCCGCCCGTCCTCTGAAACTCGAGTTTCTCCGGCATCGAGGCAAAATGCAGTGCCAGCCGCTCGGCGAGGCGTGCAATCTTCACCGCGCCGACGGGATTGATGAGCGAGGCGACGTCCGCCGGTCTGTGGTACTGCGGATGCAGTCCCGTGAAGAAGAACAGCACGGGAATACCCACGTTGTTGAAACTGGCGTGATCGCTCGGTCCGCTGCCGCTCTGCTGGCTGACGACCCGCATTCCGCTGGAGTCGAAGAAGGGCTTGACAACGTCCGCCAGCCCCGTCGCGCTTCCAATGCCGCTGACTTCGACGCTGTTGTTGCGCAGCCGGCCCACCATATCGAGGTTGAGCATGATGTTTACCTGGTCGGAGGTCAATGTCGGCTTGCGCGTGTAGTGCCGCGACCCGTTCAGGCCCGATTCCTCGGCGGAGAAAGCCATGAGGAGGATCGAGCGCGCATCGGTGTCTGCGGGCATCTTCGCATACTCCTCACTGAGCCGCTGAGCGAGGAGGAGCACGGCGCTGGTGCCCGAGCCGTTGTCGTCGGCACCGGGGTGGATGGTTCCCGTTGCGGCCCTGCCCCCGTTGCTTCCGAAGAAACCGTACCCGACGTGGTCGTAGTGCGCGCCGATGATGATCCACTCGTCCTTGAGTCTGCCGTGGCCGCGGATGACTCCGCCGACGTTGTCGGTCGGGTTGCGCGTGCGGCGGAGTTCGACGTTCAGCCCGGCCGTGACCACTTCATTGAGATGCGTCGCGGCGAACGAGTCGGCATCGGCGAGACGCTTGAATTCAGCGAGACTCCTGCCGCCTGCCGCCCGAAGCAGCCGGTCGCCTGCCGCCAGTGACACCTGCACGACGGGCACGCCGACGCGCCTCCACGTTGATTGCTCGGCGGTGAGCAGTTCGTGGGTTCGCGGATCGCGCGTGCCCGGCGGGTTGATGACGATGACGCCGGCGGCGCCTTTCCGTGCCGCCTCGATCAACTTCGTCTGAAGAGAGGCGGCATCGCTCCAACCGTCGCGCCCGCCGTTCCACAGGCTGCGGCCCGTTTCGTCGCTGGGTTCGTATCCGAGCATGACCGCGATGCGGCCCTTGAGGTCGATTTCGCCGTAGTGGTTCTGTCCGCCGGGCCCGGAAGCGATGCCGTAGCCGACGAAAGTCATTGGCCCGCCGGCGGCGCCGTCCCCCACTCCCAGGGCGCTGACCTCGCGCCCCGGTTCGAAGGCGGCAAGAGTGCCCGACGCGTCGGCGAAGGTGAGCTCCTGCCGCACCGCTTCCATGCCTCCGGGCATGTCGAAAGGCTGGCGATAACTGATCCAGTGCGAACCGTCTCCGACGGCATTGCCCTCGGAGTCATACTCAGGGAATGCGGGCTGGAGACCGAAGTGCCTGAACCAGAACTCGATGTATTCCGCAGCGAAGCGGTTCCCCTTCGTCCCCGGCGCGCGGCCCTCGAAGAAGGGGTTGGCCAGCGTGGTGATGTGAGCCATGTAGGCGCGGACATCGGGGTCGAGCGAGGCGAGAATCGCGGGCATGTCCACGTCGCCGTTGGCGTCAATCCATCCTTCGGTCGAAGAGGCGACGTTGCCGGGCGCGGAGGCCGCGGACTGGGCGAGCGCGTGGCCGCCGATGCCGAAAGCGAAACTGCCCGCAAGCAGGATCGCGGCGGCGGGAATGGACAACGTGCGCGACATACGGATGATCCGATCGAGCATGGCCTGTGAACCCTTCCGATGGTGTTGGAGCGATGTGGCGCGGGGCGGTATGGCAATCATATGTCTCAACGCCGGGCTGGACGCTTCTGAAGAGTGCAGGCGGGAGGAGCCCGGTTCAGCCGCACTTCCTCGATCACGTGAAAGAATCGTCGTGAAGTCAAGGACGGGCGGCCATCATCAGGTCTGTCTTTCGTCCCCGAGGCGAGCACGAGTGCAGCCGCGCGTGAAGCCACGCACGGGCGCAACCATCGCGAGAATAAACGGGACAGGTACATTTATTTCTGCCAAGAAATCCAGCGCAACTACTTGGTAATCAAAGAGATAAAATGTACCTGTCCCGTTTGTTTTGTCATTGCGGCACACGGTCCCGGCGAGGAGCCGATCGCGGGGCGAGCACCTGAATCCGGGGGCTGCGGCGAGAGGAACACCGGGTTGAGCGAGGGCCTCTGCTATGATTGGCCCTGCTGAGTCGCCGATGCGCGTCGGCTGGACTTGAGCCGGTGGTTTCTTCTTTGACGGGATTCTCCGCTCCCATGCCGCCAACCATTGCTTCGTCCCGCCCCCTCTCCGTCGAACCTCCCATGACCAAGCCAACTGAGCCTCAGAAGTCCGACGGATCATGCGATGCCATGCTCGTGGCGACGGATGTCTTCGCGGACCGCCACATCGGCCCGAGCGCGGATGAAATTGATGCGATGCTCGCGAGCCTCGGCTTCGAATCGCTCGAGGCGCTCAGCGACGCGATCGTGCCCGAGTCGATCCGGTTGAGGCGGGCGCTGAAGATCGAAGAGGCGCGCAGCGAGTTTGACATCCTCGCCGAGTTGCGCACCATCGCCGACCAGAACAAGGTGAACCGTTCATTCATCGGGATGGGCTACCACGGCTGCATCACGCCGCCGGTCATCCTCCGCAACATCATGGAGAATCCCGGCTGGTACACGCAGTACACCCCCTACCAGGCGGAGATCTCGCAGGGCCGCCTCGAAGCGTTGCTCAACTTCCAGACGATGATCGCGGACCTGACGGGCTTGCCGCTGGCCGGCGCTTCTCTGCTCGACGAGGCGACGGCGGCGGCGGAAGCGATGGCGATGTGCTTCGCCATCGCCGGCGGCAGCAGCGGCGACCGCCGCGCCTTCTTCGTCGCCGACCACTGCCATCCGCAGACCATCGCCGTCGTGCGCACGCGGGCGAAGTCGATGGGGGTGCAACTGGTTGTGGGCAATCCGGCCGCGATCGACTTCTCAGGCAAGGGGCACGCGCTGGAGTCCAGCGGCTTCTGCGGCGTGCTGGTGCAGTATCCAACGACGGACGGGCGCATCGAAGACTTTGCGCCCCTGGCCGAGGCAGCACACGCAGCCAAGTCGCTGCTCGTCGTCGCGGCTGATCCGCTGGGACTGGCGCTGCTCAAGGCGCCGGGGGAGTTCGGGGCAGACGTCGCGGTGGGCAGCACGCAGCGTTTCGGCGTGCCGATGGGCGGCGGCGGGCCGCATGCCGCGTACATCGCCACGCGCGAGGAGTTTGTGCGGCGTCTGCCGGGGCGGATCATCGGCGTCTCGCGCGACGCCACGGGCCGACCGGCGCTGCGCATGGCCATCCAGACCCGCGAGCAGCACATCAAGCGCGAGAAGGCCACCAGCAACATCTGCACCGCGCAGGCGCTTCTGGCCATCATGGCGGGGATGTACGCCGTGTACCACGGGCCCAGCGGCCTGCGACGCATTGCGGGACGCGTCCACGCTTACACCGCAGCCCTTCTCGTCGGCATTGAGCAACTCGGACATGAAACCCTCGGCAACGGGCCGGTCTTCGACACACTGCGCGTGCGCCTCGGCAAGGGCGTGAAGGGCGACGCGGTGCACGCGGCCGCGGAGGCGCTGGGGATCAACCTGCGCCGCTATGCCGACGGCACGGTAGGCATCGCCCTCGACGAGACCGTTTCTCCCGCCGACATCGTCAACATTCTCGCTGCAGTGACCGGAAAGGCTGACGGGGCGGCCGCAGTCAACCTCGAAACTCTGCTCGCCGAGGCGCGCAAGCGCGGCCTGCTCAACCTCGGCCCCTTCGAGCGGACCAGCGCCTACCTCACGCACCCGATCTTCAACACGCACCACTCCGAAACGGAGATGCTGCGCTACATCACGAAACTCCAGTCGCGCGACCTTTCGCTGGCGCACTCGATGATCGCACTCGGCTCGTGCACGATGAAACTCAACGCGACGAGCGAGATGATCCCCGTCACCTGGCCGGAGTTCGGCAATATTCACCCCTATGCGCCGGCGGAGCAGATGCGCGGGTACCAGCGGATCTACGGCGACCTCGAACGGTGGCTGGGCGAGATCACCGGCTTTGCGGCGGTCTCCCTCCAGCCCAATGCGGGCTCGCAGGGCGAGTACTCGGGCCTGCTCGCCATCCGCGCTTATCACGAATCGCGCGGCGACACGCACCGCAACGTCTGCCTCATCCCCGTCTCGGCGCACGGCACCAACCCCGCCAGCGCGGTCATCGCCGGCTTCAGCGTCGTGGCGGTCGAGTGCGACCGGCACGGCAACGTCGATCTCAACGACCTGCGGGCCAAGGCAGCCGAGTACGCCGACCGCCTCGGCGCGCTGATGATCACCTATCCCTCCACGCATGGCGTCTTTGAGCCGAAAGTGAAGGAAGTCTGCGCCGTGGTGCACGAGTTCGGCGGGCAGGTGTACATGGACGGGGCGAACATGAACGCGCAGGTCGGCCTGTGCCGGCCGGCGGACATCGGGGCCGACGTCTGCCACCTCAACCTGCACAAGACTTTCTGCATCCCCCACGGAGGAGGCGGGCCGGGCATGGGGCCCATCGCCGTGGCGAAACACCTCGCGGCCTTTCTGCCGGCAAGTCCGCTGGCGGAAGACGGGCATGCTGTCGGCGCCGTGGCCGCCGCCCCTTACGGCAGCCCGAGCATCCTCACCATCTCATGGGTCTACATTGCCCTCATGGGCGCGGGGGGCCTCTGCAAGGCGACGCAGGCGGCGATGCTCAACGCCAACTACATGGCCCACCGCCTCAAGGAACACTACGACGTGCTCTACAGCGGCGTCGGCGGGCACGTCGCACACGAGTTCATCCTCGACTTCCGCGCCTTCGAGAAGTCAGCCGGGGTCAAGGTCGAAGACGTGGCCAAGCGCCTCATGGACTACGGCTTCCACGCCCCCACGATGAGTTTCCCCGTCCCCGGTACGCTCATGATCGAGCCGACCGAGAGTGAATCCAAGGCGGAACTCGACCGCTTCTGCGAAGCACTCATTCAGATCCGCGCCGAGATTCGCGCGATCGAGGAAGGCCGCGTGGACCGGGCCGACAACCCCCTCAAGCACGCTCCGCACCCGATCCACGTCGTCGCGGCTGACCAGTGGCCGCACAGGTACAGCCGCGAAGAGGCGGCGTACCCGGCGCCCTGGCTGCGCGACGCCAAGTTCTGGCCGCCCGTGGCGCGCATTGACAATCCATATGGGGATCGGAATCTGGTGTGTACGTGTCCGCCGATGAGTGAGGTTTGACCTGCGCGCTCCGCAGGCCGCGCCTCCGGTGGCATGGCCTTGCGCTTCGCCTGGCAATGCCGAAAGGGCAAGTGCGGTCGATCGCGTCACACCGCTCCGCATAGCGACGCGAAGCGCGACTCCATGCCACCCCGCACTTCCCAGCCCAGCGACGCCATGCCACTCGTTGCGGCGCCGCGATCACTCGCTCGCCGCGGCGGGTTCGGCGGGGGTCGTCGCCCCGTTCGCGGCGGACTCGCCTTCGACGAGGCGCTGGAGGCCGCGGCGCTGGTCGCGGAGGCGGCGGCTCTTGCCGACGCGGTTGCGGAGGAAGTACAACTTCGATCGACGCGCGTCGCCGCGCCGGACCAATTCGATCTTGGCGATGCGCGGCGAGTGGATCGGCACGACGATCTCCACGCCCTCATTGGAGACGATGCGGCGGACCGTGATCGTTTCGTTGATCCCGCTGCCCTTGCGGGCGATGAGCACGCCCTGGTAGACCTGGATGCGCTCCTTCTCGCCCTCGATGATGCGGCGATGCACGTCGATCGTGTCGCCGCTGGTGATATCGGGAAGATCCGTCTTGATCTGCTTCTCAATGACGCTGGCGAGGAGTTGCTGCTGGTTCATGGCGTGTCTCTCTGAGGCTGAGGTGAAGACGCAAGCGTGGCCGCGGGTCGAGGGGCACACGTGCGCCGCTGGTTCCTTTTCGCGTTCCGGACGGTTCAGGCGTCCGAAGGATCGTTCCTTTCAAGCAGGTCCGGCCGCCGCTGGGCCGTCCGCATTCTTCGCTGCTCCATTCTCCATCGATCCACCTCGCCGTGATCGCCGCTGCGGAGGATGTCGGGCACTTCCCGGCCGCGCCATTCGCGCGGCCTCGTGTACTGCGGACAGTCGAGCAACCTCTGTCCGCCATCAATCAGGCTGAAACTGTCCTGCTCGGCCGACTGCTCATGTCCGAGAGCGCCGGGCAGGAGCCGCACGATGGCGTCGATGAGCACCATCGCCGGCAGTTCCCCGCCGCTGAGCACGTAGTCGCCGATGCTCAGTTCCAGCGGATCGAGTTCTTCGATCACCCGTTCGTCGATGCCCTCGTAGTGGCCGGCAATGAGCAGGAGCCTCTCTCGCTGCGCCAGTTCGGCCACGATGGCCTGCGTGAGGGGCCGGCCCTGGGGCGTAAGGAGGATTCGCGTGGCCCGTCGTGGGTCGAGCGCCTCGGCCGCGAGGACCGCGTCCCATACCGGCTGGCACATCATCACCATGCCCGGGCCGCCTCCGAAGGGGCGATCGTCTACTTTGCTGTGTTTGTTCTCCGTGTAGTCTCGAATATTGACCAGATTGAACTCAACAAGGCCTGCCGCCTGCGCCCGACCTGTGATTGAAGCGTTGAGGACGGGAGGAAAAACCTCCGGAAAGAGGGTCAGCACATCGATGCGCATCGCTCACCACCCGTTGCCGGAGAATCGCCCGGGCCGGAGACTGGACCTCACTGGCCCGCCGGCGCAGCCGGGGTGAACTTCTGCCCCGGCGTGGGATCGACGCCGATGCGCTTGAGCAGTCCTGTTACCGTCTCGCTGGGCTGGGCGCCGACGCTGAGCCAGTAACGGATTCGATCGGCGTCAAAGTTGATCTGCCGGGACTGATCGGCGAGCGTGGGATCGAACCAGCCGAGTTCCTCGATGACGCGCCCGTTGCGGGGCGAACGGGAATCCATGGCGTTGAGGCGATAGCGGGGCGTGTGGCGTCGGCCAAAACGCTTGAGACGCAGACGAACCATGTACGGGTGCTCCGAGAGATGCCAGGGCCCAGGCCTCGAAACCGCTTCGAGTATCCGCCGGGATCGCCGCCAGAGCGGGCGGGGACGTGGGGCGGAATAGGGGCCGTTTCCACCGGTTTTCAGGACGCAGAGTGTACGCCGCCGGTCGTGCGGTTCAAGTTGACGCTGCGCCGGCCGGTTCTCGGCAAGGGCGCCCTGCGAGCCGGATCAGGCGAACCACAACAGAGACGGGCCGCGGAGCAATCCGCGGCCCGCCGAAGGTACGTGCTGAAAGAGACGAGGACTCGCGGCCAGGCTGCCGCTAGCGACCCCGGCTCAGGAGAGACCATGGTGAGGCCTTGGCAGAGGAGTCGGACGCGAGTTCGCCACCCTTGACCCACAGAGCCACGACGAGGACGACGAGGGCGAAGACGCCCGCGAGGGAAAGGACCGTGTAGACGTCGAGGTTTCCACCGGTGGACACGCGGCGTGGCGCCGAACCCTTGAACTGTGACATGAGTAGACCTCCGGAAACCGGCCGAATGGGCCGCGATCGTCGTGGATCAAAGGCGCGAGAGCCCCAGCCCGCCGCGTACCTCGTCGTTGATCTGGACCTGGCCCTGGTCGAGTTCGACGTACCCGACGGCGCGGTTGAGTTCGACCTTGGTGATGATGAGGTTGCCGAGGAAGTTGCCGCCGCGCGCAAGAAGGAACTTCATGTTCTCGGAGACGCCGTCACGGCTGCCGAGATTGACCTCGACATAGCGATTGCCGTCGGCGCCCATGACGACGCTCATGACGCGGCCGCTCACGAGCGGCGAGGCGACGGGCGGTCCGAGGTCTTCGCCGGGCGCGCGGCGCGAGTCGGTCCCGCCACCGGCAAGCTGAGTGCGAAGCACCTGCATCTGCTCCTGGAGGGTGCGCTGCGCCTGGAGGGCGACGTCAAGGCGGCCGAGCGTGTCGCGCAACTCGTCCTCGAGGTCCGTCGTGCGGGCCATGAGCACCAGCGATTCATCGCGCCGGCGGGTAATCTCCTCGCCCATGGTCTTGATGATGTTGGCGTTTGTCTCGGCCGCAGCACTGAGGCGGGTGAGTTGCGCCTCGATCGCGTCCTTCTCCTGCCGCACCGTCGAAAGTTGCGAACGCAGATCGGCCAGACGGGTGCCCGCGGCGGCGGCGTCTTCCTTGAGTCCTGAAATGATTTTCTGCAGCGCCGACTCGGACTGCGCCTTGGCGATGTTGGCGAGATCGAGATCGCGGCTGGCGAGCGCGGCAGTCGTCTCGGCCGCGACGCGCTTGGCGTTCTCCTGCTGGTAGCGGGCCTTCCAGGTGTCGTTGTTCATGACCAGCGGCACTGCCAGGGCCATGATGAATACTGACAGCAGGGCCCAGAGCACGATGAATACCTTGGTGAGGGTGTGCAACGATCGATCCTCCACACAGCGCTGGTGTTTGGTCAACCCTGTCCGGCCCCCCGTGGCGAGGAATACCCGGAGCAGAGTCGAATGTCCGTCGAACCAATCCGGCCGGGGCCGCCTTCTCAACCGTCGATCGTGGACCCGAGCCTTTGCCTATCCGTCCGCCCGCCGGGGTCGCCCGGGGGTGTGCGGTAACGCTAATCATCACTGCAAGTCATCCGGTGTCAACACCGTCCCCTCGGTTTCCATTCCCGACCCGGCGGCATCGACTGAGGCGGTCAGGCGGAGGATGGCCGCGGCGGCCTGAATCCTGACCGCCTCTTCGCCGCTGGAATCAAGGACTCTGGCGAGGTGCGGCAGGGCGTCCCCGGCTGGGTATTGGCCAAGAGCGAAGACCGCCTGACACTGGATGGCCGCAAGTGCCGGATTGGTCCGATCCCGGAAACCCGGACCCAGGTATTCGAGCACGAGTTCGATCGGCTGGGGATCCCCCAGTTGGGCCAGCGATGCGAGGGCGGCAAGGCGGACTTCGGCACTGTGGCGGTATTGCCTCCACATGGCCACGATGTTGCGCAGGTCGCCGATCGTGCGAGCGGCTCCGAGGCGCCCGAGCATGGAAGCCGCGAGGGCCATCACTTCCCCGTGATCGGGCCGCCGCGAGTACAACTCCGCGCGGATGCGCGCGACGGCGAAAGGATCGCCCAGTTTGGCCATTGCTTCCGCAACCTGCAACTGCACGATGCGCTGCTGCTGAGGCGTGGCCCGCGGTGAGCAGAACTCGATTGACTCGCGAAGCATGGGCAGGGCGCTGGCTTCGCCCAACTCCCCGAGCACGAGTGCCGCATTCCCCGCCGCCTGCGGGTCGTCGCCCTTGAGCATCTGCGCCAGCGGACCAAGGTTTACGCTCAATCCATTGCGCTTCAAGGCGTAGGCGGCGGCGGCGCGCACGGAGGCGGAGTCATCACTCAGCATTGCATGCACGAGCGGCACCGCGGCCGAGTAGCGATGCTGGCCGATCGCCATTGCCGCGACAAAGCGGACACCGAGATTGACATCCTCGATGCCTTCGCGCGCCGCTGTCTCGCCGAGGCGCGGCTCGCCGGCGAGCGCTTCGATTGCGTTGGCGCGGTAGAGCGCATACTCGTGCTTGCGCACCTGATTCAGATAGGAGACGGCCTCGGCCCGCAGTTGCCTCTGCTCGTCGGGATCGGTCGCCAGGGCTGCATAGGAAGCAGCGAGCGGAGGCTGGGTCGTAGCGCCGGGTCCGCAACCCGCGAGCAGAACAGCGCTCACCGCAACCGTCGACAAAAATGCCGCCCGCAAGATGCTCACGCCTGATCTCCGGAAGCCCGACGCGAACCGCGAAAAACAGTGGCCCAGAGTGTCAGCAGGGCCGTCAGACCCAAGCACATCCAGCCGAACGCGTCGCCGACCGCGGCGTAGAGCGTGGGGCGGGCATGCAGGGTCATGGAGGCGATCATAACACCCTCGGCGTTCCACGCCGCGCTGCCGGGCGGGAGACTCGGCCCGTACCGGATGATCCGGCCGGCCGAGTCGATCGCGGCGCTGATCCCGGTGTTGGCCGCGCGGACCATCGGCACGCGATTCTCGATGCAGCGGAAACGGCCGATCTGGAGATGCTGCTCGCGCCCGCCGCGGAGTCTTCCGAACCAGCCGTCGTTGGTGAGATTGATGAGCAGATCGGCCCGCCCGTCATCTCCGCCGTTCACCAGCGCACGGCAGACATAAGACATGGTGGACTCGAAGCAGATCGGCGTGCCCACGAGCACTTCGCCGTGCTCACGGCCGGCGCTGGACACGGCGAGGCGGGTGAAGTCCCTTCCCGCGTCGAGGTCGAAAGACATTCCTCTGGCGCCGAGGTTGAGCAGCCGCTGCTGCATACCGGGCCAGCGGTGTGCGATCGGGATCACCTCGCCGAAGGGCGTGCGGTGCACCTTGTCGTAGCGCCGCTCAGCGATGCGGCCCTGCGCGCTGAAGAGCAGGGCGGAGTTGTACCGCGCCTTCCACTTCCACCGGCCCGCAGTGCGCTCGACGCCCTGGGCATCAGTCGCCGTCTCCGGAACGTACTGGAGATCCTCCACGGCGGACGCGCCCACGAGAAGTGGCGTCTGCATCTCCTCCGCCAGGAGCGCCAGCGCTTCGTGGAAGTACCGCACCGCGCGGAGGTCGCGGCCGGTCTCACGCTCGATCCGCAGCGTGTCGCGCATGGCTTCGATGTTGAGGGCCACGCCGGGGACCATGGTCTCGGGCCAGACGACCAGGTCGGGCGCATCCCCGTTGCCCCCCCCCGACGCCCACGCGCGTGTGATCTCGACAAAGTGCGCGAAGTCGCGGAACTGCTCCTCGATCGTCCACGCCTGCTTGTTGTTCTGCGGCAGGTTGGTCTGGACGACGGCGACGCGCAACCGCTCGAGGGCGGGATCGGCAAGCAAGCGGTCCGCCTGCGCCACCCGCCACAGGCCGTAGCCGATCGCAAACGCCTGCACAACGGCGAAGACGCCCAGCGAGACGCGGATCGAGAGGGCCATGCGGCCAGCCCGCAGGAGCGGCAGCGTCAGCAGGTCGGCAATGACGCCGGCCAATGTCGCCGCGGCGAAACTCACGAAGTACGTCCCCAGCAGGTCCGCGGCCTGGCACAGGACGGGCTGGGCGATGAGCGGATGGGCCAGAAAGAACCACGGATATCCGGTGAGGAACAGGGGCGAGCCGCGGAACATCTCCGTCGCCGTCCACAAGACAGGGACGAGCAGAACATTGGTCAGTCCGGGCATCAGGGGCGGTCGGCCGCGCGGCCGCAGCGTCGCCAGCAGCCAGACAAAGGCAGCGGGGAATGCCCCCTGGGCGACGGCGAGCATCACGTAGCCGGGCCCGGTCACGTCGATCATCCACCGCTGCACCCACAGCCACGCGAGAGCCGATGTGAACCACACGCACAGCACTGCTCGAAGCCGGCTCGTCGTGCGAAGGGCGAGGAGCGCGAGGGGGATCAGCGCAAGGTACGCGAGCGGCCAGAGGTCATAGGGTGGGAAGGCGAGCGTGAAGAGGACCGCGTGAAGCAGCCCCGCCGTCAGCGCGCCGATCCAGGATGTGGGCCGAGGAATTGGACTCAAGGAAGATCATTATCCCCTCGCGGCGCGGCATGGAAAGCGGCGCAACAGTTGAGGGCGGCATGGATGCACACTCACCCTGATGTGAAGTGGACCACGTCATTGCGCGGGCTGCCTCTGGTCCAGATGCACATGCAGTCCAGAGCGAGGCGCCCGGCCAACTCCTCAGCCGAGATGCACCCGCCTCAATTCTCGGGGAGGTGTGAGACAATGCCCGCCAACCCCTCCATAATTGCGCATGTCCACGGATTCACGGATTGATCTCCTCGCGCAGGAAGCGGCCCGGCTGGTTCACTCCGGGAAGGTCGAGTCGATTGATGATGCGATTCGCCGCGTTGTGGAAGAAACGGGCTGGGTGGACGTGCCGCGCCCCAGCCGGGGTCTGGTCCGACGCCACGTGCAGGGACTCTCGATGCAGGCGCTGGGGGCACAGGAGTACCAGAAGCGCATCGTGAACGTGTGGGAGGTCGCGGAGCGGATCATGAACGTCCTTGACGACGGCGATCCGCACCTTCTGGGCCGGGCGGCGCGCGGCCACATCGACGCCGGCGTGACGTTGTACATCCGCATCTTCACCAGCCAGCGCATCGGGGCTTTGGCGGAGCGCCTCGTCGAGGCGGGCTATCCCGAGCCGCGATTCTCGACGGCGGACAGTCCGCGCTTCGGCCGCTTCGACCGTCTCGAACTCACTGACCATGGGCTGCCGATCGTGATCACGCGCTGCGCCCCGCACCAGCGCGAACTGGCGGAAGTCGATCTCTTCTCAGGCCGGCCCATCGAGTCCATCACCCTCCCCGCCCTGCGCCGACAGATCGAGTCGAGCGAGGGGATGTAGGGCATGCGCGCGATCAGTTCTCAACCTTGAGCAAGGCCCAGGCGGGCGGGCTGACTTCGCACGTCAGGTGATCGACCGCCTGCAGGACATGCAGGCCGAGCGCATCGGCAGGGATGAACAGGTTGAATTCAGCGCGGCCATCTGGACCGGCCACCGCGGTCCCCGCAATGCGGGGATCGACGATGTCGATCTCCGCGCCCTCGCACTGAGGCCAGGGGTGAGGCTGACCGCGCTGCGTGCCCCAGAGGAGAGAAACGCGCCCGCCGGGCGTGCCGTGGTTGACCTCGATGACATTGCGCCGCCCGGGGCGTGAAGGTTTCATGCTCCACACCGTCAGTCCCATGTCGAGCGGTTCGAGGCGCGCGGCACGGTATCCGGACTGCATCGAGTACTGCACCGTAACCGCGATCTGGCGGTCATCGTTGATTCCCCATGGCGACATGCGTAGGTCGTGGGCGCAGGGAACCATGAGCAGGTCAGCCACTGCAGTGGTCAGGTTGTGGTGGTGCAGCGTGGCTTCAAACTGGTTCGGAGACGTCTCGTATCCGCCGAGCGCGATTCCATCACAGTTGACCCAGATGATCCCGGCCCCGAGATTGTCAGGAGGCATGGCCAGTTCACGCGGGACCAGGTTCGTCCAGAGCACGGCGCGGGATAAGCCGTCTGCTCCTTCCGTCGCGCCTGCAATCTCACCACGCTCATTGATCTCGCCGCCGTAGATGCGCCTGTCGCCCGGGTTGAGGGGCGGCAACTCGTGAAGCACTCCCCGATCCCAGAGCCACGCCTGCCAATTACTCCGGACGACAGCCTGATTCAAGTTGTTGACCGCGCCGCTGAAGGGCATCGACCCGAGAGACCACCACTCCCCGTCTTTCCACATGAAAGGTTGAGTGCGAAAGATGCCCGTCGTGTACTCACCGACCACGATGAGGTTGTCATTGATGCCTGTCGCGAGGCTGTCCTGGTCGAGAATCGGAACGACCGTGCTCTCGTCGGGCCACATCACCGCCTGCTGGGGGTAGAGGGGGCTTGTGAAATCCTGACCGACAATCACGCCTTGGCCGTTGATGCCATGTGCATAGCCGCGATTTCGTTCCTGCTCCAGCGTCGGAAGCACGATGACGCGGCTGCCGCGCCAGACGACAGGGCCGTACATGTTGGAACCGACGGCGTACCCGCAAATGTCGCCATTCCCGCCCAAGGATGCCGGAGCCGCCGAGACGTACCCTTCCGGGACCGGCAGCACAGTCATCGAATAGCGCTGGGCAAGGACGGGCATCGGCGAGTGCGCGATGGTCGCCGCGGCCAAGGCCACGCCCGTGGCGCGGAGGCGGGCCGATTGTCTGCGGGCACATGCTGGTTGGTTCATCCTCTGCTCCTTCGGCGGTCCCGATCGAGGCCGGCCGTCTCAGGGGACAAAGCGGCCGCTTCCTCCATTCAGGATACGCAATTTCAGGGACTGTGATGCAGGGGCGACCACTTTTTCATCAACTTTTCCGGGTTTCCGCCGCGTCGCTCTTGACGCGCCCCCCCCCGCCTCCGCTATCCTCCCGCAAGCGACCTTGCCGGCGATGCCCAGCCGGCGCGACTGAGCCCAACTCGGAACATCAGCAAAGGCGAGTGATCATGAAGCAGAGACGCGGCGTCCGGACTCGAGTGCTGCTTCTTCTCGCCGCTGCACTGTCGGCCGCCTTGCTGACGGGGCGGACCCGTGCCCAGGAGTGCTACAACATCCAGGCTGCGGATGTCTACGTGAAGATGGATTTCTGGAAAGCGCCTGATGAGCAAACGGCGGAGGCGTGGCACTTTGACCCCAACAACAACATGCAGTGGACGCAACTGCCCAACGACCCCGCCTCAGCACGGCCGCGCGCCCGCTTCAATGTCGAGGACCTCTACCTCCACGAATTGATGCTGGATGATGAAGTGTGGTTCATCGGAGTGGACAACATCCAGGTCGTTACGGGCGCGCCGGGGAACTTCACAAACGTCAGCGGCGTCGCCGAGTACGTGGAGATGCTCGACCGGATCGTCTTCGCGGTTCAAGACCCTCAGAGCGCGGGGATCCAAATCATCTACGACCCCTGCGGGACGCGCGTCTGGCCCATCGCAGCGGGGAGCGACCTGACGCCCTACCGGCTTCACCCTCACACCAGCAACCCCGGCGGCTACGGCATCAGAATGAAAAAGGAGGCTCTGCTGGCGAGCACGGGGTGGCGCTGGAAGAACCCAGCGGGCGTGGCACCTGCGGACGTCTATGTCGTGCTCACCATCCTCCACGACATGGTGAAGAAGCCGAATCCCCCCTGTCTGCGACACGTCAACGTCGGCGTTTCGTGGATCAGCGCCGGCGACGGCTGCGCCTACGACTTCTGCCTCAGCGCGGGCCAGCCGACCGTACTCAAGGTCGGCTCGCCCGTCAACGCACTCGACGGTTGGGCCGCACTGGTTGCCGCCGTGCCGCACACGCTTGATCACACGGCCGCGCTTCAGTTATACTGGAGACACGGGACGGAGAACACGCTGCTCATCGGCAGCAGCATCGGCGACTCAGTCAGCCAACCTGTCGCACACAAGTGCGAGCCGGAGGGCATGGAGATTCCCTGGCACACACACGCGCCCGGGGTCACCGGGCATCTGCGGCCTTCACTCGGACTTTCATTCTGGCAGGGCAGGTACGATCTGAACAGTCCGCAGGGGAACGAGGTCTTTACCGCCGCCTCCTTCGACGTCCCCGCACACAGTGTCGCAGCGCCGACCAACCACCGCGCCCTTTACATGGTGTTCTGGCACGGACTCGGTGCGCCGGAACCCTGATCAATGGGGCAGATTGCGACCGCCTATTCCTTCGGCACAACGACGAGGAAACTGCGCTGGCGGACCTGGCGGACCTGGCCGTCGAGGCCGGTGATGCGCTCCTCGATCGTCCGCCCGTTGTAGGCGTTGTGGGGGAAGCGCTCCTGGAGTGCCTGGACCTCGGGGCTGTAGAGACCCGTCGCCGGATCGACCGCGCCTTCTGCAAAGACGCCCACGCATACATGGCTGCGGTTGGGACCGTGGTAATAGAAGGCCAGTTCGTTCTGCGCGCGAAGTTGAAGCGCGGCCTCCTCGGCCAGTCGCCGAGCGTCGGCGGCGGTCGTGTCGCGCTCCGCCTCGTAGACGGCGATCTGGAGGGTGTAGAGCGTCTCGACGCCGGGATACAACTTCCGCGCCTCGGGCAGATTGAGTTCGCGCAAGCGGCCCGTCGGCGTCGCCGAGCCGTGCCGCGCGAGGTAAGCCGTCCGAAAAGGGATCACTCCCCCCACTTCCGTGGACTTGAACTGGCGCAGGTCCGCCTGAGCCTGCGGCGAACTGCTCGACTCGTAGCGGCCGTAGCGCACGATTGAACCGCGTTCGCTGCTGTCGATCCACGCTCCGTTCAGGCCGGTCAAATCGCGGAATGAGCGCATCCACTGCATCGCCTGGTCGCGGTGGTTCGGATCCGTGATCGTGACGAGGACGATGGACCAGCCCGGAGCAGGGGCCGGGGCCAGATCGGGCATGGCGACGGGCGCGTCGGAAACCGTGAACCGCTCGCCGCCGTCAGGCGTCCAGCGCACAGTGCGCGACGGCGATTCAGGCGGAGAGCCCTGCTCCGCGTGCATGGGATCCTTCAGTCCGCCTGCGTTCTGGCGCGGGGCGGCTGGCTCGGACTTGTCGCAGCCCGGCATGGGCATTGCGAGTGGGAGAAGAAGGGCCATGACGAGGGCGCGACCAATAAAAACCCCACCCGCCGTGCGAAGAAGGAGAGCGAAGAAAATGTGATCCCGGCTTTGCATGTCCCACCTCCCGTTATGTCGCGCAAGATATTATGCAGCAATAACTTAGGTCAAAATGCTGATTCAGGGCGAACTTCAAGCAACTTCGACGCGCCAGTCGATACCATCCTCCGGAGCGGAGAATGCACTGGCCGGCAGTCGGCCGCGCGGGCCCGTTGCCCGCCGACGCCTGTCGCACATCGCGCGAGGAGTTCTTCGTCCATGAGCGATATCGCTCCACTCGGCGGCGGAATGGTTCCGCCGGTTGATCTGCACCAGTATAGATCGAACGGCTCGGTCGATGCGTCGCGCCTGCCCGGTTCGCGCGCCGATCGCGAGGAAGACACGATCGAACTCTCGCCGACGGCCCGCCGTCTGCTCCTGCTTGACCGCCTGCTGCACGACCCACCGGTGCGTGAGGACCTGGTGAACCGGGTGCGCGAGGAGATCGCATCTGGGAAGTACGAGTCGGAAGAGAAGATCGATCGTGTGATTGACGAGTTGTGGATCGATCTCTACGGGCCGTGAGGCCGAGGTCCGCGCTCGGGGCGGCCGGCGCTGAATGAGGCCGGGGCGTCCGCACAATCTGACAAGCCATCCGGGGCCGCGCTTCGCATCAGCAGCGCGGCCCTGTTCTTCGTGCGGCTGGTTCCGCTGGGCTACACTCTGCGCCCCGGACATTCGTGAGGATGGGTCATGTCACGATTCGCCAGATTCGGCGCGTTCCCGTTGATGACGCTTTGCGCCCTTGCGGCCTTTGCAGCGGCACAGCCGCCGCGCGCACCGGCCAACGGTCCGCCGCCCAGCGTGCCTCGCATTCACGCTCTCGCCAATGCACGCATCATCGTCGGACCCGGTGAGGTCATTGAGAAAGGAACCATCGTGGTGCGCGACGGCGTGATCGAGTACGTCGGCGCCGAGACGAACATCCCCGCCGATGCTCGCGTCTGGGACCTCGCGGGTCACACCGTTCATGCGGGTTTCATCGATCTTGCGGTGCCGGTTCGTCCTCCGGCGTCGATGCCGAGTTCGCCCGGCCTGCACTGGAACGGCAAGGTCCGCGCCGAGTTCAGCGCCCTCAACGCCGCGCCGATTGAGCGAGGCATCATCGAGTCGCTTCACAAGATCGGTTTCACGGCGGCGCAGATCGTGCCGGACACGGGCATTTTCCGCGGAAATGCAGCCACGATCGCCCTCACGGCCGAGGGGGCGGAAGTGATCATACACCAGGCGCGCGGCGCGCAGGTGGTCCAGTTCGAATCAGGCGGCTGGCGCAGCGACGAGTATCCCGGCTCGCTCATCGGAGCGGTGGCGCTCGTGCGACAGACGCTCATCGACGCCGACTGGTACGCACACTGCCTGGACATGTACCGTCTCAACCCCATGCACATCGAGCCGCCCGAGCCGAATGACTCGCTCGCGGCCCTGCGCGGAGTCGTGCGGACCCCGCCGCACCGCGTTTTCTTCAACAGCAGCGATGAACTTGACCTGCTTCGCTTCGCACGCCTGCGCGACGAGTTCAATCTCAATGTTTATGTACGCGGCAGCGGAGAGGAGTATCAGCGTCTGGGCGATGTGCTTGAGACCAACGTGCCCATTGTCCTGCCCATCAACTTCCCCGGCCCGCCCAAGATCGAGGCGATTGAAGATGCCGACAGCGTCGATCTCCAGACGCTCATGCACTGGGAGCAGGCGCCGACCAACCCGCGCCGCCTCATCGAGGGCGGGGCCACTGTGGCGCTCACGACCGCCTCGCTGCGTCAGCGCGACAAGTTCCTCGAAAACCTCCGCATGGCGATCAAGGAGGGCTTGACGGAGGAGCAGGCGCTCGCCGCCCTCACCACCACGCCGGCGAAGATTCTCGCGCTCGACAAGGTGATGGGCCGCATCGAGCACGGCATGATCGCGCACCTCGCCGTCATCGAGGGAACGGGCGAACTCTTCGGCAAGGACCGCACCGTCACCGCCCTCTGGGTCAACGGTGACCGCATCGAACTCAAGCCCGCGCCTCCCGTGAATGTCCTGGGCACGTGGCACGCCTGGCTCAACGAGAACGAGGAAGCCCGCTTCGAACTCGCCATCACCGGCAAGCCTGATGCACCGGAAATCGAAGCGAAGGCAGGCGAAGCGAAGATCAAGGCCAAGGCCGTCTCATGGCGCGTCGAGCGCCTCAGTTTCGTCCTGCCCGGCCATCTGCACGGCCGCGGCGCATGGGAGCAATACTCTTGCGTCGTCGAAGGCGATGCGATGCGCGGCGTGATTCGCACCTCCGACGGCCAGGAGACTCGCTGGACCGCCGTGCGTCCCCCCCCCTCGGACGCGCCTTTGAAGGAAGCAGACGCAGAGGATCACGCAGACGACGGCGCCGAGACGGAGGAGAAGAAGGACGAGAAGGAAGAGCCGTACGAGGCCGCGCCGGCGCAGTACCCCACTCCGTTGGGCGCCTACGGGCTTCTGGAGCCGCGCGCACGCCCCGAGGCCGTGCTCGTGCGCAATGCGACGGTCTGGACCAGCGCCGACACCGGCATCCTCGAGCAGACCGACATGCTGGTGCGCAATGGCACGATCGCGCAGATCGGGCGCAACCTGGCGGCGCCCACTGGTGCAGTCATCATCGATGCCACGGGAAAGCACCTCACGCCGGGGCTGATCGACTGCCACTCGCACACCGGCATCGACCGCGGCAGCATCAACGAGGGGACGCAGGCGATCACGGCCGAAGTTCGCATCAGCGACGCCATTGACCCCGATGACATCAACTGGTACCGACAGCTCGCGGGCGGTCTCACCGCCGCGAATCAACTGCACGGCTCGGCGAATCCCATCGGCGGGCAGAACTCCGTCGTCAAGATCCGCTGGGGACTCGGCCCGGACCAGTTCCGCTTCGAGGGCGCCAGGGGCGGGATCAAGTTCGCGCTGGGCGAAAACGTCAAGCAGGCGAACTGGGGCGACAACTACACCTCGCGCTACCCGCAGTCGCGCATGGGCGTCGAGACGCTCATCCGCAGCGCCTTCATCGCCGCCCGCGATTACGCCGACGCATGGAAGCGCTTCAACGAGGGGGCTGCGACAACCAGGCGCCAGTATCCCCCTCGCCGCGACCTCGAACTCGAAGCACTCGCCGAGATTCTCGCGGGCGCGAGGCTCGTGCATTGCCACTCCTACCGCCAGGACGAGATTCTCATGCTCATCCGCGTGGCCGACGAGTTCGGCTTCACGCTCGGTACGTTCCAGCACATTCTTGAGGGCTACAAGGTGGCGAGCGAGATGGCCGCGCACGGAGTGGGCGGGTCGGCCTTCAGCGACTGGTGGGCGTACAAGTTCGAGGTCTACGACGCCATCCCGTACGCCGGAGCGATCATGCATCATGCCGGCGTGCTCATGAGTTTCAATTCCGACTCCGATGAACTCGCCCGCCGCATGAACACCGAAGCCTCCAAGGCGGTTCGCTACGGCGGCGTTGAACCGGCCGAGGCCCTCAAGTTCGTCACCATCAATCCCGCCAGGCAACTTGCCATCGACAATCGCGTCGGCTCGATCGAGGTCGGCAAGGATGCGGACTTCGTCATCTGGTCCGCCTCGCCGCTGAGCACATTCGCCCGCTGCGAGCAGACGTGGATCGACGGGCAGCAGATGTTCAGCATCGAGTCCGATCTGGCTATGCAGCAGGCGGCCAAGGCCGAGCGCCAGCGCCTCATCCAGAAGGTGCTCAAGCAGAATCTCAAGGATCCGGAGAAGGACGAGAAGAAGACGGAGGAGGAAAAGCCCGCTGCGCCGGCCGAAGAGGGCGACATCCCTCCCGAGCGCCGCGCCCTGGCGGAACTGATGCGCCGCCGCTATGAACTGGGACTCGATCCCCACTCGTCGCGCCCCGGCGAATGCGGCTGCGGCATCGAGGAGTATCACCAATGACATGGACATTCCCTTTCGGCACGACCCGGAGGCCTTGCGCAGGGGAGCGAGCGCAGGCCCACGGCGTGCCCCGCACCACGCGAACGCACCCCACAATTCGCCGAGCCTCATCGTGGGCGTGGGGGTTTGCTTCAAGGATGATTGAAATGAGTGAGCGCATCAACACGACGGCTCTGACGATCGCCGCCGCTGCGGCGCTGCTTATCGCCTCACCCGGGCACGCGCAATCGCTACAGATCCCCGGCCGGCCGCAGGAGAAGGCGATCGCCATCGTCAACGCGTCGATCCATCCCGTATCGAGCGAGTCGATCGAGCGCGGCTTCGTCGTCTTCCGCGACGGGATCATCACAGAGGTCGGCGCCGGCGCCTACGCCGCCGCGGCCGACACGACCGTCATTGATGCCGCCGGAAAGCACGTCTACCCCGGCCTGATCAGCGCCGACACCACGCTGGGGCTGAGCGAGATTCAGGCCGTCCGGGCGACGAACGATATGAGCGAGACCGGCGCGATCACTTCCGAGGTTCGGGCGGTCATTGCGGTCAATCCTGACAGCGCCCTCATTCCGGTGACGCGCGCCAACGGCATCCTCACGGCGCTTGTCGTGCCGCAGGGCGGAGTAATCTCGGGCTACGCCTCGACCATTCGCCTCGACGGCTGGACGAACGAGGAGATCACCATCGCCGACCGCACCGGGCTGGTCGTGCGCTGGCCGAACGTGCGGCCGCGCACCGCGTGGTGGATCGAGGAGAGCGAAGAGGAGCAGTTGCGCCGCAGCAAGGAGAGTCTCGGGCGCATCGACCGCGCCTTCGAGGAAGCGGCAGCGTACAGGCGCGCCCGCAGCGCTGATCCGACATTCCCCATCGACCTGCGCCTTGATTCGATGCTGCCGGCTCTCGACGGGCACGTCCCGGTCTTCATTCATGCAGGCGATGCGGCGCAGATCCGCTCGGCGATCGCGTGGGCCAACCGGCTGAGTCTGCGGCCGATCATCGTCGGCGGCGCCGAGGCGGACCAGTGCCTCGACCTGCTCAAGGTGCATGACGTGCCGGTGATCCTCACGGGCACGCACCGAATGCCGCCTCGCAGCGACATGCCGCACGACCAGCCGTTCACGCTGCCCCTGCGTCTGCACGAAGCGGGCATCCGCTTCTGCATCGCCAGCGGCGAAGAGCCCGCTCACGAGCGCAGCCTCCCGTACCACGCGGCGAAGTCGGCGGCGTACGGCTTGCCGGTCGACGTCGCCCTGCGCTCCGTCACCCTCAGCGCGGCCGAGATCATCGGCGCGGGCAGCGTGCTCGGCTCGCTCGAACCCGGCAAGTACGCGACTCTCATCATCACCGACGGCAGCCCGCTTGAGATCACGACGCACATCCTCGCCGCGTACATCGACGGCGCGGAAGTGGACCTCGACAACAAGCAGAAGGCCCTCGATCGCAAGTACCGCCTCCGCTACGGGCAGCCATGACGCAACAGCGGGTCACGGCGATGGGCCTCGGACACTTCGGCGGCGGCGCGGGAGTGACGCGATGGCTCGTCGAGCACGGCGGCTGCCGCGTGCTGCTCACCGATCTGGCCCCGGCCGATCAACTGACCGACTCGCTGGATTCGATTCGCGACCTGGTGGACGCCGGCCATGTCGGGCTGCGCCTCGGCGGCCATGATGAACGGGACTTTCGCGAGACCGATCTTGTCGTGGCGAACCCCGCCGTGCCCCGGCCGTGGGAGAACCGGTTTCTCAACGCGGCGCGCGAGGCCGGCGTGCCGATCACCACGGAGATCGAACTGCTCATCTCGTCGCTGCCCGGCCGCGAGCGCATCATCGGCGTGACGGGGACGGCGGGCAAGTCCACGACGAGCGCGATGGTCCACCACATCCTGCAGGTCTGCGGCGGCGCGGCGCACCTCGGCGGGAACATCGGCGGCTCACTGCTTGGCGCCGCGATCGGCGCCTCGGACCGGGTCGTGCTTGAACTGTCCAGCGCGATGCTGTGGTGGCTGGGAGTGGAGAGCGCGTCGTACCCCTGCGCTCCCCTGCGCGGAGCCATCGCGTCGCGGCTGACCGAAGGCGACGCGTGGTCCCCCCACGTCGCCGTTGTAACGAACTTCAGCGACAACCACGTCGACTGGCATGGGTCGCTGGCTCACTACCGCGCGAGCAAGCAGCGCCTCCTTTCATGCCAGCCGGCAGGCGATCATGCGATCCTCGGACCAGGCCTGCGGGGCTGGGCGACGAATAAGGGCGTCAGTCGCACCGACGTCGCCGCCGATGATCCGCGCCTCGCCGGGATCGACCTGCTCATTCCCGGCGGGCACAATCGCCTGAATGCGCTGATGGCCGCCGAGGCGTGCTGCGCCGCGGGCGTTCCCGTTGAGCAAGCCGTCGCCGCGCTGGGGAACTTCCGCGGCCTGCCGCACCGCCTCGAACTCGTCGCGCGAAGCGAAGACGGCCGTCGCTTCTACAACGACTCGAAGTGCACGACTCCCGCCGCCGCCGCGCTCGCCGTCGAGTCCTTTGATGATCCCGGCCGGCTGCACGTCATCGTCGGCGGCTATGACAAGAAGGCGGACCTCGCGCCGCTGGCAGCGCTGGGTGAGCGCGTTGCGAGGCTCTATGCGATCGGCGCGGTGGCCGATCGGATTCACGCAATGGCGCGGGCGGGCGCGTGCCTGCACTGCCGCACGCTGGACGTGGCCGTAAAGAGCGCCATGGCCCGCATGAACGTCGGCGACATCCTGCTGCTCAGCCCCGGCTGCGCCAGTTGGGACCAGTTCACCAACTTCGAGCAGCGCGGACAGCGCTTCACGCAACTGGTGCGCGAGCGGCTCGCGCTGTAGCGTCGGCAGGGCCTACGCTCCGACGGGCTGACCGAGGGCTGTTCAGCGAATCTCGCCATGCGCTCCCTGCCGCGCCGTCACTGCTTCTTCGCTCGATCCTCCTCTACAATCTCCCGATCGCCATGCTCGTACTGAAGATCATCGACGGGCCGGACAAGGGCAAGCGCTTTGACGTGCCGGATTGGGAGCCGCAACTCATCGGGCGCTCCAGCGAGGCGCTCAAGATCAGCGACCAGACGTGCTCGCGCCGCCACGCCGAACTCACCCCCGACGACGGCGAGTGGTACGTGCGCGACCTCGGTTCGGCGAACGGGACGTACGTCAACGGCCGGCGCATCGGCTCCAACCGGGTGCGGCTGCGCCTGGGCGACCTGATCCGCGCGGGGTCGACGGTCTTCGTCTTCGGCGCTCGGCGCTACGGCGGTGCGAACAACCCCGTCCGCGCCCTGCAGGACGACCTCATGGATGCGGTCGTGGAGCAGCGCTTCGAGTCGAATGAAGACTCGATGATCATGGCCGTGCCCGACCCCGCCGCGGCCGCGCAGGAGCACCTGCGCATCATCTACGAACTGACGCGCATCACGACGCAGAGCCTCGACCGCGAAAGCCTGCTCGAACTGGTCATGGAACTCATCTTTGACGAGTTTGAGCCGGAACGCGGCTTCATCCTCCTTCAGGAGCGGCCTGATGAGAAGCCGGAACCGGCGGTGGTCAAGTACCGCACGCCGCCGCGCAATCCCGACGAGGGCCAGATTCACGTCAGCCGCACCATCGTCTCGCACGTTCTGAGCCGCGGCGAAGGAGTGCTTTCGTCCAACGCGATGAAGGATCGGCGCTTCTCGGCCGGCGATTCAGTGCGCAACTTCGGCATCCGCTCGGCCATCTGCGTGCCCATCCGCTACCACGAGCGGACGTACGGCGTGATCCACATTGACACCTCGCTCAAGAACTACACCTTCAGCGACAGCCAGTTGCGCCTGATGACGGCGATCGGGCAGCACGTGGGCCTGGCCATCACCAACGTCGCCCTGTACGACCAGCAATTGCAGAGCGCTCGCCTCGCGGCCGTGGGCGAGACGGTCGCCTCGCTCTCGCATTCGATCAAGAACATCCTCCAGGGACTTCGCGGCGGCGCGGACGTCGTCGGACGGGCGCTCAAGAAGCAGGACATGGCCCTGGCGCAGGGCGGCTGGGACATCCTCTCGCGCAACCTCGACCGCATCTACGCGCTCACCATGAACATGCTGACCTACTCCAAGCAGCGCCAGGTCGAGATCGAACTGACCAAACTCTCAATGCTGCTCGCGGACGTGGTGGCGCTGGTGCAGCCTCAGTGCGATCGGCGCGGCATCGCGCTGATGACCGATTACGATCCGGACATGCCCCCCATCCCCCTCGATCCCAACATGATGCACCAGGCGCTGATGAACCTGCTCATCAACTCCATCGAAGCCGTCGAGCCGAATACCGGCATCATCACACTGCGCTGCGACTACAGCATGGTCGAGGACGCGGTTCTCATCCACGTCAGCGACAACGGGCCGGGCATTCCCGAGAGCGAGCACGCCCGCGTCTGGCTGCCGTTCCACTCCAGCAAAGGGCTGCGCGGCACTGGCCTCGGCCTGGCGGTCACCCGCAAGATCGTCGAGGAGCATCGCGGGCAAATCTGGTTCGAATCGACCGAGGGCGAAGGGACGACGTTCTCGATCCGCCTCTCGACCGACGCCGCCGGCGCGATCGATCCGTCTGCGACGGTAACGCCCTCGGGCGGGGCTGCGTTGAAGAGCGCCGGGCCGGCCGAGGAGATGCAACCCCCGCCGCCCGGCGCCGCTGATTTGGATCAGCCGGCCGCGCCGGAGACGCCTTTCGATCTCGATTGAACTCCGCGCCGGGGGAACGGCTGGGTGGCATGGCCTGGCGCTTCGCCTGGCTATGCCGAACGGGCAAAGACGTCCCATCGCGCTCGCCGCGAGTGCAGAGCGACGCGAAGCGCGACGCCATGCCACACAATGACGTCCGATCGCGCTTGCCGCGATCGGGTAGGTCAGGTTGCAACTTGACGACAGAGCGCAAGGGCGAACGAAAGCGCACGGCCCATGGCGGTCATTCAACTCAGCGAGAGAGATCGGCGCGCGAAGCACGGACCACCGCCGTAGGCAGTTCGGCGCCGACATCGCGTTACGCTCCTGATTGGCGAGCACACCCCCAACCGCCGGGCCGCGCCCAGAGCGGCGGGCCCGACCTACACCGGCGTGCACCGTCCCGGCCATTCATCCGCGGTTGCAAGTGACGCGCGGGACGCCCGCGCCACTGTTCACTTCACCGGTCCGGCCGCCCGATGCGCGCGAACGCGGGGCGCGTCAGACTTCCGAGATAGAGCAGGCCATCATGCTCCTCGACGCTGGTGATCAGTGAGAATCGCTCGCCCGTCGGGTCGCGCAGCGTCGTCACGATCCGGCCGTCGAGATCGAGGCCGATCACGTGCGCGTCGTGCTTCGGCCCGGGCCACAGCGTCCGAGGAAGGCGGAGCATCGCCCGCTTGAGCCAGGGGCGCGGATGGGCGAAGTCCATGACCGGCGAGCGAGGCGAGACGATCGCGACCCAGAACAGGTCGTCGCCGTTGCACGACACGCCGTCGGGAAAGCCGGGCAGATTGTCGATGAAGATCTCCGACTCGCCAGCCCGTGGCCCGCTGAGCCAGACGCGGTGGATGCAGTACCGCGCCGTCTCGACGACGAGGACGAAGGATTCATCGGGGCTGACCGCGACACCGTTGGCGAAGTTGAGTTTCGCCAGCAGCAATTCCGTCTTCTGCGCGGCGGGGTCGTAGCGCAGCAGGCGCCCGTAGCCGCGCTGCTCGATGAAGTCGATCGGGTATTCGTGCAGGCCGCGCTTCCACGAGGCGTCGGTGAAGTAGATCATCCCGCCGGGCGCGACATCAACATCATCGGTGAAGCGGAAGGGCACGCCGCCGTGCTCCGTGGCAAGGACGGTGATCGCTCCGGCTGGGTCGATGCAAAGCAGGCCCTTGATCGCGTCGGCGACGATGAGGTTGCCGTCGTTGTCGAAATCGAGGCCCAGCGGCCGTCCGCCGGTGTCGGCGAAGAGTTCGGCGCTGCTGCCGTCGTGGTCGAAGCGCATGAGGCGCCCGTCGAGCAGGCCGGCGTAGAGGCGGCCATGCGCGTCGATGGCGACGTCCTCCGGCCCGGCGCCGGATGCGATGAGTTGAATGTCAGAGAGATCGGAATCCGGAGTACGGAAAACCGCAGGCGGCGTCGGCGGCCGCCACGCCAGCGGATCGGCGTCAACTGGCCAGAGCAGAAGGTACGCAAGCAGCAGCGCCGGCGCCGCGAGGATGCAGCACCGCACCCTCCGGCATCGCGGGCAGGGAGCGTGCCCTTCACTCATGCGGTGATGCTAGTCGCGCCGTCCTGAGACGAGTGAGATGAAGTAGATCAGTTGCAGCACGGCGGTGAGCGTGGCCGCAACGTAGGTCAGCGCCGCAGCATTGAGCACCTTCGCCACGGCCGCGTCTTCCTGCACGGACACGACGCCGCTGCGGACGAGTTCATCCCGCGCCCGCCTGCTGGCGTCGAACTCCACAGGCAGGTTCACCAGTTGAAAGACCACGACCGAGGCGAAGAGTATCACGCCGGCCCACGCCAGCTGGGTCATCGCGAGAATGACGCCCGCGATGATAAGGAGAATCGCGAGATTGCTGCCCAGCCCCGCGACGGGCACGATCGCGTTGCGAACCACAAGGGGCGAATAGCGCCGCGCATCCTGGATGGCATGGCCGGCCTCGTGGGCGGCGATGCCCACCGCCGCGATCGAGCGCCCTGCATAGACCTCCCTGCTGAGGCGCAACACCTTGTGCCGCGGGTCGTAGTGATCGCTCAGCCAGCCGTGGCTGACTTCGATGCCGACATCACGGCATCCGGCGTCACTGAGGATGCGGGACGCCGCCTGCGCGCCGGTCAGGCCGCTGCTCGCCTGCACGCGGCTCATCTTCGCATACGCCGACTTGACCATCAACTGGGCCCAGAGACCCAGCAGAAGGGCCGGGCCGAGAAAGATCCAATACATCGGGTCGAAGATCATCGCGGGGTTTCCTCCGTGTGCAAACAAGCGCCGCCCAACCGACCCGGCGGCGTCATTCATTATTGGGGCTGCAAGCGTTGTGCCTGCAGAAGGTCTACTGTATTCTGAGTGCGAATGTTCGCGCCTTGCAGCGGCCGTCAACAAGGGTCTCGCGTCTGCCAAAGTGGCAGGCGAGCCATCGCACTCCCAGCCCGCGGTGCCAGCCGCGCATCTGACGATGTCGAAAGCGTCAGCCAGGCCAAGATCAACGCCGCCGCGCACGCTGCGACCCTCGGATGCCGTCGGCGACTCTCGAATGTGCGCACCGGGAGTGGCGCTCGATCGCACCGCGTGTCACTTCACTTACGGATAGAACTCCATCCGCACGGCGTTTGAGATGGCTCGCCCCCGCGGCTGCGATGGGTCGTGCACGATCGCCTGGACGTAGAAGTCGAAGCGCCCGCGGCCTCCGGCGATGCCGCTGCGCAGGTAGCGCCCGTTCTCGTCCGTTACGCCTTCGAACATCACGCTTGGCGGCACAGGCACGACCACGCCGCCCATGTAGTTGCGCGGGTTGAACCGCCGCGAGCCGACGATCACGAAGCGTGCATCGGCCGGCGCATCGTAGAGGAGCAGGTCCGCGAAGCCGCCCGTGCGCAACTCATCGCCGGCGACGACAAGTTTCGCGCTGCCCGGCCCGCCGAAGCCGATGTCCTCCTGCACGACGGTTCGATCGAGGATCGCATCGACGTGATCCATCACGGTGCGGAGCGTGATCTGGGCCGCCTCCCCCGCGACGGGCCAGGTGATCTGCCCGCCGACGTGAACGTGCCCGGCGGAGACGCACCACTCGGGGCTGGCGGGAGAGGCGTTGATCGCCTGGTACCACACGCCGTGGTAGGCGATGAACTCGGAGAGGAAGCCGCCCCCGTCTCCGCTGAAGCAGATGTAGCCGTTGAGGCCCAGGCCCGAGGCATTGATCGCATCGACGATCTCCTGCACCGGAAGTTTCGAGAGGCGCAGATGGCCTGGTGGCGCTGAGGCGTCCGGCGGCACTGGCGTCGGCTGAAGCGGCGGCAGAAAATCGTTGATCCACTGCGAACGGTTGTACTGGTTCATCTCCACTTCCCAACTCAGGTTGGGATTGCCGCGGCTGAATGTAATGATCGCGATGGGCTTGTGGCGCTCGACGAATTCCCACCAGTCGGCCGAAGTGTCCTGATAGTCCACCTCGAGGTCGCCGAACCCGCGACCGCAGTTGTTGCAGTTGGGCGGATTGAACTCGGGGAAGTAGGAGTAGACGTCGTAGCCGCGATCCTCCCAGTTGGAGCCGATCCAGCCCTGCGGGTTTCTCTCCGGATTGGCGCTGAAGCGGCGGAGGGCCTCGTTGGTCGGGGGCCAGTAGCCGGTGAGCATGATCACGGGCCGCTCGCTCTGCGGCCCAAGTCGCGGCGGCAAGCCGCGCCCGACGATCGGACGAATCGGCTCGACGGGCAACCCCGTTGCCTCGACTCGTTGGGCCGTCTGCACCGATCGCTCACCCCGCTGTGCCAGCGCGGACGATGCAGGCGCAAGCACGACGCCGGCCAACAGCAGAGAACTCGCGTGGGCTGCGAAGCGGGAACGAGTGGTCATGGTCTTCCTCCGATAACAACGCGGCGCAGGATGATCGACGCCCACGGGCTTTCACTCGGGGCATTGTACAGCCTCAAGCGCTCAGTGCGGCATGCAATTCCCGACACCCTCAGAAGTTTCCATTCACCGCGAGAGGCCGTCACGGAGCATGACCTGCGGCCGGCCGCGGCCTCGCCAGGCGGCGTCGCCGTTGTGGCACCCGACTGGCGAGGCGCCTCCTCGTTCGAGGCCAACTCCTACATGGCTTCGAGAAGTTTGACGATCTCAGGCTCGATCTGCTCCGGAGTCGCCTTGCTGCGGAAGTGTCTCACAACGGTCCCATTGCGATTGAGCAGGAACTTCTCGAAGTTCCAGTTGATCTCGCCCTCGCTGGCAGGCGTCTTCTCCTTGTCGGTCAGGAGCCTGTAGAGCGGACAGATGTCCTCGCCCTTGACGGATACCTTGGAGAAGACCGGGAACTTCACTTTGTAGTTGTCTGTGCAGAAGGCTTTGATCTCCTCGTCGGTCCCCGGCTCCTGATTGCGGAAGTTGTTGGCGGGGAAGGCAAGGATGACGAGACCCTTCTCGTGGTACTTCTCGTGAAGGAGTTGCAGGCCCCGGTACTGCGGCGTGTAGCCGCAGCGGCTGGCGACGTTGACGATGAGAATGACCTTGCCCTGGTGCCTGCTGAGTCTGACTTCCTTGCCGTCAATGTCCTTCATGGTGAAGTTGAGCGTCGGCGGAACAGGCGGAGTGTTGATCACGGGCTGAGTCGCCTCGCCACCTGCCTGTGCAAGGGCGGATGCCGGCGAGAGCGATGCCACCAATGCAAGCCCTGTGATTGCAATGGCAGATCGAAGGGTCTGGCCCGAAAGGCGCCATGAAGAGGTCGAGAGCATGATGCATCTCCAGATGTGAGTGGAAGTGGACCGCTCGTGCCATGGAGCGGATAAGGGAGTATAGACGGGCCGCGAAACATGCCGAGCCGCGAGCAAGGTGGCTGACGGCGTCGTCGCGTTGCCTGCAAGCGGACGAGATGAAGTGTCACCCCGCTCCCCATGCCTTGTTGGCGCTTCGGGCCGGCCGATTCGATCACTCGAAGAAGCGGATCAACTCCGTGGTGTCGATGAAGATCCCGTGAAGCGGGCTGTTGTGCGGCGCGCTCGTGTCGGGCTGGCCCGTTGGAAGCACGGCCCCGTTCGACCGTCCGGTCGAGTAGAAATCCGTCGAGCCGCCGACGTCGAGGAACACGGACCAGCTGAAGCAGCCGCTTTCGTCGTAGTGATACTCGTTGCCGCCGGACCGGCCCTGCGTCGCGCCGCTGGGCGCGATGTAGCGGTCGATTCCTTCGAGGTCGATGAACCACGCGATCGCCTGCTGCGAAGCGCCGCCCTGCGCCAGGCCGTCGGCCTGATACGAATCGTTGCCGGCGCGGTCGAGCAGGAGAGTGGCGCAGATGTCCCAAGAGCCGCTCTGGCTCGCGGCGGTCATCGACCAGTAGGCGTCATCGCCGGCGTCATCGACGAGGATGCCCAGCGCCTGGTGCGCCGCCCACGCCTGGCCGTAGCGGTTGCCGTAGTAGAGGTCGTTGCCGGCGCGGTCGTGGAGGATGCCCAGTCCCCAGAAGTAGGCGCCGCCCTGGCAGAACTCGCCGCCTTCGTAGCGGTCATCGCCGGCCAGGTCGGCGATCACGCCGATGCCGCCGGTGTCGTAGAGGCGGACACCCAGGCCGACGCCCTGGCTGAAGCCGGCGTAGACGGCCGGCGTGCCGTAGACGGAAGGCGTCGGCCCGTTGACGCGATAGAGATCACGTCCGTTCTGATCGATGATCGCGCCCAAGCCTCTCGGTCCGCCGATGCCCTGGCTCATCATCTCGGCGTGATAGACGTCGCCGTCCCCGCCGCAGTCGATGATCGCGCCCACGCCGTAGAAACCCGCGGCGATCGACCAGCGCGTGCCGGAGTACACGTCAGCGCCGGCGCGATCGAGAATGAGTCCGACGCCCATGACTCCAACGCCGCAGGCGCGCGACCGGCCCTCGTAGCGATCATTGCCGGCGTGATCGACGATGAGACTCGCGCCCATGAGCGCGCTTGCCGGGCCGCGATCGGCGCCGACGTAGCGGTCGTTGCCGGTGAGATCGACGATGAGTTGAGCAACCGGCCACGCCGCCGGCGCGTGGTTCTCCGCCGAGTGATAGCGGTATTCATCATCGCCGCCGGCGTCGATGACCGCGGCAATCTGCGAAAGTTCGTAGGTATTGGGCCCGTGGCCGCCGTAGACGATCCACTCGTCGCCGACGGCCTCGAAGGCGAGGATGTCGCCGGTGACGAGTTGGCGCAGCGGCGCAGGCACGGTGATGGCGGGGGCGTCGGCGGCAGCCGCCGTGCCGGCGTGCATGAAGCCGCTCAGTGCGGCTCCTGCTGAGAGAAGCGCATCGAAGTCGACGTCGCGGCTGGCGCGCAGACCGTCGATGAGGCGCTTGGCCTCGGCATGGCCGTGGATGTAGATGCTCTGCGCGACGGTCTCGGTGATATCGACGAGGGTCGCGGGCAGCGACGCCCGAACTTCAGGTTCGAGGTGCGCGAACGCGGCAGCGAGGTGCGCATGCGACTTCCGGAGCGCGGCAGCGACGGCCTCGACAGCCGCTCGCGGCTGGGAAAGATCGACCGGAGGCAGTGCATCGGGCGCCTTGCAATCGAGATTCGCCGCCGCCTCTGCGAAGAAGCGCGTGGGATCGCCGGGCACCGCGCCAAGCCCGCCTGTCACGAGTCCGTGCAGTTCCACGAGCCGCGTCGGCCGGTGGAACCCGGCCCGCACCCGCGCGAGCATGTTCGACCCGTTGTTCGCTTCGACCGTCGTCCTGAAGTAATCGAGCAGTTTGTCCACGGGCTGAGCCAGGTCGTGGCGCTCGACGTGCTCGCGGATGAACCGCTCCAGAGCAGTCGGCTCGGGCCTCACTCCCAGCAGGGCATCGGCGTCAATGGGCGGACCATCGGCGCGGAGGTGCGCGATCGGTCCGCACCACTGCTCGCGCGAGGCGAGGGTGATGCGGTGCTCGCGTTCGTCGGCGCCCCCGCCGGTGCTGGGGACGGCCCCGCCTGCGTCGCCGGCCGTGTGCCGCACGAAGAGCGTGATCATCTCGCCGGGCCGCACGGCGCGAAGAAAGGCGTTGAACTGCTCACGGTTCATGCGCTGCCCGTTGACAGCGAGGATGAGGTCGCCGCGGTTCACGACCTCAGAGGCGAAGCCTGTCCCGTTGAGCGGGCCCGGCAGAATCCAGCCGACGAGCAGGCCGCCCGTCTCGGCGTGATCGCGCACGAGCATGCCGTGGTAGGGTTGTTGGGCAAGAGGTCGGACATCGTTCTGGGCGGCGACGCGCGGCAGTGCGGTGAGCGGGCCGACGAGCATCAGGGCCAGAGCGAATGAGGCAGTGTAGTGATGAAGTGACCGCGTCATGGTGGATCGCCCCTCGGGAGCGAGAAGACCCGGCGGGGGAAAGCCCCTCCGGCGCCCACTCGGTTCACTCTATGCGCGCCGCCGGTTGCGCTGTCCAATCGAGGCGGAGGTTCCTATGCTGGCGGGGTCATGGCCCTGCAACCCTACCTTCGCCCCGACCTGATCCTGATTCTCGAAGGCGTTCCCTCTCGCGATGACCTGTTCACACGCCTGGCCGCGGCCGTCGACGCGATGATCCCGGCGCTGAGGGGCGACGCGCTCGTGCAGCGCCTGATCGCTCGCGAGAGGCAGATGCCGACGTCGACGCCCGAGGGCGTGGCGTTTCCACACGCGCTGGCGTCGGAAATCAGCAAAACACACGTCGCGGCGGCGCTGCTGCGGCCGGGCGTGGACTTCGGCGTGGCGCACCATCCGAGGTCGGACCTCATCTTCTGCATGTTCGGCCCGACAAGCGACCCGTGGGATCACGTCCGCCTGCTGGCCCGGCTCGCGCGCATCGTGCGCGCCGAGCCGGCCCGAGCGCGACTCCGCGGCGCCGCCAACCCGATGGAACTCTACGAGTTGCTGCTGGCGGAAGATGCGAGCACAGGCTGAGCCATCCGCCCTGCCACGTCCTCGGCTCTCGCCGCCGCGGGCTCTCTGAACTCTCATGGCCCCTCGGCCTGCTTCACGAGGGCGAGAAACTCGGTGTATGAACCCGCTTTCACTGCCTTCTCGCAGAGATCGGCACGCGCGAACGTCCGGGCGACCGCGGCAAGCACGTCCAGCTGTGCAGCCGAGTCTTCGTAGGGCGTGAGAATCAGGAGGATAATTCGCGCCAAGGCGCCGTCTGGCGCATTGAAGTCAATCCCGCCGGGCGCAATCCCCGCGACGACCAGCGGCGCCCTGAGACCGCGGATACGGGCATGTGGAATCGCCAGGCCGTTTCCCAGCCCCGTGGAAAGCACGCGCTCCCGCGCCCAGACCGCGTCCGCGATGACGGCCGGCTCCAGTGCCGCCGCCTCGCTCGCCGCCTGCGCAAGTTCAGTAATTGCGTCCTGCCGCCGGACTGCTTTCAGGGGATCGATGAACAGCCGCGAGTTGAGATAGGAGGAGAAGCGCCGCGTCTTGGGGCGGTTGAGGATCACCTGCATGATCGGCCCGCTCATGATCGACGTAACCAGCGCCATGATCACGAGCGACACGAACAGCCGCTCACCGATGATCCCGAACTGAAGCGCGAGCAGGCCAAGGATGATCTCCATTGCGCCTCGCGCGTTCATGGCGAAGCCGATGGACCACGACTCGCGCCGCGAGATGCCGCTGAAACGGGCGCCGAGGAATCCGCCGACGATCTTGACCACGCAGGCGATGAGAAGGACGGCCAGAGTCAGGAGCGGATCGAAGTTCGTGAGGAAGTTGACCTTCAGCCCGATGGTCGCGAAGAAGAGCGGCGCGAAGATGAAGGAAACGAACTGGTTGATCGTCGCGCGCGTCTGTTCGCGCAGGTGGGACGAATCTCCGATGGCGACGCCGACAAGGAACGCGCCGAAGATGGCGTGAATGCCGATCCACTCTGTAAATGCAGCAGCGAAGAACGCAAGGGCGAGTGAAAACCCCAGCACGCCTCCGGGCCAACTGGTGTGCGCCTGAATCCAGGGAAGCGACCGGTCGATGGTCCACCGGCCGACGGTGAGCATGGCGGCCGCAAAAACCAGCGTCACGAGGATCGTCGTGGCGGCGCCCGGGCCGTGGTCTTCGCCGCCTCCCATCATGCCGAGAACGACGGCGAAGATCATCCAGCCCGTCAGGTCTTCGAAGATCGCCGCGGCGATCACGATCATGCCCATGTCCGTCCGGTACAGGTCGAGGTCCATGAGCGTCTTGGCAATGACGGGAAGAGCCGCGATCGACATCGCGGTGGCAAAGAACAGCGCGAAGACCACGCGATTGGAGTCCGATTCGCTGCCCAGAAAAGCCGGAAAGGCGTACGCCCCGACGAATCCTGCGGCGAAAGGCAGGGCAATTCCCGACATGCCGACGGTCGCTGCGGCCCGTCCCTGCCGCCAGACCGTCGACAGGTCCACCTCCATCCCCGCCACGAGCAGGAAGAGGACGACCGCGAGTGTCGTGAGACCCTCCAGAACGAGGTGACTTCGTCCATCCGCCGGAAACACATGGGCCATGATGTCCGGCGCCAGTGTGCCCAGCACCGTGGGGCCGAGCACGATGCCGGCGAGCAATTCGCCGATCACGGCCGGCTGGCGCAGCCACTTGGCCGCTTCGCCGAAGAGGCGGGCGACGGCCAGCAGCGTCCCCAGCGCCAGGAACATGACGACGATCTCGTCGGCAGTCAGGGGCTTCATCCCGGTCCCGCCTGATGCTCGGATGCCTCGACGCGCGCAGCCTGCGGGCGAAAGAGGAGAAGGTCGCAGGGAAGTCGCTCGAGCGCATATTCGACTCCGTGCCGGAACAACTTGTCCCAGAAGGTCAGCGGCGCGGAGGAGTGCGGAAAGCAGAGCAGATCGGCATTTGACTTGTGGACGTGCTCAATGGTCGCGGTGCCGTGCCGTCCTGGAAGGCAGTGGAGGCGAACGCCGACGTCTTCAGGCCGAACCGCATCAACGAACGCCGAGAGCCGCAGTTTCTCCGTGGCGTGGAGCCGGCGGCGCAACTCCTCGCTCTGCCTGGAATCCAGCGCATCGCCGAACATGAGATTCAGTCCCGGCGACTCGTACTCACTGATGATGTCAACCTCGCACGCTTCTTCACGAGCGAGGCGGAAGACCAGGCCAAGCATCGCGCTCGAGACCGCGTCGTAGTGGACCGAGGCCACGATGTGGCGATACGGCTCGGGCGCCAGGCGAGGCTGCCGCACCAGCAGCACCGGGCAAGGCGACGAACGCGCGACACGGCGCGCGACGGAGCCGAGCGTGTAATACTGGAGCACGCCTTCCCGCTCCAGCGCCCCGGCCACGACCAGTTCGACATCGCGCTCCAATGCAGACTGTGCAATCACGACCTCGACGCGACCCTGGCGGATGAGCAGTTCGACGCCGCCCGGGTCGCACCGCGCATCCTCTATAGCCCGCAGCAGCGCCGAACGGCTGTCCGCGTCGTCCGGACCGACGTGGAGAACAGCCAGCGGCGCGCCGAGCGCCTGCGCCAACCGCCTGGCCTCGGCAATCACGGCCGCCGCACGAGGGGAGCGAGCCGCGAGAACGAGGATGGTGCGCGAAGGTGCGTCGGCCATTCAATCATCCCTCGTCGGTTCGGGGTCTGCATGCCCTTCGATGGCTTGGACCCATGTTAGACCGAAGGCCGGCGCGATCCATGCGGGCAAGGCTGCCGCACGGCTGTGCATTGCGGCACGCCGCCCGGCGGATCGCGCGGCCTCTGCGACCCTACGATGCCGCGAGCAGCCGACCGCGCCGCGGCGCCGCGCACCTGAATCGAGGAACCACCATGAAGGCCGTAATCGTCGCCGCTCAGGGCACTCCCGTCCACGCCAACGTCCGTTTCGTTCATGACTGGCCCGAGTCGGCGCCGGCATCGGGAGAAGCGATCATCCGCACCGAAGCCTCAGCGCTCAATCATCTCGACCTCTGGGTCGGGCGCGGACTCCCGGGGGTCGATCTCACTTACCCGCGCATCGGCGGTTCGGACGCCTGCGGCATCGTCGAGGCGGTCGGCGAGGGCGTCGATCGCGCCTGGCTCGGCAGGCGTGTGATCATGAACGCCGCCCCGCCTCAGCCGCATCGCGCCCTTCCCGGCGCGGCACCGACGCTGCCTGAGATCTCGATGATCGGCGAGCACTCTAACGGAGGGCATTGCGAGCGATTCAAGGCGCCGGCGGCACAACTTGTGGAGGTCGGTCCAGCGTGCGATCCCGTTGAGGCGGCGGCCTTCGGCCTGACGTTTCTCACGGCGTGGCGCTGCCTGATCACCCGCGCCGGGCTGCAGGCGGGCCAGGCGGTGCTCATCACGGGCATCGGCGGCGGCGTGGCGACGGCGGGCCTGGCCATCGCGCGACACTTCGGCTGCCGCACGATTGTCACCAGCCGCCACCAGTGGAAACTCGACCGCGCCGCCGAACTTGGCGCCGATGCCGGAGTGCTCGACGGCGGCGCCGACTGGTCGCGGCAGGTGCGCGACATGACGGGCCGGCGAGGCGTCGACGTGGTCCTCGATTCGATCGGCGCGGCCTCGCACCTCTCGTGCATCAGGAGCCTCGCGCGCGGCGGGACGCTCGTCACGCCCGGCTGCACGACCGGCCCCGCCCCCGTCACCGACCTCGCCCGCATCTTCTGGAACCAGTTGCGTGTCATCGGCTCGACCATGGGCGACATGACGGAGTTCATGCAGGTCGCCGCCCTCTTCCGGGCCGGGTATCTCAAGCCCGTCGTTGATCAGGTCCAGGACGCGGTGAGCGCGCGGCAGGCCTACGAGCGGCTCGAAGCGGGCGGACAGTTCGGCAAGATCGTGCTGCGGTGGTCGTAGCAGGCCGACGCACGTCGCAGGGAATTGCCCGAATCGCGGGGCACGGCACTCCGGCAGCGGCGCTGCGCCGCGCAATCGGCTATCATCCCCGACTTATCAATCGACCAAAGGAAATCCAGCAGAGCCGAATGGCTCGAGGAGTGGAAGAATGTCCGAAACAAATCCCGCGCAGCAGAATCAGCCCGGCCAGGTCGTGGTGCACGTCGACGAGACGCAGGCCAAGGTCACGTATGCGAACGCATGGCAGATGAACGCGGGTCAGGAGGAGATCATCTGCGATCTCGGCGTGCAGTTGCCGCGCATGATCGGCAATCAGCAGGCGATCAGTTTCCAGGTCGGTTCGCGGATCGTCTTCTCGCCGACGAGCGCGATGCGATTCGCCGCCGCGCTTCAGCAGGTGATCGCGCAGCGCGAGCAGCGCCTCAACCAGGCCACGACGCAGAACAGGTGAAGAGCGGCATCAGGAGCCGGTTTGGCCGCGACCCGGAGGCTCTTTGCAGCAAAGTGCGCCGTGTTCGAAACGCCAACGAGAACGCATTCATCGCCCCGGCAAGGCAGGAGCACAAGATGGGCGCCACATCAGCCAGGCGTCAACCCGTGAGCATCGCCTCGCCCGCCACGCGCCTCGCCGTCGACGGCGGCACGCCCGTCTCGCCGGAGATGATCCCCGTCGTCTCGGCGCGACTCGGTGAAGAAGAGATCGGCGCAGCCGTCGAGGTGCTTCGCTCCGGCCAGTTGCGCCAGGGGAGGAAGTGCGCCGAGTTTGAAAGCGAGTTCGCGGCGGCGACGGGCGCCGACTTCGCCCTGACCACCTGCAACGGCACAACGGCCCTGCAACTGGCCTATGAGCCGATCATCGGCCCCGGCGACGAGGTGCTCTGCCCTGCGTTCGGATTCATTGCAACGGCCTCGATGATTCTCGCGCGCGGTGCAGCGCCGGTGTTCTGTGATGTGCACGCGAGCACTTTCAACATCGACCCTGCGGACGCGGCCCGCCGCATCACGCCGCGCACCACAGCCGTCGTCGCCACGCACCTCTACGGCAACCCGGCGGACATCCACGCGGTGGAAGAACTCGCCGACCGGCACGGCCTGAGCGTCATTTATGACGCGGCCCAGTCGCACCTGGCCACGTACCAGGGGCGCGGCATCGGCGCCTTCGGCCACGCCGTCACCTACTCCTTCTACCCCACGAAAAACATGACCACGGGCGAAGGGGGAATGGTTACCACCAACGATGGGGAACTGGCGCAACGCATCGCCCTGCTGCGGGACCACGGCATGGAGCTTGGCAGGCGCTACCACCACGTCGCCCTGGGGTACAATTACCGGCTGACAGACGTTTCAGCCGCGATCGGACTGGCGCAACTTCGCCGCTTGCCCGAGCGCACGGCCCGCCGCCGGGCCAATGCCGCGCGCCTGACGGAGCTGCTCGCCCAGTGCGCCGCGGTCGTGACGCCCGTTGCGACCGAAGGCGCCGGGCACGTTTACCACCAGTACACCATCCGCCTGCACCTCGGGCGGCTGCGTTGCAGCCGCGATGAGTTCGCCCGCCTCCTCGCAGCCGAGAACGTCGGCAGCGCGACGCACTACCCGCGGGCCATTACTGAACAGCCGATCATTGCCGAGCGCGTCCCCGCCAAAGAGCCGATGCCCGTGAGCGAGCAACTCGCGCGCGAGGTGCTCTGCCTGCCCGTGCATCACGATCTGGCCGAGATCCAGATTGAGCGAATCGCGGAAGCGGTGGCGAAGGTCGCGTCGGCCCGGAGCACATAGCGAGTGCCCGCCTGCACCTGCGGGCGTCAGCCCGCTGTGTTGAGAAGAGAGCATCAGAGAGAGGGAGAGAGAGAGAGAGAAAACGCCGACCGGCCCGGCGTAGTGCGCCGGGCCGGTCAGTGTTCTTCACTGGCATCGAAGCGGCACAGCCGCCGGAGCGTCAATAACGGCCGCCACCGCCGCCACCGCCCCCGCGCCCACTGCCCATGCCGCCACGGGCCGGGCGATCGGTCCGAGGCCGGGCAACATTGACGGTGAGGGTGCGCCCCCCCAACTCCTTGCCGTTGAGTTCGGCGATGGCCTTCTGGGCCTCGGCATCGTTGGCCATTTCCACGAAGCCGAAGCCGCGCGAGCGGCCCGTCTGCCGGTCCATGACCACGTTGGCACGGTCCACACGGCCGTACTCGGCGAAGAGTTGCTCGAGATCGGCGTCCGAAGTCTGAAACGAGATGTTGCCTACATAGATGTTCGTCACGATGCGTCATTCCTGCCCGAGAATGTGTTCAACTTGAAAACCTCGGCGGATACTCGGGCGTAACCAGGCGTCGGCTTTGCCACTTGGGACGGAAGACGGCCTCCCGCACATTGGCCGCGATAGTCTACCATAAGTCAAGCCGGAAAGCGAAAAAAACTCCCGCACCCAACCATCCCGCAAGAAGAATCCCTTCGCGCGAATCACAACGCACTTCCGCCGCGTCTCCCATGAACCGCTCCCATCTCGACATACTTGTCATCGGCGGGGGCCATGCCGGAACTGAAGCGGCCTGGGCGGCGGCGGCCATGGGCGCCAGGACAGCCCTGGTCACCATGGACCCAAGTCGAATCGGGGCAATGAGTTGCAACCCGGCCATCGGCGGCCTCGCCAAGGGCCAGATCGTCCGCGAAATCGACGCTCTCGGCGGTCTGATGGGCCGGGCCATCGACGCGACCGGTATCCAGTTCCGCACCCTCAACACCTCCAAGGGGGCGGCGGTCCAGGCCCCGCGCGCCCAGGCCGACAAGCACGCTTATGCCGCCGAGGTGCAGCGCCTCATCCGCTCGCGCGGCATCGCCGTCCTTGCGGGGACAGTGGATGAACTAATTGTCCGCGACGGGCGGTGCCGCGGAGCGGTGGTCAACGGCGAACCGATCGCGGCGAATGCCGTCGTGCTCACCACCGGCACGTTCATGCGCAGCCTCATGCACACGGGCGACCAGAAGACCCCCGGCGGGCGCGTCGGCGAAGGATCGGCGGTGGGCATCAGCACCGCGCTGCGGTCGCTTGGCTTCGAACTCGGGCGGCTCAAGACGGGCACGCCGCCGCGCCTCGCCGCCTCGTCGATTGACTTTGATGTGCTTGAACCGCAGCACGGCGACGCGGTGATTCAACCGTTCAGCGAGATGACGCCGCACGCGCTGCCGGGCGGGCGCTTCCCCGCATTCCCTCAGGTCTGCTGCTACACGACGCACACCAGCGCCGCGATGCACGAGATCATCCGCGCCAACATCCACCGCGCGCCGATGTACAGCGGGCAGATCGAAGCCGAGTGCGGCCCGCGCTATTGCCCGAGCATCGAGGACAAGGTCGTGCGCTTCGCCGATCGCACTTCGCACCATGTCTTCCTCGAACCCGAGACGCTGCGAAACCCACGTTCAGTCAACGTGGGCCTCGGCGAGCGCGATTCGTTCACCTCGGTCGTCGGCGAGGAGATCTACTGCAACGGCATCAGCACCTCCCTGCCGCGCGACGTGCAGGACGCCATCGTCCCGCTCATGCCCGGCTGCGAGCGGGCCGTGATCCTCAAGTACGGCTACGCGGTTGAGTACGACATGGTTTGGCCGCACCAGATCGACGCGACGTGCATGACCAAGCGCGTCGAAGGCCTCTTCCTCGCCGGGCAGATCAACGGGACGAGCGGCTACGAGGAGGCAGGCGGCCAGGGCGTCGTCGCCGGCCTCAATGCGGTGCGCTACGCACATGGCCTCGAACCCATCCGCCTCGGGCGCGATGCGAGTTACATCGGCGTGATGATGGATGACCTCGTGACCAAGACGCCGCGCGAGCCTTACCGCATGTTCACCAGCCGCGCCGAGTTCCGCCTCATTCTGCGCGGCGACACGGCCCCGGACCGCCTCACGCCCCTCGGGCGCGAGTGGGGACTGGTCTGCGATGACCGCTGGGCGCTCCACCAGCGGCGCACGGAGCAACTCGCGCGCATCCGCCGGGCGATGGAGACGGTGCGCGTCGAAGGCCGCACGCTCCGGCAGCATTTCATCAGCCGGTCACTCGCGCCGCAGGCCGCAGCGGGGCGCCTGCCGGCGGACCTGGAATCTCGCCTCATCGATGTCGTCATCAACGACATTCAGTACGAGGGCTACGTCGAGAAGCAGCGGGCCGACATCAAACGAATGGGCGAGTTGGAGCGGCGGTCCATCCCCGCGACCCTCGAGTTCGCACGCGTGCCGGGGCTGGGCAACGAGGCGATTGACGTGCTGACGCGCTTCCGCCCGACGACGCTCGGCCAAGCGGCACGCCTCGCCGGAATTAACCCGGCGGATGTTACATTGCTTGCGATCAACCTCCAGCGTGCCCGCATGTAAGAGCGCATCGACCCGGTGCTATTGCGGAATCTGCACGACGTTGCTCGTCGTGCAGGGGTTGCCGTCCTGCACGACCATTCGAAGGAACCCGCCGCACGAAGGCGACGCGGCTCGGCCCGTGGCGGCGCCTTGGCCGGCGGCGCCGGTGCGGAAGAGCCACACCAGCCGCAGGCCGCGAGTCCCCAGGCCCGTCACTGTTCCGCCGCAGGGCTGATTCAGTGTGAAGTTTCCGCGTTCATCACTATAGATGAGGCCGGCCCACTGATCCGGACTGGCGCCATCCCTGCGAAAGCGCACGACGCCGGGACATGACCCGTCGATTGAGATTGCAAGGGCATCTGGTCCCGCAAACGTGGCGGCGCCATTGGAAACGCCCGCCAGGACCAACCCCATAGCGCATGTCATGAACATCTTGTTGGCTCCTTTTATGCCGTGTCTTCCTACCATCATCCGTTGAGCGCGCGTCATGTCCCTGCGATCTGGGCCGAAAATGTCTACAGCGGGGGCCATCACGTCCAAGTGTGGTCCGACGGTGGAACCAGACGGTCCCTGGCCGTTGATCCAGCGGTTGTCGCTCGGGTCCGTACCTCCAACGACAATCATGTACGGGAATTCGTTGAAGAGGAAGTCGTTCTCGGGATAGTTTCCACCTGACTGGACGATGAGAACATTGAACTCCTCGGTGATCCACTTGGTGTTGTCATTCCACAGACCCTGCGTTTGCGAATCAGGCGTAATCGAAGCTGTGGACACAATAATGCGGTCGCCCGCCATTCCGGCGATCTCCATCGCTTTGAACGTGTCGTCCGCATCCTCTGCGACCAGCATTCGGTGGCGAAGACTCCAACCGATGCCCGAGGTGCCCACTCCATTGTTACCTGTGGCAGCCGCAGCACCCGTAACGATCGTCCCGTGATACCATTGACTCCAGATCGTGCCGTTCTCGCTCTCCCAAAGGCCTTCAGTAACGTTGTACCCCTCTCGGCGATACTGGTTGAGAGCGCTGAAGTCCTCATGGCTCGTACGGAGTCCTGCGTCGATCACGGCGAGAACGACGTCATCGTGCCCACTGCTGTGAATCTGCCAGCCGGCACATGCTTCGAGCCGTTTCAGATTCCATTGATCGCCGAGGAACTCGTCGTTCGTGCAGTCGAGGCTCACGTCCCTTCCCATCCGCCAGTTCGGGCACGCGTACCGGTAGTACCCCGTGGCGATGAGTTGCTCGCCGATGTCGTTTTCCGACCGGCCGGGCGGGACGTTGAACCAGTACTCATCCATCCGCTCGTGGTAGCGGGAGACATGCTCGCCGAGCGTCTCGACGGTGTACTGGACGGCCCGCGCGTAGAGAACCTGCGCCTGCTCGCGCGTGAAGCCGCGCTCCATCCAGTGCTCGATCTGGGGGGCCTGACGACATTGTTCCCGTAAACTCCCAGCGGTCCGGCTCCTGCCGCCACCGCTGCCCCAGCGCCACGGCGGCACCGTCAACGAGCCAGATGCACACGAGAAGTGCGATCAGGGCCAGTGTGTGTGGGGGGGGGGGGTAACGTTGTGGTTGTCGGCCATGGGGAGCCTCGCTCTCGGATAGGGTCAAGATGACCGATGACGGGGAGGCTGTCAAGGCATGAAACCGGAAGTTCGCCGCAATTCTGAAAAAGGTGCTCAATGATGCAGCCGCCGGGGTGAGACGGGATCACGCAAGTCGATCTGTTGCAGCGTCCTTCGCCTCCGGCGCGGGAGTACCGGGAAGTTGACGAAGTCCCCTGATGCCTCGCCGGTGCTTCGAGTCAGGTCACATCGCCGCGTTGCGCGGCCGCGAGCGGACGCCCAAGCGGTCAGGCTTACGTCGCCAGCCGAATGGCGCTCATAGCCACTCGACGATGCGGCCCATCGTTCACGGTCATGCAGGCGACACGCGAACATCGGGCACGTCCCATGAGAGACGTGCCCGATTGAACGCGATGGACCTGTGGCTGAATCGGCGCTGCAGCGCAGTGATTGCCGGACGGGGCGCTCGACTCACCACGGCCCGCATCCGGGCGGCGTGCCGAAGCCGCCGGCGCTCTGGAAGGGACGGGCGGCGGGCGGATTACAGCCGAGAAGGTCGAGTTGCACGTCCATGAGGCACGCGACGATCGCGCCGGTCGGATCGCGATACCGCACGCGGAGAGTGCGAATCAGCGGCCCCACCGCACAGTTTGGGCGATTGGCGCATGGATCGAGGAAGACGGTGCGCGCAGCCGGCGCGAGGGCGCCGACGAGAGCGCGAACCGCAGCCGGGCACCCGCCCGCGTCGGCCGCGAGCCGACACGTGATGCGATACTCGCAGCGCAACGGGTCGAGTTGCAGGCCATAGTTCACGAGCACCGGCGCCGCCTCCTGGCAGGTCGACAGGTCGATGGCGTCGAGGTAGGCGCGCCCGCAGGCCTGTGCAGCGACCGTGGCGCTGGTGATGGCCATCCCACGCTGGTCGGCCGGGATGATGCGTGCGAGCACTGGATTGAGAATGCCCAACTGCATTCCTGCACAGCGCTGCCCGTGGGGCACGGTAAACTGACCGAGCCGGAAGCCGTAGATGATGCCGACCTGCCCGTGGGGAGTGGCGTTTTCGACGAACAGCGAGATTTTGCCGGGACATTCACCCGTCACGCGAAGCGTCGGAAAGGGGACGAGTTCGTATCGCTGCGCTTGCGCGGCTTTCGCGCCGGCGAGCATCAGCAGCACGATGAGACATGAACGGCGGAGCATGGAAAACTCCTTTCAAGTGAAGTCCCGCCCGGGCGGCAGGAGAACACCTCGCAACCGCGCGGGCGCATTCCACAGAAAGAACTCGCAAAGCGGGTTTGAACCGGGCAACGACTCAGCGACTGACGGCCGCCGGGGCGCCGCGATGGCGTCGCTATAATCCCGTTTCCACGATCCGACCGCAAGCCCAGGAGTGATGATGGACGCTTCAGAGCGAATCTCGCAGTTCCGCAACATGGCCGAGGCGGACCCGACCAACGAGATGGCGCACTTCAGCCTCGGCAACGCACTTCTCCAGGCGGGGCAGGCAGCAGAGGCGTCGGCGGTGCTGCAGCGCTGCATCGAACTTCAGCCGCAGATGAGCAAGGCGTATCAACTGGCGGGCCAGGCGCTGGAGCAGGCGGGGAAGCGTGCCGATGCAATTGCAATGCTCACGAAGGGGTACGAAGTCGCCGCGGGCCGGGGCGACGCGATGCCCGCCGGCGCCATGGCGGAGATGCTGCGCCGCCTGGGCGCGCCGGTGCCGGAAGTCAAAGCCGCTGCGAAGCCCGCAGGCGGCGAGAGCGGTTCATTCATCTGCCAGCGCACGGGAAGGGCAGGCACGCAACTGCCAAAGCCCCCCTTCCGCGGCCCGCTGGGTCAGCACATCTACGAGACGATCTCAGCCGAGACTTGGCGCCTCTGGGTCGCGCAGGGCACCAAGGTCATTAACGAACTCCGCCTCGACCTCTCGCGCGATGAGCACGCAAAGATCTACGACCAGCACATGATCGAGTTCCTCGGCATGGAAGAGTTCGTGCAGTCGCTGCGGTCCCGGCCGTAGGTCCTGGTCGTAGATCCTGGTCGAACGCGCTTCCCACCGCGCGGCGGGTTGGCTGATACCATTGCGATCATCGGCGCGGGGCCGATTGGCCGATGTGTGGTACAGGAGACCGCTGCATGAAGCGTGCGCGAGCCTTGGCGGAATGGACCTTGGCGACGATCATCCTCTTTCCTCCGACCGGCCTTGCCCAGGACCCGCAGGCTTACGAGCGACTTCAGCGCACGCTCGACAACCTTGAGCGCTCCCGGCAGGTCGGCGCGGCGGACCTGGAGCTCGCCGAATCGGCCCGGCTGCTCATCGGGGGATACACGACCTTCGGCTTTGCCGCCAGCGACGACTCAAGCGGTTCGACGCGGATCCTGCGCCAGAGCGACACAAAACTCTGGTCCCACTTCGTCATGGGCGGGCACGAGGCCTACGGGCGACTGCGCTTCAATTACCTTGACTTCAATTCGGGCGACAGTTTCGACGGGCGCGGCGACAACCTCGAAGAGCCCATCGGCGACCGCTACTGGTATCGCTTCGATTACCGCACCAACCACCTCGTAGAAACAGGCGAACGCGCCGACGAGAACGTCTGGTTCCAGGTGGGACGGCAGTTCGTCAACTGGGGTTCGAGCCTGGCGCTGAGCGAGGACCTCTATGCCGCGCTCGCAGCGGTCGAACTGCACCATCTTGAAGTGAAGGGGCTGATCGGCCTGACGCCTTCAACAGGCCCGGTTGATTTCGACAGTTCGCGGCCCGGCTTCGACACCGACGTGGATCGCCGCTTCATGGGCCTGATGTTCACCTACACCGGGTTTGACGAGCACCGCCCCTACTTCTTTGTCCTCGATCAGAGCGATCGAAACGACCGCGACAGGCGGACGATTTTCATTCTCGGCACGCCTTACCCGACACGGTACAAGTACGACTCGCTGTACCTCGGTTTCGGCAGCAGCGGGCAGTTGACGACCGAGACTTACTACCAGGCGGAGTTCATTCACCAGAGCGGGCACTCACTGAGCACGAGCATCGCGCCCAGCGGCGTGCCGGCTGGGCAGACGAGCGAACCGATCGATGCGTGGGGAGCAATGGGGCGGCTGATCTACTCGCCGCGCTGGGGCCGGCCCAACGCAGTGCGCTTCGACTTCGAGGTCCTCCTCGCAAGCGGCGACGACGACCGGCAGCACACGTCGAACACGTTCGGAGGCAATCGCAGCGGAACCGGCGATCATGCCTTCAACGCCCTCGGCTACGCGAACACGGGCCTGGTGCTGGGACCGCGATTCTCGAACCTGTTCTCACTGCGGCTGGGCGCAAGCACGATGCCATGGCGCGGGCAGGGGATCTTCGACAAGCTGCGGCTGGGCGTGGACGCCTACCTGCTGCACAAACTCAACGCCGATGCGCCCGTCAACTTCACCACCGTGCCCGGCGAACGGTTCCTCGGCGGTGAACTGGATTTCTTCCTCGACTGGCAGATCGCCAGCGACGTGTCGCTGGATGTGCGCTACGGCGTGTTCGTTCCATCAGACGCCATGCCCGAAGGCAATGACGATGTCCGCCACTTCCTCTATGCGGGGCTGAACTATGCGTTCTGATGTGTGGATGAGGATCTGGGCCGTCGCCGCCAGCACCGGCGTGCTGTGGAGCGTGGGATGCGCCCGATCGGTTCGCGAGGCGTCGGTGGCGGACACGCTGGGAGGGGTCGACATGATGGCCGAATTGGACTTCTGGGACCAACTGGCCGCGCAGGATGCCGTGACGAATCACGATGCGCTGCATGCCCTGCTTCTCACCTTCGAGTTTTTGTCCGAAGAAGGCGCCGTTCACGAGGGTGAGAGGGTCGGCGCCGCCCTGCAGGGTGGAGCCGACTTCGAGGCCAAAGCCGGCTTCGCGCGGTCGCGGGGCTGGATTCCCGCCGGCGGGACTCTTGTCGCCGACGAGACGGCTCAGGCCGGCTGGATTGCCCGGGCGATCTGCCTCGAAGCCGGAATCGAGGGCGGGCTGAACATGCGCCTCTTCGGCCCCGTCCCGCGCTATGCGCTGCGGGAACTCACTTATGAAAGGCTCATGGGGTCCAAGTCGGAGAACCAGGCGCTCTCGGGGCTTGAACTGATCGCCACACTCGGGCGCGTTCAGGACCGGCGGACCGGCCTGGTGTCGGCCCCGCGCCAGGACTTCTGACGGAACCGCATCCGCCGGGCGCATGGAAATGAGATGAAACACATGACCGCTCATCGCATCATTCTCTACGGCCTCGCCGGTACAGCAGCCGCGCTGTCACTTGCGTTCGCCCCGGTCCAGGACCCTGCCGCGCAAACGCCTGCCGCGCCGCCGCCGGCTGAGAAGACGGTGCTGGAAGATCAGCCCATCCGCTACACGCTGCGCGAAGGCGACACGCTCGAATCCATCGCGGAGAAGTGGTACGGCAACCGCGAACTGGCGGTGAGAATTGCGGAGGCGAATCCGAACCTCGACCGCGCCAATCTCGTCGTCGGTCAAGCGATCGTCCTGCCGCGAATCGACCTCGGCGATCAACTGGCGCAACTCGCGCCGCTGCCGGAGGGCGAAGTGAAGATCCTCCAGGCTGTGGTGATGAAGGTCGAGGGCACGCGGGCGCGGTGGCGGCCGAATGCAGACGCGGACTGGAAGGCCGCAGCGCTTCACGACGTCGTCCCAGTCGGCTCCGAAATCCAAACCGGCCGCGACAGTCTCGTGGCCCTGCGCATCGGCATGAACGCCTCGATCATCATCGACCGCAACTCGCGCGTGGACCTGCCGGAGGTGGCGCAGAGCGGATCGGTGCTGCGCACGCGCCTCACGGCGCGCTACGGCCTGATGGACGTCAAGGTCGATCACGTCGGGCTGACCAACGACTTCGAGATCAAGACCCCCAGCGCGACCTTGGCCGTCAAGGGAACCGGCTGGCGACTCGTCTGGGATGCGATCGACGGCTTCCAGGCGTTCGGCGTTCCGACCAACCGAATCCGCGCCATCGAGGTCGAGTACGTGAACGGGCTGAAGGTGGCGCTCAGCAAGGACGACGCCTCCACCGACCGCCACCAGTTGCCGGCGCTGACCGCCTTTGCACAGACGTACTTCCTTCCACTCGCGGGAGGGGTCAGCCCCGACGAGATGGAGTTCCTGACGATGGTTGTCACGCACGGGCGCAGTCTCCTGCGCGACCTCGGGCTTGACGAATCCTTCGGCCGCGAAGGCTTCACCGGCACGCTTGAGCAGTTCAGGCGAGACAGCGGTCACGGGAACGGCTGCGGCTGTCAGTTTGAGAGTCCCGGCACGCTGCAGCAGTTCGACCGCAAGTGATTCAGAGCGGCGTGCGGGGCTGGTTCAAGTCGCCTCGCTGGAGACCACGCGTGTTCGGGAAGCGCATTCGGCGTCGCGCCCGGGGAGGACAAGGCCCCCTCCTGCCCTGGCTCGTCGGGTCGCTTCTTGCGGCCGTTGCCGCCTACGCGCTCACCATTCCGCTCTGGCGTGACCGCGTCGAGGGGCTTGCGGTCGATTTTCTCTTTCGCTACGGCCGGCTCGATCCGCCGCGCGCCGATCCGCGCATTGTGCATGTTGACATTGACGACTCCACACTCGACTCCTTCGGGCGCTGGCCCTGGAGGCGATCGCTCGTGGCCAAGGCGATCCAGGCCATCGACGCGTGCGAACCGGGAGTGATCGCCCTCGACATCCTCTTTGATGAACCGGACCTTGACCGCCCGGAGGAAGATGCATCGCTCATTGCCGCCATCGCCGGCGCCCGTGCGCCGGTGATCGTGGCGACCAAGTTCCCGCCTCAGACGGACCAGTCGGGCAGTCCGTGGCGCAGTGCCGAAGGCGCTGCCGCGCTCCGCCGCGTCCTTGAGGCCTTGCGGGCCGACATCACGCTCGATCCAGACCGGCTCGTCGAACAGGCTGCACTGGACGAGAGCCTCGCCCGCCGCGTCCGCGCGCAGTTCCAGTCATTCCGGAGAATGGCCATCGAAGAGGAAGTGCGCGCCGTCGATGACCCTGCCGATCTCTCGATCAGATCGATGCGGACGCGGATGATTCCGGCGAACAACCGGAACCGTCCCTACTTCGGCCTCGAGATGATGATGGGCAAAGTGATCGACGGCGTGAAGGCGGAGCGCTTCATCGGCGCCCGCAGCGCCAGCCTGAGCCGCAGCGGCGTGGTGCCCGTCATGGATCGCCTGGAGGCGCCGCTGATCGGCATCGTAGAGGCCGCCCGGGCCGCTGCATTCGTTACGGCCGAGACGGACCGTGACGGAGTGATCCGGCGCATGCCGCCGGTTGTCGCCTTTGCGGGTCATCTGCATCCTCAACTGGGAGTCGCGGCGGCGATGGCGTACTTTCACACGCCCACGTCCGACAACCCGCCCACCTCCGACATCACGCTGCTGGAGAACGCGGTGCGCATCGCGCGCACCACGGTTCCTGTCAACGCCGGCAGGTCTCTCATTGTCTGGCCCCGGATCGAGGAGGGGTCCGGTCCGCTCAATCTTCTCACCGGCCGGGCGTGGCGCGAGTCGCAGAATGCCGCGTTCGGCCTGCTGCGCCAAAGCCCCGACGACCTGCCCACGCACGGGCACATTTCACTGAGCGGCGTCCTCGACCTGCACATGAATCTCGAGAAGGTCAGGCTGTACCACGACCTCAGCCGCGACATCATCCGCGACCTCTTCAGCAGAGACGGTGACAGCCCTGAGGATTGGGACAATCCAACCAGGCGCCCTCAGTTGGCGAAGAAGATACAGAACGAAGTGCAGTTTCATCTCGCGCTCGAGGAGGGCGGCAAGCCGGAGGACCCCGGCGCCGACGCCAACGATTTGCAGCGTGTGCTGTGGGTCTGGCACGACCTTGACGCACAGGTTCCCGCCGCTGAACCCGTCCTCCGCACCGCGGAGCAGAACCTCCTCAGGTCGATCCGCGGCCGGATCGTCTTCGTCGGATTCGTTGCGACGGGTTCGCTTACGGACGTGTACCCGACGGCGGCGGGCCCGCGCACTCCGGGCGTTGTTGTCAACGCCATGATGGCCAACATGATCCTGACGGGTGAAACCGTCCGGGAGGCGCCCCTGTGGCTCGGCGCGCTGCTGACTTTCGCGCTGGGCTCGTTCGCGGCGTTCGTGGGCGGGATCCGCTCGATCCGCCCGCTTCTGGGGCTGGTGCTCGCGTGCGTCATCGTGTTGGGGTGGGTCGTGACGAACGCTCTTCTGCTCTTCGACCTGTCGCACGTGTTTGTGCCCCTGGCCACGCCGCTGGCAGGGATCGTGCTCGGGCTGTTCGGGTCCACTTTCTCGCGCGGGCTGGATGAACGCCGCGAGCGCCAGCGCCTGCTTCGTCAGTTCGGGCACCGCATCCACAGGCGGCTCTTTGACTACCTGATCGAGCACCCCGAGGCGCTCAATCTCAGCGGCGCACAACGCGAAGTTACCTGTCTCTTCGGCGACCTCGCCGGCTTCACCAGCGTCTCCGAAACGATGGACTCGCGCTCGACCGTGGCGCTTCTCAACCGCTACATGGGGGGCATGCACTCGCTGCTCACGGACCACTCCGCCTATGTCAACAAGTTTCTCGGCGACGGGCTGATGGCCTTCTGGGGCGCGTTCGAGGAAGACTCCACACACGCCGACCGCGCTGTCCGCGCCGCAATCGCCTGCATTCAGCGCGTCGAGGAACTTAACTTCGACGCCGCACGCGATGGCCACCAGCGGCTGTCGATGCGCTTCGGCCTCTGCTCGGGGCCGGTGACGGTCGGCGACTGCGGCGCGCCGCCCGAGTTCAGCGACTTCACCGTCATTGGCGACTCGGTCAATCTGGCCGCCCGCCTTGAGTCGGCCAACAAGCAGTTCGGCACGTCGATCCTCATCAACGCGCGCACCAACGAGATGCTTGGGCCCGAGGTTCTGCGGCGGCCCGTCGGCCTCGTGACCGTCGTCGGGCAGAGCAAGCCCGTCGAGGTCTTCGAGGTGCTTCCCGTCGAGCCGGGCACGGCGGATGAGGAGTTGCGCGCGCTGGTTCGGGAGACGGCCCAAGCGGTGCGCCTCTATCGCGACCGCCGCCTCGATGAGGCCGCCGCCGCATGGACTCAACTCGTCGAGCGGCACGGCCAGTCGCGCCTCGCGGCCCTCTATCTCGCGGAGATTGCCCGTTTCAGGACCAACGCCGATGACCTCTTCGACGGCGTGATCCGCCTCTCAATCAAGTGAGGCCCAGGCAGCCGCCATCCTCGGCCCAGGCCCCAGGCCGTGGCAAGTGGCCTCCACGATCCATCGCCTCGGGAAAGAGGGACTGCCCCGGAAAATAGGGACGGGTGTTATTCATCGACCCTTGTTTTTCAGGGCCGGAAAATAGGGACGGGTTTAATTTCGGGGCTGCTCCGGGGCCAGGCGAGGCCGCCGAGCGCTGCGGCGGATTCC
>CAADHA010000057.1 GCA_900696685.1 uncultured Planctomycetota bacterium
ACGCTGGAAGTGCCCACGAGCCGATCGCTCGTGATGACCACCGCGCGCGAGACGGTGCAGGCGGCCTACCTCGCCGCGGGACGCCCCGACGCCTACAACGAAAACAACATCTACTACCTCACCGACGAGCAGTTCGGCTTTGTGGCGAGTGTGACCGGGCGCATGGTCCGCGAGAAGTATGCGGCCTGCTTCTACATGGGCGCCTTCTACGCCGAATCGCTCATTCTCGCCGAGACGGGCAACTCGATCGGCGCGATTCAGGTGGCGGGGACAGCGATGCCCTCGCAACTGCCCTTCTTCGTGGCAGCCTGCGACTACACGCTGATCGGCGAGGAGTTCTTCGCGGCCAGCGCCTACCTCTCAGGGGAGCCACATCAGATGGGCAGCCTGAAAGGCCAGGACTTCGGCAAGGTCGTGGGCGCGGTGCTGCTCCTGCTGGGCTGTGGAGCCGCCACTCTCGCCTCCATGGCCAACAACAATGAGGCGATCGCGAACTTCGCCGCGTACATTCGCGACTACATCCTCGGGTCCAAGGGACTGTTTCCATGAAACGAACTGCGCCACTTCTGATTGCGGCCACGGTCGGTTTCATCATCATCTTCAGCACGTTCATTCCGTACACGGAATCGTGGGGCGAAGATTCGATGATCTGGTTCGACATCCTCGCCGCCGTCGCCTTCGTCCTCGGCGGCGGAAACCTTCTGAAGATGAACCTCAAGAAGGTCTCCGACCGGCGTCCCGGCTGGGCCTATTCGGCCATCATGATCGCGGCCTTCCTCATCACCCTGACCGTCGGGCTGCTGAAGGTCGGCACACATCCCAACGCCGTGTACTGGAACAAGCCCTGGTCGGGCGACTACATCGGCGAAGGCAGCGCGCTGTGGTGGATCTACGAGTACCTCATCTACCCGCTGACTTCGACGATGTTCGCCATGCTGGCGTTCTACATCGCGTCCGCCGCATTCCGCGCGTTCCGGGCCAAGAACGTCGAGGCGTCGCTGCTGCTGGGCACGGCGTTCATCGTGCTGCTGGGGCGCACCTACGCCGCAATCATTCTGACCGGCTGGCTTCCGGAGTTGGCGCACGACGCCGAGCCTTCGTTCTTCGGCCAACTCTGGAACGGGCTGCGACTCGAGAAACTCACGGAAACGATCATGGGCGTATTCAATCTCGCGGGGAGCCGGGCGATCAACATCGGCATTGCGCTGGGCATCGCCTCCACCTCCCTCAAAGTGTTGCTGGGCGTTGACCGCTCCTATCTCGGAACGGGAGAGGATTGAGCCATGTACGAGTTTCTCAAGACGCTCGATCGCCGCTGGGTGTTTCTGCTCATGTTCCTGGCGGTCGCCACGCCGATCCTCCTCAAGGTCACGTTTCCGGAGAAGCCCTCGGCGATGGTCATGGACGTCTTCCGGGCGATCGAGGACTTGCCGGAAGGATCCAAGGTGCTCATGGCGTGGGACGTCGACCCGGCCAGCCGCGGCGAACTGGAGCCCATGGCCTCCGCCTTCACCCGCCACTGCGCCGAGAAGAAACTGAAGATGTATTACATGGCGCTGTGGCCACTGGCTGTGCCCATGATTCAGGACAGCATCCGGATTCTCGAACGGGAGTATCCGCACCTCGAATACGGCAAGGACTACATGAACCTCGGCTACAAGCCGGGAAACGAAGGCGTCATCAAGGTCGTCATCACCAACATACGCAAACTCTACACGACCGACCACTACGGCACGGGCGTGGAGACGATTCCCATGATGAACGGCGTGAGCAGCGTTCAGGCGATGGACCTCATCGTCAACGTGAGCGCCGGCGATCCGGGAACCAAGCAGTGGGTGCAATACGTCGCCACCCCTTTCAACAAGCGAATGGTCGCGGGCGCGACGGGCGTCCAGGCGCCGCAGTTGTATCCCTACATCCCCGCGCAACTCATCGGAATACTCGGAGCGATCAAGGCCGCCGCTGAATACGAGCAGGCCGTCATCGACGGCTATCCGCATCTCGCCAGGATCGCCACGGCCAAGGAAGGATTGCGGCGGATGGGGCCGCAACTCGTCGGACACGTCCTCATCGTCCTGCTGGTGATTCTGGCGAACGTCATCTACTTCATCGGCCGCCGCCGGGGAGACACACGATGAACAACCGAACCAATGCCGTCTGGGCGATCATCTTCGTGATCGCGGCGATCTTCCTCGGATGGAGAATCGCGACCGGCAACTTCGGCCGCATCTACGTGAAGGGCGACCCGGTCTCCGTCAAGGCCGAAGACGGTTCAGTCGCGGCCTCGTGGCAGACGTATACGAAAGTGCCGCCACGCGACCACCTGGAGAGTGGCGTATCGGTGAGCATTCCCCGGACGATCGGGCTTTGGGCCAGCGCAATCCTGACCCTGTGCATCTTCTCATTCCTCTATGGCGACAATCCGTTCTACAAGACCGCCGAGTCAATCGTCGTCGGCGCCTCGGCCGCGTATCTCATGGTGATCGGGTTCTGGACGCAGATCATCCCCAATCTCATCGGCAACATCGTGCCGGACTGGACGCGCGCGTGGGCCACGCCAGGCCTGGATCCCGAAGCGAAAGCCGACCTCGTCTATCTTCTTCCGCTAATACTCAGCATCATGCTGTTGTGGCGCCTGGCGCCGGTCGGCGGATGGATCTCGCGATGGCCGCTGGCGTTCTTCATCGGCGCAACGGCCGGTTTCCGTCTCATCGGGTTCATGGAGGCGGACTTCGTCGCCCAGATCCGCGCCACGATCATCCCCATCTGGGTCCGCAATCCCGCGGGCGGCGTTGACATCTGGGCGTCCGTCGGCGCCCTGACCATGATCCTCGGCGTCATCTCCTGCCTCATCTACTTCTTCTTCTCCCTCGAGCACAAGGGCATTGTCGGCAGGACCGCGCGCCTGGGAATCTGGTTCCTCATGGTCACCTTCGGCGCCGGCTTCGGCTACACCGTCATGGGACGAATCGCCCTGCTCTCCCAGCGACTCGAGTTCCTCTTCTACGAATGGCTCTGGCTCAACAACCCCACCGCCGACGCCGTTTCGGGTACCGCCTCGTTGATCATGCCCGCTCTGGGCGGGTAGCAGCACGCGCGCTCCGCTTTGCACGATCTCGCCGGGCCTCCGCCCCCTACCCGCGCACCTTCATCACCAGCAGCGTCTGGTCGTCGGCGGGAGGCAGGCCGGATTCGTGGTCGCGCAGGGCAGTCGTTACCGACTCGACCACGCAGCCCGGCTCGCCCGAGCAGTGGTGCAGCGCGGCGTCGAGACGGTTCAGGCCGAACATCTCACGCTTCGCGTTGAAGGATTCGATCACGCCGTCGGTGTAGAGCACAAGCGTGTCGCCGACTTCAAGTTGGGCGCTGCTCACCGCGTACTTCACGCCGCGCTCGATGCCCAGCGGCAGTCCCGCCTCGACCTCAAGTGAAGCGACCGGCGACTCCGCCCCCGGCTTCTTGAGCCGCGGCGGATAGTGACCCGCCGACGCCAGCCGCAGCGCCCGCGCGACGGGATCGTAACTCAAGCACAGGGCGGTAACGAAACTGCGATCAATCCCCTTGGCGAGGAGTTGCTCGTTGAGGTGTTCGAGCACGCTGTCGGGCTGGAGGCGAGGCGTGATGGGATAGGCGTGGACGATGGATTGCATCATCGCCATGATCACGGCCGCACGCGCCCCGTGGCCGGCCACGTCGGCGATGATCGCGCCCCAGCAGCCGCTTCCACCCGTCGCGGCGCACTGCTCGGGCGTCATCTGCGCAAAATCGTAGTAATCGCCCCCCGCCTGCTCGCAGGGCTGATAGTGCGCGACCATCTCGATCTGGGGAAAATCGGGCAGGCGCCGCGGGAGAAGCGATCGCTGGAGTTCGGCGACCTCGTGCAGTTGGGCGGTGATGCGTGCGTTGAGTTCCTCGACTTTGCGCGCCGTGACCAAGTTGCGCGTCGCCTGGCCGAGGAGGTTGCTCACGAGGACCATGAGTTCAACTTCGCTGGAGGTAAAGCCGTCGGACGAGGCGCGGAAAACGAAGTTCCAGTTAAGCGCCTCGCCTCCGTCGAACAGGGGCGTGGCGAGGCACGAGCCGAACCCGGCAAAATCATCGCCCAGCGCCGGATCGTTGCGCAGATAGAGGTTGCTGAAGACGCGGGGCCGGGCTTGCTCGATCGCCTCGCCGATGAGGCCGCCCTGACAGGTCTCCAGCACCGCCCAGTCGCGCCAGGGATTCACCGATTCTCGCACCGGCCGATTGCCGATCATCCGCCGCGTAACCTTGTACCTGCCGCGCGGAAGGTCCCGCACCGAGATGGAAACGAGCGCATCAAACGGCAGAAAGTAGCGGATGCCCCGCCCGGCGTGGCGGCCGATCTCCGTCGGATCGACCGTGCGGCTGATGGCCCGGAGACTTTCAATCAGCCCCTCGAGGCGCAAGGTGTCGCTGGCTGAGGCGCTGGAGGCAAGAGAGGACATGGCGCCACGATGGTAGGTCGAGGCGGGCGCGGCGAGAAGGTTCCTCCGCCCGGATGTGAACCAGTTCGCGGCCATTGCCGGAGGACGACGGCGCCGAGCGTGCCCGGCCGAAGGACCGAGTGTCACGGATGAGGGGACCCAATCGCCCAAAACAAACGGGACAGGTACATTTGATTGCCGCGGAGAATCTCAAGACTTCATCGAGAAAACACGGAGAAATAAATGTACCTGTCCCGTTTATTCCGCGCCAAAACAAATGTACCTGTCCCGTTTGTCTTTCGTGAGGAATGGACTCCGCCCAGGTTCGTCGAGATCCCTGCACACGCGAACTCGTTCGCGGAAACGGTCGGGCGCGACGCGGGTGGAACTTGCGGAAGAATTCGCCGGTGCTGGCCCTTTCTGGCCAGCGCCGGCCCTGTGTGTGGGTCGCTCAGCGTGAGATTCGCGACCCTGTCCACGCCCGGCGTCGATCTGCCGCCTCCCTCGCCCTCCCGCACGGCGGCGGCACAACACTTGCATCACTCACCGTCGGCGACCTCGTGCCCGAACCACACCCAACCTCCAGCAGGAGACGATCGATGCATCGCGCCCTCCCCGCCATCGCCATTGCAGCACTTCTCGCCCCCCTGGCGCTGACCTTCTCCGCGCAGCCCGTCCTCGCCGACGACGACACCATGCACCTCACCGACGAGCCGGGCAACTGGTTCCGCAGCGATCGCACCGGCATCCCCTTCACCGTCATCGACATCGGCGACCGCGTCGACTTCCGCATCGGCAACTGCTGCACGAACACGCGGCACACCGTCACGACGCTCATCAAGCCCGTCGGGTCGCGCGTCGACCTCGACCAGGACAGTTCGCAGAACGGCACGCTCTCAACCGAGTTCGATCTACCCGGCGTCTACGTCTTCATCTGCAAGGTACATCCCTACATGACGGCCGTCGTGGCGGTGCAGGATCGCAACGGGCGAATCCCCGATGTGACCTCCGCGATGCTCCCGTTCATCGGGCACCTCGGCGTCGAGTCGCTTCCGGCAGGCGACGTGCTCGCCGTCATCACCACCGTCGCCGGGACGGATGAGGACAAGGCGCTCAAGTGGGATGTGCTCGGGCCGGAGGATGAAGTGCGCCCGTCAGTCCCCGGCGTCGGCGAGGTGTGGATCAACACGCAATTCGAACGCGTGCCGCGCCAGACCGACGATCGCGGCGTGCTCAAGCCGGGCACGATCACCATCCTCGACGCGGGCGCCTTCACGATCGAGCGCGAGATCAACGGCCGCACCGCCGACGGCATGTGGAACAACCCGCACAACATGTGGGCCGACTTCACTCTCGACACCGTCTACAACGGAAACTGGTTCGGCAAGTGGATCAACAAGATCGACCGCGGCTCCGGGCGAATCCTCGGCAGCCTCACGGTCGGCGAGGCGCCCACGCACATCATCACGATCCCGACGCTCGGCTCGGCGCAGATCGGCGTGCTCACCATTCCCATCAGTGCCGACAACGACATGGTTAAAGTCGCCGACGGGCCCGGCGGACTCCGCATGATCGACAGTGATCCCACGGGCGAGGGAAAGACCCATCCGCACGGCCACTGGCTGACCTGCGGTGACGGCGAGCGCAACATCGTCCCCAACGTTTTCAAGGGCCTGGGCGTGGCGGGATCGATCAGCATCATCGACACGCTCACGGGCGAGGTGCTCCGCGAGTTCGAATACGACGCCAACGACCCGGCGAGGGCGGGCATTCTCATGCCCCTGGCCGTCGGAGAGTGCCACGTCGAGGGCGTCTCCAAGGCCTACGTCGCCAACGCCGTCTCGGGATTGGTCACCGTCATCAACGTCGATGCGATGGAGATCACCGGCAACATTCCCGTTACGCTCACGCCCGACGGGCTTTCCGGCTTCGATCTCATGCATACGTTGCAGGTGCCCATCCAGACCCCCGTCAGCCCCGACGAGCGCTTCGTCGCCACGGCAGTTCTGTCGCTGACGACGGTCGATCGCCCGAGCGTGGGCGCGGCCGATCACGTCGCCATCATCGATACGAGGACGGACCAGGTCGTGAAGTACCTCGCCACTCCCGCGGGCACGCACGGCGTGAACTGGGGCGCGAAACGCGGCGGCGGGTACTACGCGTACGTCACCAACCAGCACGCCAACGTACTCACCATCATTGATCCCGATCCGGATGGCAACGGCAACGCCGAGGACGCTGCGGTCGTCGGAACCATCCTGCTGGCCAACGGCAGCGAAGGCGCCGGCGTGACGGACGGCATGGGAGGCCAGGGCGTCAAGCCCCTGCCCATGACGCACGACGGCTGGGTTCAGCAGACCGCCGCACTGGTCGGCACCGGCCGCCTGAGCGAAGAGGTTGAAGGCTGGATCAGCGATCTCACGGATGAGCAGCGCAACCCCTCGCACGACGGGTCCTTTCACCTGAGCCGACCGGCGCCGGGCCGCGCCGGAGAGCGCAACACACTTGCGGTGGAGGACGCGGAGGCAGGCGAGTTCGTTTACTTCGCCTACGGCTTCGCGCTCAACAGCACGCCTGTGCCGGGATGCCCGGGACTGCGAGTGAAACTCAATGCGCCGCAGATTGCCGGCCGGGCGCGGGCGGATGCCCAGGGCGCGGCGAGCCTGAATCTGTTCGTGCCGCAGGCCGCCTCGGGGCGCACAGTGCTACTCCAGGCGGTGCAGCCGGGTCCGTGCGGCGTATCCAATCTTGTGCTCTTCACCTTCCCGTGATCGGGCTTCATGCTCGCATCACGATGACGCCGAGAAGTCCGGCCGCTCAGGGGCCGGTCCTTATCCTGCGCGGTTCGGCCGGCGCGAGTATAAACGGGACAGGTACATTTTATGTCCTTGCGTATCAATGAGTTACGCACAGAAACAAATGTACCTGTCCCTTTTGTTTCCCGACGATGGCGCCTGTGGGTGAAAATCAGTCCTCAACCCCCGCCGCCCAGCGCACACCGCCGAGGAGGTGATCGATGAATCGCTGGTCGCGCCAGACTTCGGGCCGATGCCCCAGCGCGGTGTAAAACATCCGCCCCTTGCCCGTCATGCTCGTCCACGAAAGTTCGGGGAAGTAGCCGCCGGCGAGGTCCTTCACACTGGAGCCGTCGAGTTGCAGCAGCAGATGCCGATCATCCGCGCCGTTGCGGAACTTGTAGATCTCATCAGTGATCTCGAATCGGTCCGAGGCGAAGCAGCGCGTAGCGGGATGGTCGGTGTCGAGCACCTTGATGCCGACGTGCTCGTGCCACGGGTGGCCGTCGAAGGAGCCGCCGATGTGCTGCACGTACCACGGCCACTGGTAGAATGTGTCGGTGGCGCTGTGGACGCCGACGAAACCCCCGCCGCTCTCGCAGAAGGCGACAAGGGCGCTCTTCTGCTCCTCGCTCATCGGCAGTTCGCCGGTCGTGTAGAACAAGACGACATCGGTCTGCGCGAGGCGCTCGGGCGTGAGGTCGGCGATGTCGTCGCTGACGACGACGCGCAGCCAGTCGTGCTCCTCGCCGAGGCGCGTGAGTATCTCGCGCGACTCGGGCAGCACGTCGTGGCGGAATCCGGCCGAGTGCGTGCAGTAGAAGACATCGACGATGCCGTCGGAGAGCGGGCCGGGGCGCCTCAACGCATCCTGCCTGCTCAGGTCGCGAATCTGGATGTCGCGCCAGCGCACTTCCGATCCCGGATGGTGCCCCTGAAGCGCGATGTGCCCTTCGCTGAAGGCGTCCTGCTCGGTTTCGAGCATGGTCCGGCCGTTGATGGCAATCGTGATGCGGTTCCCCACGCCGCGGATGTTGTAGTCAAACCACTCCATCTCGCGGGTGATGAGTTTTTCCGGCCAGGCGCGGGCGTAGAGCGAGCCGGTGAAGTTCTTCGGATCGCGGTGATCGACCTGCGCTTCGTAGCCGTCGGGCCAGTTGTCGGGATTGGCCTCGGGAGGCCTGGCGCGGAAGTAGAACCCGCTGTTGCCGCGCTCGTTGATCCATACCTTGGCGCGCAACTCGAAATCGGTGTAGGAGCCGTCGCTGTAGAGGTGCCCCGGTCCGCCGTCGCGGCCGACGATCTGACCATCCTCCGCCGCCCACTTTGCATTGCCCCTGGCGAACCAGCCGTCGAGGTTGCGGCCGTTGAAGAGATCGACCCACGGCGCCTCGCCCTTGACCGGCGCGCGGTCGAGCGGATGCACGTTGAGCGGTCTGATCTTGAAGTTGCGGAAGTACGCCCCGTCGCCGTGGTCCTGCACCGCGATGTAGCCGCTCTTGACGCGCGAGTTGAGCGGGACTTTGTCCTCGGCGCGGTGGCGGATGCCGCGGTCGTCGAGTTTCTCGTCGATGTGGATGTGCTGGTCGTTGAGCCAGACGTTGAGCGTGTCGCCCTCGATACGGACGCGGTAGGTATTCCACTCGCCCGGCGCTCTGACGGCCTGGACGCGCGGGGCGATGGCGTTGTAGACCGCCCCGCAGCCGTTGATTCGCGGCTCCTGGCCGAAACTGTCGTAGATCTGGATTTCCATGCCTGTGAAGGCAGGGTCGCCGGTGGACGAAGCGCGGATGCCCAGGCCGCTGTTGCCCCCCTTGGCGATGCGGAAGTC
>CAADHA010000058.1 GCA_900696685.1 uncultured Planctomycetota bacterium
GGGTCGATCTCGCACGCGACGACGTCGGCGCCGGCTTCAAGAAGCGTCTCCGTGAGCGTGCCGGTTCCGGGTCCGACTTCGAGAACGAGGTCGCCCGCCCGCACGTCCGCCGCCGCGACGAGTTTGCGCAGCTGGTTCTGGTCGTGGAGGAAGTTCTGTCCGAAGCGGTGCCTCGGCCGCAGGCCGCGCTGGGCGAGGAGATCACGAATCTGCGAGAGGGTCTGCACGATCGCGGATCGTATGGCGGGGAGCACGCGGATGTAGATCGGGCCAAGGCTCTGCGCCGGCCCGGCTCTTCGGCGACCCGCACCTCCACCGACCACTCTCGTGCAGCCCAACCGCCGGGCCGCGCTCAGATGTAGATCGGGCCAAGGCTCTGCGCCGGCCCGGCTCTTCGGCGACCCGCGCCCCCACCAACCACTCTCGTGTAGCCCAACCGCCGGGCCGCGCTCAGAGCAGCGGGCCCGACCTACTCGAGGCACAATCGCGGATCGTATGGCGTGCGGCCGTCGCGCGCCATGGTCGAATTGACCGTCGGCGTGGTTGGCGCGGTTCTCGTCGAGGAAGGCGTTGAGCGGGCAGACTCTTCCTACTCCGCGAACATCGACTCGATGAAGGTCTCGGGGTCGAAGGGCTCGACATCCTCGGGCGACTCGCCGATGCCGACGAGTTTGACGGGAATGTCCACGGCTTCGCGGATGGCGATGACGATGCCGCCCTTGGCGGTTCCGTCGAGTTTGGCGAGGAAGATGCCGGTGACATTGATCGCTTCCTTGAACTTTTTCGCCTGCTCGATGGCGTTCTGACCTGTGGTGGCGTCGAGGACGAGGAGCACCTCGTGCGGCGCGCCGGCAATGCGCTTCGCCACCACGTCACGGATCTTGGTCAGTTGTTTCATGAGCGGATCCTGCGTGTGCAGCCGGCCGGCCGTGTCGATCACCAGCACATCGACTCCCCGCGCCAGCGCCGCTTCGCAGGCGTCGAAGGCGACGGAAGCCGGGTCGGAGTTGTGCTGGCCCTTGATGATCGGCACGCCGAGGCGATCCGCCCAGATGGTGAGTTGATTCACCGCGCCGGCGCGAAAGGTGTCGCACGCCGCGAGCATCACGCTGCGCTTCTCGTCGAGCAGGCTCCGGGCGATCTTGGCGACGCTGGTCGTCTTGCCGGCGCCGTTGATGCCGGCGACGAGGATCACAGTCGGCTTCGTGTCCGCCCGCGCAATCTGACGGTTCGCCGAAGGCCAGTAGGACTTCAACTCGCTCTTGAGGAATCCGATGACCTGCTCGCCCTGCGTGATGGCCCCGGCGCGATACTGCTGCCGCAGTTCGTCGATTAGTTTCGTCGTGGTGCGCACGCCGACGTCGGCCTGGATGAGGCGCGACTCGATCTCGTCGATGACTTCGTCGCTGAGCCGCCGGCCCCGAAGGAGCGAGCGCAGGCCGCTCACGAACGTGTCGCGGGTGCGGGTCAGGCCCTTGCGGATCGCGCCGATGGTGGCTGAAAATAGCCCCATCGGACTACTCGGAACTCCAGAACTCGGTGTGCAGGACGGGCACGTCGAGGCTCTGGGCCGCGTGCTCGGCCGAGGAGGGGGCAGGTTCGGGTTGGAGCACGCGCCGAAGCATTCGGTCGAGCACCCCATTGAGGAACGCGCCGCTGCGGTCGGTGCCGAACTCCTTGGCCAGTTCGATCGCTTCGTTGACGGCGGCCTTGGGCGGCACGTCCCCTTGCGTCATCTCATACCAGCACAGGCGGATGACGTTGCGATCGATGACGGGCTGCCGGTGCGTCGGCCACTCGGGCGCCAGCGACGTCGCAATGCCGTCGGCCTCGGCGCGGCTGTTCCAGGCGCCCAGGGCGGTGCGGAAGGCTCGCGCATGGGTTTCATCGCTCCCGACGGTCGGGACGGCCCAGGGGCCGCTGAACTGGTCACCCGGATCGCTCGCGGCGTTGAGCAGTGAGTGGCGTATCGATTCCTCGTCCTCCCCCTGCCTCGCGTCGAGTTGGTAGAGCATCTGAAGAGCCAGGCGGCGGATGTCATGCAGCGTCGTGGACACGTTCTTCAACCTCGCGGCGGGCTTAGTTCCCTGACGGCCCGGATCATCAGTGCGGCTTCGACGGCGGCGTTCATCGCCTCAGTCCCCTTGTTTCCCGCGTCCCCGCCCGCCCGTGCGCGGGCCTGTTCGGCGCTGTCACAGGTGAGCACGCCGAAGCCGACGGGAACTCCGGTGTGCGACGTGAGATCGGCCAGGGCCATTGTCACTCCCCGGCAGATGAACTCGAAGTGGTCCGTCTCACCCCGGATCACGGCGCCGAGGGCGACGATCGCGTCGACGCAGCCCTGATCCGTCAAGGCCCGGGCGATCGCGGGCAGTTCCCACGTGCCGGGTGCAGTCGCGACGATCAGTGCCTCTCCGCGCCCACCGAGACGTCGCCAGCGCTCGATCGCGCCTTCGAGCATCTTTTCTGTCGCCCAGGAATGATAGGTGCTTCGGACGATCGCCACGCGCAGGGGCGCGACATCACGTTGTGGTACGAGCGTAAGGACCATGAATCGAAGTTGGATGGTACGGAAGGCCGGGGCGGTGTTCCAGAGGAGGAGTTTTCAAACGGCGATCCGGAGGCCTGGCGCACGGGAGCGAGCCGGGGGCGCGGCGACTCAGCCGACCCGCGAATCGGAAAGCGGCCATGCCCGCGCCCCTACCATCACCCCCGTGATCCGGCCGCTGATCGTCAACTTCTTCTCGACGGTCCAACTCTCGCGGCTTACGCACGCCTTCGCCGCGGTCGCCAACCTCTGGTTCATCATCCTCTGGTCACGGGGCGTGAACCTGGAGCATCCGATGGCGGCGACGGTCGCCGAGTCGCCGTTGTGGTTCGTGCTGGGACTCGCGTCGGTTCTCGGCGTCGGGCTTTCGACCTACGGCGGGGCGCTCAATGACGTCTTCGATGTGAACCGAGACACGACCTTCGCGCCGACCCGTCCGATTCCGTCGGGACGGATCAGCGCTCCAGGCGCGAGCATCATCGGCTTTGCGTCCCTGCTGGCCGCGCTCCTGGCTGCCGCGATCCTCGACCGGAGCGTTCTGCTCGTCACGCTCTTCTGTGCCGCGTCAATCCTCTTCTACAACGCCGCAGCCAAGCACATTCCCGGCGTGGGCATCGTCACGCTCGGCGTGATCTACTGCTCGGAGATGCTCATTCTGAATCTGGGCCTGCGCTTCGTCTGGCCCGTGATGCTCGTGGTGCTGCACGCGATGGTCGTGCAGGCGGCGGTCCACCGGCTTGAACAGAAGCGGCCGCGCTTCACGCCGGCGACGATCATCGGCCTGCTCATCGGCTACGCGGCGATCTGCGTCTTTCTTCTCTGGCAGACGCGGGCGCAGGGCTGGCTCTGGGATCCGATCTTCGAGTGGTACGGCCTGATCTGGCCCCTCGCCGCCGCCGTGCTTTTCCTCATCAGCAGCGTGCACAAGGTGCGCTTCGCATCCAGCCCCGCGTTCGCGGCTGAGAAACTTCAGCGCTACGGCTCGCTGTGGATCGGCGTCTATGGCGTTTGCTGGCTTCTCGGAACGGGCCTCTACATCGAAGCGCTCATCCTCGCCGCCCTCGTCGCCCTGGCGATCCTGTGGATGATCATCGTCCGCGACGTCGGAGCGTGGATCGAGCAGCCGATCGGGTACCGGTGGTAGGTAGACGCATGACCGACCGGTCCCTTTCGGGATGCAGCCACGCCTAGGTCCACTCCAGCGCGAAGAAGATGGTCGTAAAGATGAGGTCGGCGAAGATGACGGAGACCACGCTGGCCACGACGGTGGCGGTGGTCGCGCGGCCGACGCCGGCGGCGCCGCCGGTCACGCGCAGTCCGTTGTAGCACGAAATCAGGCCGATAAGCATCCCGAAGACCGCGGCCTTGACAAGCCCCGTGAGCAGGTCCTTCGCCTCGCACTGCACGAGCGTGTTGTCCCAGTACTGCACGGCCGGGACGTTGTGCACGTAGACCGACACGAACATCCCGGACGCGATCGCCACGATGTCCGCCAGCACCGTCAGGCAGACGAGCGAGATCGTCGTCGCCAGCACGCGCGGCACGACGAGAAACCGCACCGGGTTGAGCGCGTGCGCCTCAAGGGCCTCGATCTCCCCTCCCACGACCATCGTCCCGACTTCGGCGGCGACAGCGGCGCCGGCGAAGCCCGTGAGTATGACGGCGCTGATGAGTGGCCCGAGTTCACGCAGCACCGCCACGCCCACGATGTTGGCGATCTTGTCCGTCTGCCCGAAGTCGCGAAGAGGCGGCTCCATCTGCAACGCCAGAATCGCGCCGATGGCCATCGAGAGCAGCATGACGATGCCGATGGCCCGCGCCCCAAGGCGCACGACCTGGCTCACGATCGCAACGCGCCCGAGGCGGATGCGCCGGCTCGTCAGCGCCCGGCCGATCCACGACGCCACATCCACGAAGAGATACCACACGCCGCCGACGTTGCGCTGAAAGTCCAGCCAGCGCTGACCGATGAACTCGACGCTGCGCAGCGCCCGAGAAGTCGTGGTTTCGGGTTCGGATTCGAACTCGTTCATGGGTGATCAGACGACGCGGACCCGCGTCTCCCTATGCTCCGACCGCTTCTTCGAGCGAGTCGACGATGCGGAAGACGGTGTCGAGACGGGCGATCTCGAAGATGGACCGGACGCGCTCCTGCATGCCGCAGAGAACGAGCGACCCGCGATAGCGCCGGGCCACCTGCATGGCTTCGACGAGCGTGGCCACGCCGGAACTGTCCATGTAGGGGACTTGCTGAAGGTCCACGACCAGCCGCGCGGGGCGGGCGTCCTGCGCGCGTGACAGCACGCTGCGAAGGGCCGGCGAGCGGGCGAGGTCGATCTCCCCCGCGGGGCGGAGAACCACCGATTCGCCTCGCTGCTCGGTCTCGACCTGGAGATCATCTGGACTGGCCATCTCACGCCGTTTCCTTCCTCGCAGCCGCGGAGGCGACGGCGGCGCTTTGGCGCTTCTCCATGAGCAGGGACATGCCTCCGCCATCGCGCTTCGCGTATTCCACGTGGTCCATGCCCTGGTGAATGATGTGCACGCCCAGCCCGCCGGGTCGAATGTCGTCGAGTTGGCGCGAGCGGATATCGGCCGGCTCGACCTGTCGTCCCCGATCCTCGACGAGAATCCGGATGCCGCAGCACTGACCCTCGAGAGGCCCGACGCTGATCCAGATGTGCTGATCATCGCGCTTCTCGTACCCGTGCTTGATCACATTGCACAGCGCCTCATCAAGGGCGAGTGCCACGTGGGCGCAGTCGGATTCGCCGAAGCCCAGACGCCTTGCCAGCGACGCGATCATCGCCCGGGCGCCGGCCAGGTAGCGCGGCTGGGAGAGCATGTCGATCTTGACGTGCGGATCACCCGCCACTGGCCGCCCTTTCATTCGCCGGTTGGCGTGGAAGTGTATCCGGGCCGACTCGCAAGCCGTTGCGCAGCGTAACCTCTCCGTGCTCCCAGGCCTGTGCCCAGCGCCTGACCGCCTCAGCCCGCATCCACTCCGGGTCGTAATGCTTGTAGCCGTAGGTCTCCCCCGTGAGTTCGTACAGCGCTTCGATGGAGACGAGGCGCACCGCCGGGTCGTCGGAGTCGAGGTTGCGGATCAGGCCGGGAATGGCGTCGCGCGCTGCGGCGGGATCGGTCTGAGCGGCCGCCCTCCGCGCGGCGAAGAGCCTCGCGGCCGGGTGCGGCGAATCAAAGTCCCCGCTGATCGCCGGGGGAGCACAGGAACTCGACCCCAGCGACGCGATCCCCGCGAGAACCATCAGGACGATGCGGCTGAGCCTGGATTCACCACACATCGCCCAATCGTATGGCATGGGAAACTCCCGGCGAAACGGCAGCCGGCCGGAGGGAGCCCTGCCCGGCTGAACTCCCCGGCGGATGCCCTTCATATCGTCTTGGTTGCGGCCTGACTGAGCCATACACTCCCTTTTCCCGCCGGGAGGGTCTGGCGCTCATGGCCGCGAAGCAACCGTCCATCCGCATTCCGGACAACACCGACGTCATCGTGATTCTCGACTTCGGTGCGCAGTATGCCCAGTTGATCGCGCGACGGGTGCGCGAGGCAGGCGCATTCAGCATCCTGGCGGCGCCGGACACGCCCGTTGAGACGCTGCGGAAATATCACCCGAAGGGTCTGATCCTCTCGGGCGGGCCGAGCAGCGTCAACGAGGTCGGCTCGCCGCGCTGCGATGAGCGGATCTTCGATCTTGGCGTGCCTGTGCTGGGCATCTGCTACGGCATGCAACTCGGGTGTCTCATGCTCGGGGCGGACGTGCGGTCAGCAGGCAAGCGCGAGTTCGGGCGCACGACGCTCAACATTCTTCCGTCGCAGGAGCCCGGCCTGCTGTCGAACCTGCCCGCCACGACGACGGTGTGGATGAGCCACGGCGACCAGGTCGAACAACTGCCGCCCGAGTTCGAGGCGCTTGCCACCACTCTGAACTGTCCCTTTGCCGCCGTAAGGCACGCGAAGCGCCGGTTCTACGGCGTGCAGTTCCATCCTGAAGTCACCCACACGCCGCACGGCATCGACATGCTCCGCAACTTCGTCTACGAGGTCTGCCATTGCCGCGGCACGTGGCGAATGAGCGACTTTCTCGAGAACGAGTGCCGGCGCATCCGCACGGAAGTCGGCGACCGGCGCGTGATCTGCGGCTTGTCGGGCGGCGTGGATTCCTCCGTACTTGCGGCGATGCTGATCCGCGCGATCGGCAGGCAACTGACCTGCGTCTTCGTGGACAACGGCCTGCTGCGCAAGGCGGAGCGTCAGCTCGTCGAGTCAACCTTCCGCGATCACTTCGACGCCGACCTCCGCGTCGTCGACGCGTCCGGGCAGTTCCTCGCCGATCTCAGGGGCGTGACGGACCCGCAGGAGAAGCGCCGCCGCATCGGCCATCGCTTCATCGAGGTCTTCAAGGAGGCGGCGAACGAGATCGGCGGCATCGAGTTCCTCGCGCAGGGCACTCTCTATCCCGACGTCATCGAATCCGGCCACAGCCTCGCCGGCACCGCGGCGAACATCAAGCTGCACCACAACGTCGGCGGCCTGCCTGACGAACTCGGCTTCAAACTCATTGAGCCGCTGCGCGACCTCTTCAAGGACGAAGTGCGCAAACTCGGGGCGGTCCTCGGCCTGCCCGACCAGATCATCTGGCGGCACCCCTTCCCCGGCCCGGGCCTCGCCGTGCGCGTCATTGGCGAAGTGACCAGGGCGAGGCTCGACGTGTTGCGTGACTGCGACGAGATCCTGCTCGAAGAGATCGTTTCCAACAACCTTTACCGCAGCACGAGCCAGGTCTTCGCCGTGTTGCTTCCGATCCAGTCCGTCGGCGTGATGGGCGATGGGCGGACCTATGAAAGCGTCGTGGCGATCCGCGCCGTCGAAACGCAGGATTTCATGACCGCCGACTGGGCCCGAATCCCCTTCAGTGTCCTCGCGACGATCAGTTCGCGGATCATCAACGAGGTCCGCGGCGTGAACCGCGTGGTCTACGACATCAGTTCCAAGCCGCCCGCGACGATCGAGTGGGAGTAGGCGGTCGCTGACGGGATCTCTAGTATCACCCGTGAATCAAAGCACGGCCTGCCTTGCCGCTCTGGCGATTGCTCTTTCGCTCGCGGCCGCACCCGGCGCGCGGACGCCGACGCTCCAATCCGGAGTCGAAGGCGGGATTGAAGCGATCGACGATCAACCGCTCGCTGCCGACGCGCGACTCGATGCGCTGCTGCTGGAACTGGAAGCGCCGACGGATGCCGCTTCTCTGCCGGCGCCGAATCTGAGAACCATTCGGGACGGTCCTCTGCACCATCGAGACGAGGCGTATCGCCTCTCGACGGGACCGGCGCGGCGCGTCGCCGAGCGGGCCTTTGGCATCGCCGGCCTCAGCGCGTGGCAGTTCGCATCGCCCGACATCGACGAGCCGATCCTCCTGCTCATACATCAGCCGCAAGGCAACGCGGCGCCGGCCGCTCGCGTCAGCGACATCACGTTGACGGCGCGATTCTACAGGACGGCGCTTGCCGCAATGCGCCGGCCTGCCGACGGACGCGCCGAAAGCCTCGACGAATCCGGGGATGGCGGCGTGCGCCGCATCCTCGTCTTCGTCGGCGCCGATCCGGTCTACTCTCCTGAAATTGACGAGTCGCAGCGCGCATGGAGCGGCGCCTCTGCGGCCGTCGCCGCCGCCATCCTGACGCTGCTTCTTCTGCGCTTCATGCTTGCGCGGCGCCGGGTGCGCGTTGCACGGGTCAGCGCGGCTGCTGCCGAGTCGGAGCATTGGAACGATGCCGACCTCCCCGCCGAACCCGCCGATGCTCTTGCCGAACTTCATCGCCGCTCCGGCGATACGATCTCGCATGAGCGGTGACGATCGCGTGACTTTCCATCTCACCTTGCCCGCCGAGGCGAGAACATGCGCCGTCCACATCGGCGCGGGCATGCTCGGCGAGTGCGGCTCGCTCGTGGGCGACCTCGTCTCGGGCCGGCGCGCCGTGATCGTCTGTGACTCCGCGGTCGTCGAGTCTCATGCCCGCGCGGCGGCAGAATCGCTCACGCAGAGCGGATTCGAGGCCGCGGTGATTCCGATGCACGCGAGCGAGGCGCAGAAATCTCTTCAATCCGTCGCCGACCTCTACGGAGCATTCCTCGACTTCGGCCTGGATCGCTCCAGTCCTGTGCTCGCGCTCGGCGGCGGGATCATCACCGACACGGCCGGCTTCGCAGCAGCGACATTCATGCGCGGCGTGCCGCTCATCAACGTTCCCACCACGCTGCTGGGGATGGTCGATGCAGCCATTGGCGGCAAGACAGGCGTCAACTTCCCCCTGCCCGGCACAGGGGCGCTCGGCAAGAACCTCATCGGCGCCGTTCACCAGCCGATCGCGGTCATCATGGATGTGAACGTGCTGACGACGCTGCCGCCGCGCGCCTTTCGCTGCGGACTGGCCGAGTGCGTCAAGCACGCCCTCATCGCCGATCCCGAGATGCTTGAGTGGATGGAGTCGCACACGGATGACCTGCGGCCGCAGCGTGCGGCCGATCTCGTGTCATTCATCGCCCGCCACGTCGAGATCAAGTCCGACGTCGTGAAGCGCGATGAACGCGAGAACGGCGCGCGAATGCTCCTCAACCTCGGCCACACGTTCGCGCACGCGATCGAAACGCGCCCGGAACTCGGCCTCGAACACGGAGAAGCGGTCGCGCTCGGGATCGTGGCGGCATGCGCAGCAGGGGAGCGGCTCGGCGTCACCGGCTCCGGCCTGCGGACGCGGTTGTGCCTCCTGTTCACCGGTCTCGGCCTGCCGACCTGTCTGCCGTCCCGCCCGCTGGATGAAGAAGTAATCGCGTCGATGCGCTCGGACAAGAAGGCGCGGGCCGGCTCGATCCGGCTGATCATCCCTGTTGATGCGGGAATCGTGCAGGTCGTGGATGATGCGCCCGAGGAAATCATCCGCGACGCGCTCGAAGTCATCGCGCCTTCAAGATGAGTTCCCCTCATTCCCCTGGGTGACGGATGCAGCAGCACCCGACTTCACGACACTGGCTTGAGCGCATCGCCGGATTGCTGCGGCAGCGCGAGGAGTCGGCGCTGCGGCGCGAACTGCGGCCGCACGATCGACGCCACCGGCCCGGCCGGTCCGGCGCTGAAACCGACGCCATCATCGACCTCTCGGACAACGACTACCTGCGCCTGCGTCGGCATCCGCACCTGGTGGAAGCGGTGCAGCGGGCGGCGGCGCGGGAGGGCGTGGGCAGCGGATCGAGCCGCCTTGTATCGGGAACGTCGCCCGGTCATGCGGCGCTCGAAGCGCGGTTCGCGCGATTCAAGGGAGCCGAATCGGCCCTGCTCTTTCCGACGGGGTACATGGCCAATCTCGCCGTCCTCTCCGCGCTGGCGCAGCCGGGCGACCTGTTCGTGCTCGACAAGTTCTGCCACGCGAGCCTGATCGACGGCGCACGGCTGGCGGCGGCGCAGGGCGCGGCGATGCGGACCTTTCCCCACGGCGCGCTGCTCCGCCTCGCCGATCTGTTGCGCGAACATCACAAGGACTTACCCCGCTCGGCGCGGTTCATCGTGACGGATTCGGTTTTCTCGATGGACGGCGACGTGGCGGACCTGCCTCGACTGGCCGAGTTGCGCGACGCCTTCGACGCCGCCCTGATCGTGGATGAAGCGCACGCGACAGGCGTGCTCGGCCCGGCCGGCGCTGGCGCCGACACGGGCCACCTCGCCGACATCACCATCTCGACGGCAAGCAAGGCCCTCGGCTCGCTCGGCGGTCTCGTGACGGGACCGAGGCTGGTGATTGAGTGGCTGGTGAACGCGGCGCGTCCCTTCATTTTCACGACGGCCGCGCCGCCCCCCCAGGTTGCGGCAATCGACGCCGCGCTCGACGTCATCGAGCGCGAGCCTCAGAGATGCCGGCGCCTGTCCAACCTCATCCGCGAAGTGCGAGACGGACTGCGGGTTGTGGGTGTGGAGGTGCGATCCGACCCGACGCCGATCGTTCCGATCGTGGTCGGATCGCCGGAGCGCGCCATGGCGCTCGCCGCCTCGCTGCGCGAGCATGGGATTGAGGCGCCGGCGATCCGTCCGCCGACCGTGTCGCCGAACGCCGCTCGTGTGCGCCTGAGCCTGCATTGCGAGTTGACCGACGAGCAGGTCGAGCGGCTGTGCCGCGCCGTCTGCGAATTTCTGGCCGACGCGGCGCGGTGATGCGCGGGGTCTCGAAAGGCAAAGCGCTCCTTCCCGCGGCATGTCAGGCGAGAAGGAGCGCTTCATCAACCCATGAAGGCCTGCGAGCGCGGCCGGATGCGGCCGCGCCGGTTCAGCCTCTGCGGACGGCACGAATGGAGTGAGCAACCAGGCGCGGACCTTGGCGAGTGCGGACGACTTCGGCGACGACGTGGGCGCGGTCGCGCGGCTGAAGGGAGCCGAGGCGGGCCGGCTCGCCGTTGAGGCTGATCCGCGTCCGCTCAGTGACCAGGATGCGCACGTCGCCGCGCCGCGTATGCAGCGCGATGCCGCGCTCGCCCACGGCCGTAATCACTCCGTCGAGTTCGATGGGGTCGGCCGCGTTCGCTGTGTTGACGGGCACGAACAACGCGACGGCGATCAGGGTCAGAAGGACTGCGAGGATGTTTCTGGTCATTTCGATTCTCTCCTGGCAATGTGGGTTCCGGTGAGACGGACGATCGACGCCGAGGCGGCCGTCTGCTTCCAAACGCCGGCCGCCCGCAGTCTATTGCACCAGGGTGCCGTAATCTCCCCCGACCTTCATTCGACGGATACAGGCTACGGAAGCCGCAGGGCCTGGACTCTGTCATTGCGGGCATCAACCACAAACAGATTCCCTCCGCCGGCTGCAAGTCCCCAGGGGGTCTGGAGGCTGCCTGGTCCCGTTCCCATATCCCCGAACACGCCCAGGCATCGCCCATCCCGTCCCAGGTGCTGAATTCTGCTGGTCCCGAACTCCGTCACGATGAAACTCCCGTCTGCCTGAAGCACCAGGCCGTACGGGTAACTCAGTTGACCAGGGCCGCGCCCGGCCGTTCCCACTGTCGCCTTCCATTTTCCCAGCAGGTCGGTGATCACGATGCGGTGGTTGCACGCGTCGAGGATCACGAGTTCGTTGCGAACGGCGTCGTACTCGATCGCCTGCGGTCGGTTGAACTCGCCATTGCCGAATCCGAAGGAGCCAAAGGAATACAGCGGTCGGCCTGCGGCGTCGAAGGCCTGGATGCGGTCGTTGCCGCCGTATTCGGAAACGAGGATCATTCCATCAGGCCCGAAGGCGATGTCCGTGGGATACAGCATTTCGCCGGGTCCCTGCCCCTCGGAGCCGAAGGTGAGCATGAACCGGCCCTGCGAGTCGTAGACGATGACGCGGTGCTCGTGCGTGTCGGCGACGAAGAGGCGTCCGGTTCCCGGCTCAACGCTCAGGCCCGTGGGATAGCCACGGTCGAACTTCGGCAGCACAATGGCGTCCATGAATCGTCCGCGGCCGTCGAAGCGCTGGATGCGGCCCGACTTGTCCACTATGTAAAGACGTTGCTCGCGGTCGTCAAAAGCCGCGGCGCGCGGATAGATGAACTGCCCCGGCCCGCGCCCCGTGGCGCCGATGATCAACGTGGGCTGGAACGGCCCCTCCCCAACGCTCGGCGCACGATCACAGCCCCCGAACCAGGGCAACGTGATCGCAAACGCGAGGAGAACCAGCACCCGCGACGCCGACGCCGGCGTGACCGGGCGCGCCGTTGCGCGAGCGCCGGCCTCCGGCCGAACTCGACTGAGCCTCATCGAAGCGAGAAAGCCCAGCGTGCCGACGATCGCGACAAGCAGAAGGCAGGTCGCGAGCGCCGAGTCTTCGTAGGCGTAGTGCATTTTGTTGAGGAGGCGCTGGGTGAGGCTCTGGGGGCCGGCGGGCAGGACAATCATCGTCGTCGAGACTTCGCCCAGGCACAATGCGACGCCGAAGAGTCCGGCGGCCACAACGCCCGCCCACACAGCCGATCCTCGCGCCGCGGACCAGGAGGTCAGGCTGATTGCTCCATCGAGGACGCGGATGTTCCGGCCGGCCTCGTCTTCGCCGCGCGCGATCCACCACCCGAGGAGGATGCTGACCATGCCGTAGGTTGCCAGGTAACCGATGATGACGAGGATGGGCCAGCCGATGTACACGGCGTCGGGCAGTGTCAGCCAGAGCGTCTCCGGCACGATCTCCTTGCCCGCCCACGATGTGATGAAGCGGTGAGCGGTGATGAGGCTCGCGCCGCGCGTGGCCGCCGGCATGACACCCATCACCACCCAGCCGCATGCGGATGCACTTGCCGCGAAACGCACCACGCGACTCGGATGGCTCCACGCAAAGGCGTGCCCCAGCGCCAGCAGCGCCAGCGCGGCGCCGGCGGCCCCGGCCCAGGCGATACTCTCGGCCAGGGCGCGACCCTCAAGCGCGCCGAGGCGAGCGAACGGTTCTAGCCCGCCGACGCGCTGCACCATGATCGCGATGGGCATCCAGAGCGAAATGACCATCACTCCGGTGAGAACCAATGCACGGATGTTGACGGTCAGCCTCTCCGGCGGGAGACGAAGGCGCACGCGGCTTCGGCGGTCAATGACGCCCGGACACGCGGACGCTTCGCGGTCCGCCTGGAACTTTGCCTCCGCTCCGGCCCCCCCCTCAGCGCGCGAAAGTGCGGCAACGCACAGCACCAGGAGCATCGTCATCACCACAAGCGGCCCGGATGCCAGCACCGCTGCATTCGCGCCCGCCTCGAAACGCACCTGCCGCAGGACGTTTCCGAACGTGTCCGCCATCGGCAGGCTGGTTGATGCGAGATCAAAGGCGGCAAAGCCCGTCAGAGTCGAGATCCACGCCAGTCCGGCGCCGAGGAGTATGGCGGGGCGCACTTCACGGACAGCCAATGCGGTGCGCCGGATGGGGCCGGCTCCGTCAAGCGCGAGCATGTCATCTCGCTCAGCGGGGACGCTGCGGACCGCCACGGCGACAGGCAGGGCTATCAGAGGCCAGGTCCACCACGCCAGTCCCCACCAAAGTTGCCAGACCTGAAGGGTCGAGGCACGCCAGGCCTCTTCCCGCGCCCAGGCTCCGAGCGGTGAGCCGGGCAGACGCAGCAGGCCCCAAACCCAGTAGAGCAGGTAGGGCGGAATGCACAGCACAACGATGCTCAGCCCCGACCAGAGCCGCCGCGCCTGGAAAGATGACTTCCCGAGCGCGATGCCCGCAGGGATGCCGATCGCCGCCGCCCCCAGCGTGATTGCGAGAGACCAGCAGAAGGTCATGCCGAGGAGTCCCGGCACGGCGGACCATCGCCATGCGGGTGTCGTGCTCAACTGCTTAATGGCGTCTGCCGCGCCCGTGGTTAACGTGGCCGCCAGCACGAGCAGCGGGGTCGCGACGCAGGCGATCCACATGCATGCCATGCACGCAGCCAGCCAGACCATCAGAATCGACCGCCACGCCCGCTTCACGACGCGATTCTATTGAACCCGCGCGCCGGACATCCGGGCTCAATGAATGAAGCGATCTACACTTTCCCGTGAGCGACATGGCCCCAGGCGTACCGGCGTCAGCGGAATCTGCGGATCGCCCTGATCCAGCAGTGTCTTCGCTTCGACAGCCGGGCACTCTTCTTCGCCCCTGCCGCTGCTGCGGGCTGATCCAGCGAGTCGCCACCGTTCCGAAGGGATTCGAGGCGCGATGCAGAAGGTGTCATGCGGTAGTAAAGCACGCGGCGGCGCCGCGCGCCATGGCCCGCTCCGCCGCCTTCGCCCTCGGCGCCCTCATCCTCTATCCCCCCGCCATGCTTCTGCCGGTCATCGAGATCGAGCGAATGGGACACCGCAGCGAGGCGACTATCTGGTCCGGCGTGGTCGATCTGCTCTCTGAGGGATCCGTCCTGGTCGCCCTCATTGTGCTCCTGTGCTCGATCATCATCCCCCTCGTCAAGATCGGCGCGACGTTCATGATCTGCTCGGGCGAACTCTTTCTGCATCATCGGCACCGGGCGATGACCTATCGCGCCCTGGAGTGGATCGGCCGGTGGGGCATGGTCGATGTCCTGCTGGTGGCCCTGCTGGTGGCTGCGGTCAAACTCGGAAGTTGGCTGAGCGTGCATCCCGGGCCGGGCGCGGCCGCATTCGCCGGAGTGGTCGTCCTCAGTCTGCTGGCCTCAGCCGCATTCGACCCCGAGGCGATCTGGGAACAGGAGGATCAGCAGTGAGAGAGTCGACCCCTCCCGATGGCGGATCGCGCGCCGAACATCGGCCGCACAGCGCGGAGCAGGCGCGCTTGCGTCAGGAGCAGCCGCAAACGCTGCCTGCGTCTTCGTCTGATTCTGATGGGTTCCCGGACGCGCGGGTGGTCAGGCGGCGTGCGTGGGCGACGTGGGCATGGACCGCGCCGCTTCTCGCCCTCATCGCAATCGGCGCGCTCGTGACCGAGGCCGTGCGGCAGCGAGGCCTGCCCGTCACGGTCACTTTCGCCAATGGCCGCGGCCTCTCCGCCGACGATCCGGTCAACTGCCGCGGCGTGCAGGTCGGTGTCGTCGAGCGCGTCCGTCTCTCCGACGATCTCAATGCGGTGGTGGCGCATCTGCGCCTCTACCCCGACGGCGAGTCACTTGCCGCGGAGGGGGCGCAGTTCTGGATCGTCCGCCCCGAGGTGAGCCTGCGCGGCGTAACGGGCCTTGACGCACTTCTCGGGCCGCGTTACATCGAGGTGGCGCCTCCCGTGCCCGGCGCGGTCCGCCGCGCTGCATTCATCGGACTGGAGTCACCGCCGCGAGTTCGTGAGCATTCACCGGGGGCGCTCGAAGTCATTCTTCTCGCGGCGCGGCGAGGTTCGATTTCCATCGGCTCGCCCATCACCTACCGCGACCTGCGCGTCGGCAGCGTGCTTGAAATACGCCTCACGGATGACTCGACGCGCGTCGAGGTCGTCGGCGGCATCGAGTCCGCCTACGCCACGCTGGTTCGGGACAACTCGCGATTCTGGAACGCGAGCGGCGTCGGTGTGGAATTCGGCCTCTTCGGAGGCCTTACAGTCCGCGCCGACTCACTCGAGGCAATCCTGACGGGTGGAATCGCCTTTGCGACGCCCTCGAAGAAGATCGGCGAGCAGGTCCAGAGCGGACATCGCTTTGATCTTGCCCCGGAAGTCAAAGTCGAGTGGCTCACGTGGGATCCTGTCCTTCCTCGCGATCCTTCGACCGTCGCCGCCGGCAGCGGTTCGGGGGGCTGAGCGAGGAGTCGCCGGGCGCATGGAACCGCGGCCCGCCTGCACGCGAACTGATTCAGGTTGGGAGGATCGCGCCGGTCGTGCGCCCATGGCGGGCGGATCGTCCGCGAAGACGAGGACGGCGGGTCATCCGAGGGCGCCGCGCCGAGGCGAATTCCGGCTTCACGCGCGTTGACGGGCAGTGTCCGGCCGATCGTCGGTGGCGGCAACGGTCTTGCGGGGATAATGTCTCTGATGCGTCGGAAGCGAAGCGCCGGCCCGATTCCGGGCGTACGCGCGGCGGCCTCATTCGGTCGGACGCATCGATGGTCGTGAACGGAACGGAGCCTCATGGCGAGAAAACGGCTCAAACTCGGCGAGATCCTCGTGCAGGAGGGCAAACTCGACGACAAGCAACTCAACCAGGCGCTCGAAGTGGCCAAGAACCAGGGCAAGCGCCTCGGCGACGCCCTCATTGACCTCGGGCTGGTGAAGGAGTCTGATTGCGCCCGCGCGATCGCACAACAGTTCGGACTGGAGTTCTTCGATCTCTCTGCGCCGGGCGCTGCCGACAAGATTCAGTTTGACCTGCTTCCCGAAGACCTCATCAAGAAGCATTTCGTTCTTCCCCTGAGCAAGAGCAACGGCCGGCTGAAACTGCTCATCCACGACCCGATGGACCTGCAGCTGCTCGACATGCTGCGCTTCCGTCTCAACTGCGAGATCGATACCAAGGTCTCGGCACGCAGCGACATCAAGGCCTTCATCGACAACAAACTGGGCATGCCCGCCGTCGGCAAGTCGATGTTCGAGGACGCGGGTTCGTTCGTGACCGAATCCATCGACGTGACGATGGACAAGTCGGTCGACTCGTCGATCGACATCGCCGCGGGCGAAGACGCGCCGGTCATCAAACTGGTCAACCGGTTCATCGCCGAGGCCGTCCGCAGCCGCGCCTCGGACATCCACGTCGAGCCGTTCGCCGACCGGGTGCGCCTGCGCTACCGCATTGACGGCGTGTGCCACATCCGCGACGACCTGCCCAAGCGCATGCAGAACGCGGTGCTGGCCCGCATAAAACTGATGGCCGGCATCAACATCGCCGAGAAGCGCCTGCCGCAGGACGGTCGCATCAAGATGACCATCGACGGATCGATGATCGACTTCCGCGTCAGTGCCTGCCCGGCCTACCACGGCGAGTCGATCGTCCTGCGCATCCTGCGGCCAGAGTCGGTCCGCATCGGCCTCGAGAACCTCGGCTTTGAGCGGGACAATCTCGAAATATTCAACCGCATCATCCGGCGTCCCAGCGGCATCTTTCTCGTGACCGGGCCGACCGGGTCCGGCAAGACCACCACGCTCTACTCCGCGCTGTCGGTGCTTAACCGCCCTGACAAGAAGATCATCACGGCCGAAGACCCCGTCGAATACAACTTCAACGGCATCAACCAGTGCCAGGTCCGCGAGAAGATCGGCCTGACGTTCTCTTCGATTCTTCGATCGATGCTGCGGCAGGCGCCGAACGTGGTTCTGGTGGGCGAAATCCGCGACCACGAGGTGGCGGAAGTGGCGATCCAGGCCGCCCTCACCGGCCACCTCGTCTTCAGCACGCTGCACACCAACGATGCACCCTCCGCGATCACCCGCCTCATCGACATGGGCGTGGCACCCTTCCTCGTCGCCAGTTCCATCCAGGCGGTCATGGCTCAGCGCCTTATCCGCGTCCTGTGCTCCAAGTGCAAGGCGCCTGATCCGGAGCCTGATCCGAAGTTCCTCAACCTCTGCGGCATCACCGCCGCCGACCGCCAGTCGCGGACAATCTACAAGTCCGTCGGATGCGCTCACTGCGGCGGCACCGGCTACCGTGGTCGAAAGGCCATCTTCGAGTTGATGCTGATGAACTCGACTCTCCGCGACATGGCATTCAAGCGGGCGCCGCTCAGCGCCATCCGGACTGAAGCGCTCGCGTCGGGAATGAGGCCGCTTCTCGGCGACGGCCGCATCAAGATCATGAACGGCGTCACCACACCCGACGAGATCGCCCGGGTGGCGCAGGTCGCGGGAATCGTGGAGGACTGACGCTCGCCGCATTCCGTGTTCAATCCGCACACCGGGCCGCCGCAGCCGCCCGGCGCACTTCAAGGGGTCATCGCCGATGTCAACTCTACAGATCGATCGCCTGCTCGAGACCGTCATCCGCCAGGGCGCGTCTGACCTTCACCTCTCCGTCGGCCGCAAGCCGACCATCCGCCTGCACGGCCGCCTGCGCGAACTGAACACCAAGACGCTCGGGCCCGACGACACGATGGCCCTCATGAAGTCCATCACCTCCGAGCGCAGCCAGCAGGAACTGCAGGAAGAGGGCACCTGCGACTTCGGCTTCGCCTACGGCGAGGAGGCCCGCTTCCGCGTCTCCGTTTTCCGGCAGAAGGGTGCGCTCTCGATCGTCCTGCGCCAGATTCCCAACAAGATCATGACCTTTGAGGAGATCGGCCTGCCGCCGATCTGCAAGGAACTGATCCGCCGGCCCCGCGGCCTGTTCCTTGTCACCGGGCCCACCGGTTCGGGCAAGACGACCTCGCTGGCGACCATGATTGACTACATCAACGTCAACATGGATCACCACATCGTGACAATTGAAGACCCCATCGAGTACTACCACCCGCATCGCAAGTGCATCGTCAACCAGCGTGAGGTCGGGGTTGATGTGCCCTCCTTCTCCGAGGCTCTCCGGCGCGTCCTGCGCCAGGACCCGGACGTGATTCTCGTCGGCGAAATGCGCGACCTCGAAACGATCGAGGCCGCGATCACCGCCGCGGAAACGGGCCACCTCGTCTTCGCCACCCTGCACACCACCGGTGCCGCGGGCACCATTAACCGCATCATCGACGCCTTCCCGACCAACCAGCAGGAGCAGGTCCGCGTCCAGTTGTCCGTCACGCTCATCTGCGTCCTCAGCCAGGCGCTCCTGGCCCGGGTGGACAAGCCGGGTCGCGTGGCCGCCTACGAATTCCTCGTGGTGACGCCCGCCATCGCAAACCTTGTCCGTGAAAACAAGGTCTTCCGCATCGACTCCGCCATTCAGACGGGCAAGAAGTTCGGCATGCAACTGCTCGACGACCACCTCTGGTCTCTCTATGAGCGAGGCATGATCTCCGCCGACGAGATGATCGACAAGGGCAAGAACCCGGGAGACCTGACTGAGAAAGTGCACCGTGCCGGAGGCGTCGTCGGCCGCACCGAACTCGATGAGTCACAGGAATAGAGACGAACTGCGCGGCCGTATCGCCCTGACCGGCGATCGTCCGTTTTCGGATCACTCGGGCCGCCGGGTCGCCCGAACTTCCGGGTCCTCGGTCCTCGGCTATTCGGACCTGCCGGCAAGTTTTCAGAGATGCAGGTCTGGCTCTGCGTGGTCGTTGAGGTCGGTCGGGGGGGCCGCATGAGCTGCGGGGGCCGTAGAATAGTGTACTGAAATCTACGAGATAAAATGTGTTATTTCGTTTTTGTTGGTTGCAGGGCCTGTGGATTGAGCGAATAATGTGCCAATGGCGACCGGGAGTGGCCCGGTGCGAGGCACAGCGTGCCGGTCCACTCCCGTGTTGCTTCTGGCAACTGAAGGTGGTTTCATGGTAGATCTGTCCGAATATAAGGGTCGCAAGTTCGGCCGTGTCCTGACCAAGATGGGCCGCGTTACCCGCGAGCAGGTCTACGATGGCCTGGCACTCCAGAAGAAGCGCAAGATCCGCCTCGGCGAGGCTCTCCTGGAACTCGGCTACATCAAGGAAGAGGACATCCTGCAGGCCTTGGCGTATCAGGCCGGGATGGACCTTGTCGATCTGGACAAGATCCAGGTCAGTCAGGAGGCCATTGCCGCCCTGCCGGCCGTTTCGGCGAACGCGTACCAGATTGCTCCGATCGATTTCGACGCGAAGTCTCGCCATATCACGGTCGCCATCAAATCGCCGGACAACTTCTCGGCAGTGGATGACCTTCGATTGCTGATGGGCTTCAAAGTGACCGCGGTCCTCGCGCCTGAGAAGCAGGTGACGGACTTCATCAAGAAGCACTATGCGCAGCAGGATACGGGCCTGGCGTCGATGTACGACGAGTTGGCCGGCCGGGCAGACCTCGCCCAGTTCAAGGGCCGGGGCGACTCAATCGACCTGAGCGAGATTGCCGCGGCCGCGCAGGACAACCAGGTCATCAAACTCATCAATCTCGTACTCCTCCAGGCAATCCGCGACCGCGCGTCGGACATCCACTTCGAGCCGTTCGAGGACGAGTTCAAGATGCGTTACCGCATCGACGGCGTGCTCTACGAGATGATCCCGCCGCCGTCGTATCTCGCCCTTCCGATCGCCTCGCGCATCAAGGTCATGTCAAACCTTGACATTGCCGAGAGGCGCCTGCCTCAGGACGGCCGCATCGAGTTGCAGGTCGGGGGCAACCCGGTGGACCTGCGCGTTTCCGTCCTGCCCACGCTCTTCGGCGAGTCGGTGGTGATGCGAGTCCTCGACCGCTCCAACGTGCAGTTGAGCCTCGACAAGATCGGCCTGCGGCAGGACGAGTTGAAGAAGATGCAGCAGCTCATCCGCAAGCCCAACGGCATCATCGTCGTGACGGGTCCGACGGGCAGCGGAAAGACGACCACGCTCTACGCGGCGCTGAACACCCTCAACTCTCCCGACGTGAAGATTCTCACGGCCGAAGATCCTGTCGAATACGACATCGACGGCCTGTGCCAGGTGCAGATGAACGCGGAGATCGGCCTGACCTTCGCCCGCACGCTGCGCAGTTTCCTCCGCCAGGATCCGGACATCATCCTCGTGGGCGAGATCCGCGACAAGGAGACGGCCGAGATTGCGGTTCAGGCCTCGCTCACCGGCCACCTCGTCTTCACCACCCTGCACACCAACGATGCGCCGAGTTCGATCGTGCGCCTGCTCGACCTCGGCCTCGAGACGTTCCTCGTGACGGCCACGATCGAGGCGATCGTGGCGCAGCGTCTCGTGCGGCGCATCTGCCTCAAGTGCAAGGAGCCGTACGCGCCGACGGAAACGGAACTGATGGAACTCGATTTGCGCCCCGAGGACGTCAAGGGCCGTGCCTTCTTCCGCGGCAAGGGGTGCGACGCCTGCAACGGCTCGGGCTTCAAGGGGCGCATGGCCATCTTCGAGATCATGGTCATTGACGACGACATTCGCGAGATGATCATGAAGCAGGCGAGCGTGGGTGTGTTGCGGCTCGAGGCGCGCAAGCGCGGCATGCGCAGCCTGCGCGAGTCCGGCCTCAACGCGATCTACGAAGGTCAGACGACCATCGACGAAGTGATCCGCGAGACGATGAGCGAAGAGGATTAGTCGCGCAGGACCGATCGCGGGCGCCTCGGCGCCGGGCGGCCTGAGAAGAGGAACGCAGCGGCGGCAAGGCGCCGCACAGGATTCGGGAGCATCGACCATGCCCACTTTCAGATACGACGCCCTGGACACCGCCGGAAAGCCCCGCAAGGGCGAAGTTGACGCCGCGACGATGGAGGATGCTCTCGCCAAGATCAAGGGCCAGGGGTTCTTCCCCACGCGCCAGCCGACCGAAGTCAAGGTGAAAGGGGCCAAGGCCGAGGCCGCCAAGAGCACCCGCAAGAAGAAGAAGGGCGAGTTCAGCATCAGCCTCGGGCGCGTCAAGACCAAGACGCTCACCCAATTCACGCGCCAGTTGTCCACGCTCCAGGACGCCGGTCTGTCACTGCTGCGGTCCCTCCAGGTGCTCGAGCAGCAGCAGAAGCCGGGGCAGATGAAGAACATCATCGGTGCGATCGCCGAGGACGTCGAGGGAGGCAGCACGCTCTCGGACGCGATGGCCAAGCAGCCCAAGGCCTTCGACCGCCTGTACGTCAAGATGGTCGCGGCCGGCGAGATCGGCGGCGTGCTCGACCTGATCCTCCAGCGCCTGGCGGACTTCCTGGAAAAGGCGCAGCGGCTCAAGGCCAAGATCCGCGGCGCCATGATCTACCCGGCCGCCGTCATCAGCATCGCCGTGCTCATCGTCTCGGGCATCATGGTCTTCGTGATCCCGAAGTTCCAGGACATCTTCAACGACTTCGAGATCGAACTGCCCAAACTCACGGTGTGGCTCATCGACACGAGCCGATGGATGGCCGCGGCCGATCCGGGTCAGACCATCCCCGGCTTCGTCTGGGTGCTCGTTTCGCCCTTCATCGCATGGCTGTTCGTGAAACTGGCGCGCAAGACCGAGCCGGGCCGCGCCGTCGTCGACCGCATCAAGCTCTACATCCCCCTCGTCGGTCCGCTTATCAAGAAAGCCACGGTCGCGCGCTTTACGCGCACGCTGGGCACGCTGATTTCGGCCGGCGTGCCGATCCTCGAAGCGATCATGATCACGCGCGACACCTCGGGCAACTACGTCTACGAGAAGGCGCTCACCAAAGTGCATGACTCGATTCGCGAAGGCGAGTCCTTCGCCAACCCGCTCCGGGAGACCAAGGTCGTAGACGCGATCGTGGTCAACATGGTGGACGTCGGCGAAGAGACGGGCGATCTCGACGCCATGCTCCTGAAGGTCGCCGACAACTACGACGAAGAGGTCGAGGTCGCGGTCAACTCGCTCGTCTCCCTGCTCGAGCCCCTCATGGTGGTCGTGCTGGGTGTGATCGTCGGGACGATCGTGGTCGCGCTCTTCATGCCACTGGTCACGATGATCGAGTCGGTGGGTCAGTCGTCGTGAGCAAAGGCTGGGCGGGCTCCGCCGCGGAAAGGAAGGCCGACATGACACCTGCAAGCGCGCTGCGGCCGAAGACCCGGCGCCCCCGGCGCCGCGCGGGCTTCTCGCTCGTCGAGTTGCTCCTTGTGGTCGCGATCGTCGGCCTGCTGGTCGGCCTGCTCATCGTCGCGCTCAACAAGGTGCGCGCCAGCGGGGAGAAAACCTCCACCGAGCAACTGATGCGCGCCATCGACATGGGCCTGGCGCAGTTCAAATCCGACCACGGCTTCCTTCCTCCCCTTCTCGACGACACCATCGCGGCCAACGGCAGCACGGAACTCGTTCCCTATCCCCTCACCAACCTCCGCGATATCCGCTACTACAGCACGCTCTCGCTGGCGCCGTATCTCCTGGGCGTGGGCGATCTCAACGGCGACGGCGACCTCGACGAGTACGACGACGGGGTCGCCGGTGCAGGATTCCGCGATCCCGGACGAGATCGCTCCTGGGGCTACCAGTACGTCGGTCCCAACGGCCGCGGACGCCGGCAGTATTGGCGCGACCAGGAGAAGACGATCGGCAATGTGCGGCAGATTCCCGGCCAGATCTACGGGCCGTACCTCGCCGTCACCGGCGACGACCGCATCGTGTACGGAACCAATCGGACCGGATCGCCCTTCACCGAAGACAGGCCGTTGTTCGTCATCACCGACTACTGGGGCGGCGCCATCCGCTACTACCGCCAGTGGCCCAAGTCCCTGCCTCAGGGCGAGCGCATCCAGGACCACGTTCCCGCCTGGTTCGGCTCGTTCGCTCCTGACCAGGTCGAGAGTTTCCTCATGCAGGTGCGCTCCGTGGACTACGTCATCATGTCCGTGGGACCGGACGGCAAGGCCCATGACGACAAGATCGAAGCGGAAGAGAATCGGGACAATCTCGTGAGGGCTCAGTCATGATGGCGCCGAGTCTCACCCACAGTCTCGCGTGCCGGCGCCGCGTCGGCTTCTCGCTCGTCGAGATGCTGATGGTGATCGCGCTGGTGGTGGTGCTTGCGGGCCTGACGGTGGTGGTCGGGCGCAGCGTGATTGGCAAGGCGAAGATCGACCAGTGCCGGCAGATACTCCAGGCCCTCGACGCCACGCTCACCGAGTACCAGGCTGAGAAGGGGGCCATTCCTCCCTTTGTGCGCCGGGCCTATCGCCCGCCCGATCGCATCAACGCGCTGGCGCAGAGGACGCGCCGCGAAGTCGCCGTCTACCTCGAACAGGTCAAGGGCTACACGGGCATCGACAAGCAACTCGGAACCATCGACGCTTCCTTCCTCGTGAAGCGCGACCAGATTTACACCGACCTCGCCGGGTATATCTATGCGGGCGAGGTGAGGGACGACCCGCGCCCCTCCGTGCGCGATCCGTGGGGGATGGAGATCCTCTACATCCATCCGACTGCGGAGAACGAGGACGCCTTCCGCACGTTCGGCAAGGCGCTCAACGAACGACCTTACTTCATGTCCGCCGGACCCGATTCAGAGTATGAAACGGTTGCGGACAACCTGTACTCCTACGAGGTGGAGAAGCCCAAGACGAACTGAACCATCAGCCGTCCGGCCGAGAGTCGGTGCGGCGAGCAAAGGTCGAATCATGCGAACCGGGAATCACAACATTGCAGCCGGATGCCGCGGGCGCGGGGGGTTCACTCTCGTCGAGCTGCTGGTGGTGATGGGGGTGATTCTGGTTCTGGTGGTGATGACCCTGCCGGCATTCCGGGCGATTCAGAAGTCCGGCCGCCTCGCGGGCGCGATCAACGCCGTGACGAACACGCTCAGCACCGCTCGTGCCCAGGCGGTGCGCGAGGGGCGCGACGTGGCCGTCATGTTCCGTTTCGACACCAGGCGGCAGGTATGCTCGATGGAAGTGCTGCGCATGGAAGGGGTCGTGTACGACGCGGGCAACGGAATGACCGCCGCGTCCGTCTTTGTCCCCATTCTCGGCCAGGCGCCCATTGACCTGCCTCGCGGCGCGGGCGTGCTCGGTTACGGCTACGGCGCCAGCCGCGGCAGTCCGAGCAACATTCAGAACTGGTACGCCGATCTCGGAAACCTCTACCAGTACTCTCAGAACCAGCAGCGCGACCCCTGGCTCCAGCCGCGCACCGACGTGCGCGTCATCGCCGGAAGCGGTCAGCCGACCACTCAGGATGTTCGCCGGCTTGAGACGTTCATCGTTCGCTTCAGTCCGGAAGGCACTGTGGTGACAAACGCGGAAGAACTCGGCAGGCTTGCCGCGGGAGGCAACTCCTTCCTCGAACTCGATCCGCCGAGCGACCGCACCCGGTACTTTGTCTGGAACCCCGAGTTGCGCCGAGGCACGAACATCGGCGGTGAGACGATTCACGGCGAATACCAGCTGCGCTCGGTCTCCATGCTCGCCGTCGTCGATCTTCTGGACATGGCGGCCGACCTCGCCATCCGCGAGCCGTGGATGGTGCTTGGCGACACTTATCCCGTGGACCGCTACGACGCGAACGACAACGGCGTGTACGACCAGACCGAGATCAACGACTGGATAGACCTCAATGCAAGCCCGATCTCCTTCAACCGGTTCACGGGCGAACTGATGCGCGACATCAGGAGGTGATCGATGA
>CAADHA010000059.1 GCA_900696685.1 uncultured Planctomycetota bacterium
GCTCGGGGGGGGCATGGGTTGCGCATCGCGCTGCTCGCCGACCAGCAGGGCGCCCACCCTGACGTGAGCCGTCTTGACGTGCGCATGGACGGCCCGGGCAGCCCCGTCGGCATCCCCGCGTGCGATGGCATCCAGGACCTGCTCATGCTCGTCCCACACCACGCTGGCCAGTTCGGGATGCCGAAGCACCTCGCCCATGGATCGCCTCAGATGCTGCCAGCAGGTCTGCATCGATTGCACGACCAGGGGATTGCCGCTGGCTCGATAGATCCACTCGTGGAAGTCGACATCGGCCAGCAGCACGGCCTTGGGGATCGCGGCCGCCACCACTTCGCGGCCATGCGCAATCAGGGCTCGTCCGGCTTCGATCTGCTCCGCGTTTGCCCGCTTGGCGGCCAGGGCGGCGGCCAGCGGCTCGAGCGCAGAGCGCAATTCGTAGATCGCATCGAAGCGTGCCAAGTCGACGGGCGCCACCTGAAGGCCCCGTCTGCCGCGCTCGACGAGAAAGCCCTGCTGCTTCAACTGCCCGAGGGCGGTCATCACCGGTTGGCGAGACACCTTCAGTTGCTGCGCAAGCTCGTCCTGGGTCACGCGGTCGCCAGCCACCAACCCGCCTTGACAGATCGCGTCCAGGATCCGTTCGTAGACCTGCTCGACCAGGGTTTTTTGCGGCTGGAGTGATTCGACGCCCATGTTGACGCGAGATTATGTCAGATAGGGGTAAACCCCAATTTCTGGTTTGCGCATACGGAATACGATACACGAACTCTTCTTGAGAGTCACCACCCAACAATGGAGCAACTGCTCGCCATGGACCAAACCCCGATCCGCGTTCTGCTCGCCAAGGTTGGCCTCGATGGCCACGACCGCGGCGTCAAGGTCGTCGCCCGCGCGCTGCGCGATGCCGGCATGGATGTCATCTACTCCGGTCTGCATCGCACCCCGGATGAGGTGGTCAACACCGCTGTCCAGGAGGACGTCGACGTGCTCGGCGTCAGTCTGCTGTCGGGGGTGCAGCTCACCGTGTTCCCGAAGATCTTCGCGCTGCTCGAAGAAAAGGGCGCCGGCGACTTGATCGTCATCGCCGGCGGCGTCATGCCGGACGAGGACATCGTGGCGATCCGCAAGCTGGGTGTGCGCGAGGTGCTGCTGCAGGACACCCCGCCGCAGGCCATCGTCGAGTCGATCCGCACCCTGGTTGCCGCGCGCGGCGCTCGCTGACCGACGCCGGAGACTAGCGCCATGGAAGAGTGGAAGTTCCCCGCCGCGTACGACGAAAGCTACCTGCCGCCGGCCGACAGCCGCTACTGGTTTCCCCGTCGCGAGACGATGCCGGTGGCTGATCGCGAGAAGGCCATCCTGCAGCGGCTGCAGCAGGTCTGTGGCTACGCGTGGGACCACGCCCCCTTCTACCGCCGGAAGTGGGAGGAAGCGGGCTTCCATCCCAGCCAGCTGAAGTCACTGGAAGACTTCGAAGAGCGCGTTCCGGTGGTGAAGAAGGCGGATCTGCGCGCCGCTCAGGCCGCGCACCCGCCGTTCGGCGACTACCTCTGCGTGCCGGACTCCGAGATCTTCCACGTGCACGGGACCAGCGGCACGACCGGTCGTCCCACCGCCTTCGGCATCGGGCGGGCCGACTGGCGTGCCATCGCCAATGCGCACGCGCGGGTCATGTGGGGCATGGGGATGCGCCCTGGGGACCTGATCTGCATTGCTGCCGTGTTCAGTCTCTACATGGGCAGTTGGGGGGCTTTGGCCGGCGCCGAGCGCCTGGGTGCCAAGGCATTCCCGTTCGGGGCTGGCGCGCCGGGGATGAGTGCCCGCCTGGTGCAATGGATGAGCACCATGAAGCCTGCTGCCTTCTACGGCACTCCGAGCTACGCCATTCGTCTGGCCGAAGTGGCGCGCGAGGAGAAGCTGAACCCGCGCGACTTCGGCCTGAAGTGCCTCTTCTTCAGCGGCGAGCCCGGCGCCTCCGTACCGGGCGTGAAGGATCGCATCGAAGACGCGTACGGGGCCAAGGTCTACGACTGTGGCTCGATGGCCGAGATGTCGCCGTTCATGAACGTCGCGGGGTCCGAGCAGAGCAACGACGGCATGTTGTGCTGGCAGGACATCGTCTACACCGAGGTAAGTGATCCGGCCACGCTGCGGCGCGTGCCCTACGGGCAACGCGGCACGCCGATCTACACGCATTTGGAGCGCACGAGCCAGCCGATGATTCGTCTGCTGTCGGGCGACCTGACGCTTTGGACGAACGACGAGAACCCCTGCGGCCGCACCTATCCGCGGCTGCCTCAGGGCATCTTCGGCCGCATCGACGACATGTTCACCATTCGCGGCGAAAACATCTACCCGAGCGAGATCGACGCGGCGCTGAACGAGCTTGTCGGCTACGGCGGTGAACACCGGATCGTCATCACCCGCGAATCCTCGATGGACGAGTTGTTGTTGCGCGTCGAGCCGAGCGAGCAGATTCAAGGCGCAGGCGCAACGGCGCTCGAGGCCTTCCGCGCCGAGACCTCGCACCGCGTTCAGACCTTGCTGGGCGTGCGGGCCAAGGTCGAGCTGGTGGCACCGAACTCGATTCCCCGGACCGACTTCAAGGCCCGCCGCGTCATCGACGACCGGAACGTGTTCCGGGCGCTGAACGATCAACTGCGCAACGGCGCCTGACCGGGACGATCCCAGATGTCTTACGTTCCTTCCCAAGATCTGCTGCAGCAGCTCCGGTCCGGCAACCCGTGGGCGCTCGGACGATTGATCTCCCGCGCCGAGGTCGGTGTCCCGGAGGCCAGACAGGCGCTGGCCGAGGTCTATCGCAGCGCCGGCACGGCGCACGTCATTGGCGTGACGGGCGTGCCCGGCAGCGGGAAGTCGACGCTGGTCGGGAAGCTCGCCGGGGCGCTGCGTGCGCGCGGCGAGAAGGTGGGCATCGTTGCCATCGACCCGTCGAGCCCGTACTCCGGTGGCGCCATCCTTGGCGACCGCATCCGGATGTCGGAACTCGCCAACGACCCGGGCGTGTTCATCCGCAGCATGGCCACCCGGGGTGCGACCGGCGGCATGGCCCGAGCAGCGCTCGACGCCGTGGACCTGCTCGACGTGGCCGGTTTCCACACCATCATCCTCGAGACCGTGGGCGTCGGGCAGGACGAGGTCGAGGTGGCGCATGCCTCGGACACGACGATCGTCGTCTCGGCGCCCGGCCTGGGCGACGAGATCCAGGCCATCAAGGCCGGCGTGCTGGAGATTGCCGACATCCATGTCGTGAGCAAGTGCGACCGCGACGATGCCAACCGCACGATCACCGATTTGAAGCAGATGCTGACCCTGGGCTCGGTGGTCGGGCCCAAGCGCGCCTGGGCCATCCCGGTCGTTGGTGTCAGTTCCTACACCGGCGAAGGCATCGACGATTTGCTCGTGCGCATGACCGCGCACCGCGCCGCGATGACGGATTCCGAATTGGGGCGGGAGCGGCGTCGACGCGTGGCCGAGTTCCGCCTGCAGAAGACGGCCGAGACCCTGCTGCTCGAACGCTTCACCGCCGGTGCCGAGGCGTTCGCGCCCGCGCTAGCTGTCACGCTCACCGGACGCGGGACAGACCCGTATGCCGCTGCCCGGCAACTCATTGCCAAGACGATCCGCGAGGAGTATTCGAATGAACTGGCTTGAATCCGAACAACGTGAGCGTCTCCAGTCCGAACAGAAGGACTGGGAGGCCAAGGAGGTCGCCACCTTCCTGAAAAAGCAGCCCGAGAGGAAGGAGCAGTTCCACACCATCGGCGACTTCCCGGTCAAGCGTACGTACACGGCCGCCGACATCGCCGACACGCCGCTGGAAGACATCGGTCTGCCCGGGCGCTATCCGTTCACCCGCGGACCCTATCCGACGATGTACCGCAGCCGGACCTGGACGATGCGCCAGATCGCCGGATTCGGAACCGGCGAGGACACCAACCTCCGCTTCAAGTACCTGATCGAGCAGGGGCAGACCGGCATCTCCACCGACTTCGACATGCCCACCTTGATGGGCTACGACTCGGATCATCCGATGAGCGACGGGGAAGTCGGCCGCATGGGCGTGTCCATCGACACGCTGGCCGACATGGAGGCGCTGCTGGCCGACATCGATCTCGAGAAGATCTCGGTGTCCATGACCATCAATCCGTCGGCGTGGATTCTGCTGGCGATGTACGTGGCCTTGGGCCAGAAGCGGGGCTACGACCTGAACAAGCTGTCCGGCACGGTTCAGGCGGACATCCTGAAGGAGTACATCGCGCAAAAGGAATACATCTATCCGATCGCGCCCTCCGTGCGCATCGTGCGCGACATCATCACGTACAGCGCCAAGAACCTCAAGCGCTACAACCCGATCAACATCTCCGGCTACCACATCAGCGAAGCCGGCTCGTCGCCGCTGCAGGAAGCCGCGTTCACGCTGGCCAACCTCGTGACCTACGTCGAAGAGGTCACGAAGACGGGGATGCACGTCGACGAGTTCGCGCCCCGCCTGGCTTTCTTCTTCGTCTCGCAAGGCGACTTCTTCGAAGAAGTGGCGAAGTTCCGCGCGCTGCGCCGCTGCTACGCCAAGATCATGAAGGAGCGCTTTGGGGCCAAGAACCCGGAGTCCATGCGCTTGCGCTTCCACTGCCAGACCGCGGCGGCCACACTCACCAAGCCGCAATACATGATCAACATCATTCGCACGTCGGTGCAGGCCCTGTCGGCCGTGTTGGGTGGCGCCCAGTCGCTGCACACCAACGGCTACGACGAGGCGTTCGCGATCCCGACCGAGGACGCGATGAAGATGGCGCTTCGCACGCAGCAGATCCTCGCCGAGGAGACCAATGTCTCCAACGTCATCGATCCCCTGGGCGGCAGCTACTACGTCGAAGCGCTGACGACCGAATACGAGAAGAAGATCTTCGAGATCCTGGAGGACGTGGACAAGCGCGGCGGGGCCATCAAGCTGATCGAGCAAGGCTGGTTCCAGAAGCAGATCGCCGACTTCTCGTACGAGACCGCGCTGCGCAAGCAGTCGGGCGAGAAGCCCGTGATCGGCGTGAACTGCTTCGTCGAAAACGAAGACGATGTCGAGCTCGAAATCCATCCGTACGACCAGAGCACCGCCGAACGCCAGATTTCCCGTACACGTCGGGTGAGGGCGGAGCGCGACGAGCCCAAGCTGCAGGCGCTGCTCGACCAATTGACGGCCGTCGCCAAGGACGAATCACAGAACATCATGCCGGTGACCATCGAGCTCGTGAATGCCGGAGCAACGATGGGTGAAATCGTGGAGCGGCTGAAGGCGCTTTGGGGCACCTACCGCGAAACCCCGGTCTTCTGACGGACTCATTGCGTTGGCCCACCCTGTCTCGCTCACCCGTGCCCAGGTCCGCCAGCTCAAGAAGGCCGTTCGACACGACTGCAGCGCGGACGCTGCCGAGAGGCTGCTTGCCGACAGCGTCAAGAAGGGCCATGAAAGGCTGGCGCTGCACCGGTATCTCGCGCTGCATGTGATCGACGCTTCGCGCTGCGAGCCGTTCGAGGATTACTGTGCTGCCGTGGCCCGGGATGTCGATCTCGACGCCATGCAGCGGATCCTGCGGCATGTCGGTTCGAACCACGGCAGCGGGGCAGCTTCGTTCTCGGCCACGAGCACAAGGAGCGGGCAAGGGAACTGACCGGCTCGCCGATCCGATCGGATCGGGTGGCAACGCAACAGCCAGCAGCCCGGCGCGCGCGCAGAGGCGGCGCCGTCATCCATGCAACCAACGATTCGAGCACAGCGATGCAGCCACCTCCACTGAGTAAAGATTGCGCAGCCGCGGTCATCGCGCGGTTCCTGAAGGCGCGCGGCGTCGATCGGGTGTTCGGGCTCTGTGGTGGGCACATCATGCCGATCTGGATGAGCCTGGACGCCGAGGGCATCGCCATCGTCGATGTCCGCGACGAGCGGGCAGCGGTCTACATGGCCCATGCCTACGGCGAACTCAGTGGTCGCCCGGGCATCGCCTTGGTCACGGCAGGGCCTGGTCTGACCAACGCCATCACCGGTATCGCCAACGCCCACGTGGCGCGCGCGCCGGTCTTCATCTTGTCAGGCGCCACCCCGCGCCCGCAGGTGAATCGCGGTGCGCTGCAAGACCTTGGACACACCGGGATGCTGCGCGACATCACGCGACTGGCCAGAACGGTACGAAGCGCGGCGCAGGTGCCGCAGGCCCTGGACGAGGCCATGGCCACGGCCTATGGCGAGGCGGGCGGCGAGCCTGGCCCGGTGTTCCTGGACTTCCCCACGGACGTCCTGCGTGACGAGGTGCCGCGCGCGGTCCAACTCGGCGAGCACCGGCGCCCGCGCCTGGCCGCCGACATCCCTGCGGAGCCCGGCGCGGTCGAGCGTGCGGTGGCCTTGATCAGGCAGGCGCAGCGGCCGCTCGTCATCGGAGGGCGAGGCGCGCGTGCGGCGCCAACCGAGTTGCTGGCCTTCCTGGAGGCCACCGGGGCGCTCTTCCTCGACACCGGCGAATGCAAAGGCGTGGTGGCGGAGGAGCATCCTTCGATGGTGACCGCGATGCGCGGCGCCGTGATGGGGGACGTCGATCTGGTGATCACCGTCGGACGCAAGCTCGATTTCCAGTTGGGGTACGGGTCGCCAGCGGTCTTCGGCTCGGCGCGCTGGATCCGCATCGCGGACAACGCCGCCGAGTTGCGCGACAACCGCAGGGGCGAGGTCGAGTTGTTTGCGACGCCGCGGCAGGCCCTGCGAGCCCTCGTCGAAGCCGGATGCGGCCAGGGCGGTGCTGTCGATCGCGCGTGGCAGACCCGTTTGCGTGCCACGCACGTGGAGCGATCGAGCAAGCTCCAGGCGTCGATGGCTTCGGCCGCTCAGGGCGCCGATGGCTACATGCACCCCAATCGCCTGCTTCACGAAGTGCAACGGGCCATTGGAAACGACCCGATCCTGGTCGCCGACGGTGGCGACTTCCTGTCCTTCGCGCGCGTCGGGATGCGCTGCCGTGCCTACCTCGACCCGGGCGCACTGGGTTGCATCGGCGTTGGCACGGCGTTCGGCATCGGCGCCGCGCTGGCGTCGCCGGGCAGCACGGTGGCGGTTCTGACCGGGGATGGCTCATTCGGCTTCAATGCGATGGAAATCGATACGGCCGCGCGCCACGGTGTTCCCTTGCTCGTCGTTGTTGCGAACAACGGTGCGTGGCAGATCGAAGTGCATGACCAGACCAACACGCACGGCAAAGTGGTCGGGACACGACTGCAACGGGCAGACCATGCGGCGATGGCCAGAGCATTCGGTGCGCACGGAGAACGCGTCGAAGACGTGTCGGATCTTCCTGCCGCGCTGCAACGAGCATTGACGGCGATGCGCGCTGGCCGGCCGGCACTCCTCGACGTGTTGGTCAGCGGCGAGCCCATGTCTTCGGACGCCAAGAGCGGTCTGGCCTGGGTCCCGGACCTGCAGCCGCTGGCCGCATGGGACGAGGCCGAGCGGCGTTGGCGAGCCGGTTCAACTGACTAGCGGAAGGGGGTTGCTCCGGATGCACCTGATCGCCTACAACGGCCGCCGGCCGGTCGTCGCGGCGCCGCTGCTTGCAGCGCAACCCGGACATGCGGTCGTCGGTCAGGTCACGCTTGGGCGCCAGGCATGGTTGGGCGCCGGCTCGGTCATCCGGGCCGATGGCCACTACGTGCAGATCGGAGAACGGTTTCATCTCGGGCGTGGCGCCACCGTGCATATCGCGCATGATCTGTATCCGACGATCATCGGCGACCGTGTTTGTGTCGGTGCCGATGCCGTGGTCCATGCCTGCACGGTGTCCGACGATGTCGTCATCGAAGATCGAGCGGTGGTCCTCGACGGGTCGGTCGTCGGGCCCGGAGCGCTCCTGGAGGCAGGCAGCATTGTTTACCCTCGAAGCGTGCTGGCGGGCGGCATGGTGTATGCCGGGCGCCCTGCAAGGCAGGTGCGGCCGCTGGATCGAGAAGAGCTGCTCGCCCGTGCTGAACAGCAGCGCAAGCGGAACGAATCGGCCGACGCCAACTGGGTGTGCCGTCCGGTCGCGTCGCAGGCTGGAGCCGACAGTTTCATGGCCGATACCTCGGATCTCGTGGGGGAGATCCATCTCGCGGACGGAGCAAGCATCTGGTTCGGTTGCCGGGTCGATGGACGCGCCGGGACCATTGCCGTCGGGACGCTGTGCAACGTGCAGGACAACTCGGTCTTGATTGCCGGCCCTGCTGGCCTGTCGTTGGGGGAGGCGACCACCATTGGCCACAACGTCCGACTCACGGACTGTCAGGTCGGCGCGCGCTGTCTTGTTGGCATCGGCAGTCAGATCTCGGCCGGCACGATCATCGCGGACGACACCTTCGTGGCTGGAGGGTGCGTCACCGAGCCAGGTCAACGGCTCGATGGCGGACTGATCTGGGGTGGCCAGCCCGCAAGACCGATCGGCAGGATGGACGACAGCAAGCGCGCTTCGATTCTCGATATCGCGACGGTTTACGCCGGCTATGCGCGGGGCCTGCAAGGTTCGCAGGAGGCCACTTGAGCGCCTCGCCGAAAGGAAGGCGCGGCAACGGGCGCCAACCATTGAAAGGCAGCTTGCGCAGGCAGGTGACGCCGTGCTCCATGCGCGCGCTGCCGATCGGGCGCGGCGCCATCGAAGTCCCTGCGGGCCGGTAGACATGACGGTGTTCCAGTTCGAGACCGCATCGAGTCATGAGACTCCGTCCGGTGGTCGATCGACCGCGGACGGTAGGCCCTTCAAGGGCTCGTGCAGGACGACGCGGCGACCGCGGGGCAGATGCCTGCCACCGGCCTCTTCGACGCCACAGGACCTGTGTGCCCGTCAATCCAATGCCCGATTGATCCGAACCGAAACAGGAAGATCCGCCAATGCACTACTACGCTGGAATCGATGTCGGCTCACTTGCAACCAAGTGCGCCATCGTCGACGAATCGGGAAATCTGGTATCACAAGGCATTGTCGCGACGGGGGCAAGGGTCGTGACGGCGGTGGAAGCCGCGCTGAAGCTTGCAGCCGACAGCGGCGGCGTGGACCTTGGCTCCATCGGCTTCAGGATTGCCACCGGTTATGGGCGAAAGCGTGTCGAGGCCGATCACCAAGTCACGGAGATAACCTGTCATGCGATGGGAGCCGTTCGTCTGTTTCCAGGGACGAGGACGATCATCGACATCGGCGGGCAGGATACCAAGGTCATCCGGGTGTCCTCGAATGGTGAAGTCGAAAACTTCGTCATGAACGACAAATGCGCCGCCGGAACGGGCCGCTTCCTGGAAGTCATGGCGCGCGCCCTGGAGGTCGACGTCGAAGAACTCGGGCCGCTGGCCCTCACATCCGAGCAACCACAGAAGATCAGCAGCTTCTGCACGGTCTTCGGCGAATCGGAAGTCGTTTCACACGTTGCCGACGGCGCCGCTTCCGCCGACATAGCCCGAGGCATTCACGAGTCGGTAGCCCATCGTGTGACCGGACTCGTCAAACGCGTCGGTGTGATGAACGAGTTGACGATGAGCGGTGGTGTCGCACGCAACGTCGGCATGCGAACCGCGCTGTCCGCCGCACTCTCCACGTCACTGAACTTCAATGACAACTCACAAGTCATGGGAGCCCTGGGTGCAGCCTTGATCGCCAGAGAAAAGCATCAACGCGGCCACGACAGCGAGAACCCGAAATGAGCAACGGTTATACGACCTTGCTGGCCAGATGCGAAAGCGTCGTCGCCGACCCGATGGCCTACGTGGCGGAGTGGAAGAAGGCCAATCCGGGGGGAAAGGCCATCGGCTTTCTTCCAACGTACGTCCCGCTGGAGCCGATCTACGGCGCCGGCGGGCTGCCTGTCGGATTGTGGGGAGGCGACGTCGAGATATCGATAGCCGATGCCTACATTCAGCAGTTCACGTGCTCCCTGGTTCGATCGGTTACCGAGTACGCCTTCACGAATGCCTACGACGGGCTCGACGCCGTGCTGTTTCCACCCGTCTGCGATTCCCTGAAACTGGTGGGCAGCATCTGGAGCTACAACCTGGCGGGAAAGTTCGTCGTCGAGATGGCCAATCTCCCGGAGCGGGTGGACAGTCCGGCAGCCGTCGTCTATCTGGCAGCAGAGCTTCGTCGCGTTGCCGAGAAGCTGACCGGTGAGCCACTGCGCGACGAGCAGTTCCAAGCGGGGATCGCTGCGGTCAACCGGTTGCGCCAGGCCATGAATGGCTTTTGCGATTGGAGACGAACCCGCAACGTCGCGATGGCCGAGGTTGCCACCATTTTGCGCGCGGGAACGATACTTCATTCGGACGAATACTGTTCCCTGGTCGCTGAAGCGATTTCGGATGGGCAGCAAACCGTCGAGCCGCTTCGTGGCGTTCCCGTCGTCGTCTCGGGTTTGTCGTGCCAACTACCGCATCCAGGGATGCTGCGATGCTTCGACGAGGCCGGTCTGCGGATCGCGGACGACGATCTGTTTCTCGGCGTTCGGGGCAGCGCCCCGGTCTCGTCGACGGGCAACCCGTACACCAGCATCGCCCAGGCCTACTGCCGCTCGGCCCCGATGGCGATTCGCCACGCCGAGGACTCGCAGCGCCATGTCCGAATGCTGGATCAGATCGCCCAGAGCAAGGCAAAGGGTGTCGTCCTCATGGTCCCCAAGTTCTGCGAACCGGAGTGGTTCGATCTGCGCTACCTGCGAGAGGAGTTGCAGCAGCGAAACATACGCCACATCGTGATCGATTTCGAAGAAGGCCTGGGCGCAACGGGTTCGCTGCAAACGCGGCTCTCGGCATTTGCAGAGTCCATCTCCTGAGGAAACCCAATGTCCAAGATGCAGCTCAAGGCCACCGCGCTGACGCAACAGGTCATGAAGGAGTACTACGCCAACTGCCGCGAGAGTCAGGCGCGTGGCCGCAAGGTCGCCTGGGCGACGGTCATGATGCCGACGGAGCTCCTGCTTGCGGCGGACATCGATGTCCTGTTTCCGGAGAACCATGCCGCGACCTGTGGGGCGAAGGCTTTGGGTCCGGAATTGTCGGAGCTTGCCGAGGCGGCAGGTCTTTCTCAAGAGACATGTTCTTACGTGCGTTGCGATCTGGGCGTTCGCAAGGGCGGCACGAGTCCCTGGGGCGGAATGCCGGCGCCGGACATCGTGTTCTGCGCGACGTCGAGCTGCACCACCGTCACCAAATGGTTCGAGGAACTCGAGCGGTTCTATGCCTGCCGATTCGCGATGGTGGACATGCCGTACAACTTTTCCGGTGCGATAACGGATCACTCGGTCGACTATATCGTCGCGCAGCTCGAAGACTGCATTTTTCAAATCGAGGCCCTGACCGGGAAACCTTACGACTACGCCCGCCTCGAGGAGGTCGTCGAACTTGCGGAAACGGCCCACGAGTACTGGCGGAAATGCCTGGAACTCGGAGCGACCAACCCGTCTCCCATCACCACGACGGATATCCTGGTCAACATGGGGCCGATCGTCTGTTTGCGTGGAACCCAGGCGGCGGTAGACGTCTACAAGACCCTCTACGAGGAGCTGTTGGAACGCATTCGAATCGGATACGTTGCCGCCGGTGAGGAACGCTTCAGGCTCGTCTGGGACAACATCCCGTTCTGGTTCGGACTCGGCTCGACCGTAAGGCGGTTGTCGGCCTATGGTGCGGTCATTGTCGGCGCGACCTACCTCTATCACTGGGTGCGTTCCGTGGACCCGAAGGACCCGTTGCGCTCGATGGGACGCGCCTACTCGACGGCCATAACGATGAACCAGAGCGTCCTGCACAAGATCGAGAAGATCAGCAACATGCTCAAGCTGTACCAGGCCGATGGCTTGATCATCCACTCGAACCGCAGTTGCAAGCCGGATTCGCTTGGCTCTCTCGATCTGAAGAGAGCAGTGGAAACCAATCTGAACATCCCGGTCTTGATGGTCGACGGGGATCATACCGATTCGCGCGCGGTCTCCGATGCGGTGGTCCAGACCCGGATGGAGGCTTTCATCGAGATGCTGGAGCGGCGCAAGTTCGGAGAACTGCGCCTTGCACCGAAGCTCGTGTAAGTCGGGAGACGGCTTTGGGGGCAGGGATAGGCAAACCAACGATTTGCACTCTGTCCCGCGAAGGCCCTGTCCGCGACCCCCCGCGGGGTCAATCGAAACAGC